>MGBU01000134.1 GCA_001790205.1 Candidatus Rokubacteria bacterium GWA2_73_35 | reverse complement strand
CCTCGAGCGGATCGCGGCGGCGGCGGAGGGCGAGCTCGCCGAGACGCACGGCGTCGGCCCCGAGATCGCGCGGTCGGTCGGGGCGTTCTTCGGCGACGCGGCCAACCGGCGCCTCGTCGAGCGCCTGCAGGCGGCCGGCGTCGTGACGACCGCGCCCGAGGCGCCGCGCGCGCCGCAGGTGCTCGCGGGCAAGACGCTGGTGCTGACCGGCGCGCTGCCGGGCCTCTCGCGCGAGGCCGCGCGGGAGCTGATCGAACGCCACGGCGGCCGGGTGGTCGCCGCGGTCTCGAGGAAGACGGACTACGTCGTCGTGGGCGAGGCGCCCGGGGGCAAGGCCGAGGACGCCCGCCGCCTGGGGGTGACGATGCTCGACGAAGCGGGACTTCTTGCCCTACTGGACGCGCGATGAACGGGCGAACGAAGCCACGCCGCATCTGGGGCAGGCCACCCACGGTGGTCGCCGTCCTCACGGCCCTCGCTACAATAGAGCCACGCCGCATCTGGAGCAGACCACCCACGGTGGCCGCCGTCCTCACGGCCCTCGCGACGATCGGCTGCATCGGCGCGACGACGGACTCCCCCGCGCCGCTCGACGTCAGGACGCCGGGAAGCTGGCGCCGGCTCGCGCCGATGCCGACGGCGCGGCAGGAGGTCGCGGTCGCGGTCCTCGACGGGCGCGTCTTCGTCATCGGCGGCTTCGGCTCCGGCGCCGAGCCCGCGGCAACCGTCGAGGCGTACGACCCGACGACCGACACCTGGGCGGCGCGTGCGCCGCTGCCGGCGCCGGTGCACCACGCCGCGGCCGCGGTCCTCGACGGCCGGTTGTTCGTCGCCGGCGGCTACACGGGGGGCCGCGTGCGGTGGACGCCGAGCGCCACGGTCTACGAGTACGACGCCGCGCGCAACTCGTGGGCGACGCGCGCGCCGCTCCGCGCGCCGCGCGGCGCCCTCGCGCTCGCGGCGCTCCGCGGCCGCCTCCACGCCGTGGGCGGCAGCGCCGACGGCGTGCGGGGCGCGCACGAGGTCTACGACCCGGCCGCCGACCGCTGGACGGAGGCGCCGCCGCTGCCGACGCCCCGCGACCACCTCGCCGCCGTCGCCTTCCGGGGGCGTCTGTGGGCGATCGGGGGCCGCGAGTCGTTCGCCGGCACGCAGCACACGGCCGTCGAGATCTACGACCCCGCGACGGACACGTGGGCCGCCGGGCCGCCGCTCCCCGTCGGCCGCGGCGGGCTCGCCGCGGCCGCCCTGGGTGACCGCCTGTTCGTCTTCGGCGGCGAGGCGCCGCTGCGCATCTTCAGCGCGACCGAGATGTACGAGGTCGCGGGCGACCGCTGGATCGGCAAGGACCCGATGCCGACGCCGCGCCACGGCATCGGCGCCGGCGTCGTCGGCGGCCGCATCTACGTGCCGGGCGGCGCCACGCAGCCGGGCTACGCGCGGACCGACGTCAACGAGGTCTACACGCCGTGAGGCGCGCGGCGCGCCCGCGCGCGCTGCTGCTCGGCGCCCTGCTGCTCGGCGCCGCGGGCGTCGCCCCGGCGGCGCCGGCCGGGCCCACCCGCGAGGAGGCGCTCGCCGCGCTCGCGGACCCGACGAGCGTCGAGGCGCGCCGGCGCGGCGCGCAGGGGCTCGGCGCGACCGGCACGATGGCGGACCTGCCCGCGCTCGTGCGCGCGCTCCGCGACGCCGACGCGGTCGTCCGGACCTTCGCCGAGCACGCGATGTGGCAGGTCTGGAGCCGGTCGGGCGACGACGACGTGGACCGCCTGCTGCAGATCGGGATCGAGCAGATGAACGCGCGCGAGGGCGAGGCCGCGGCCGAGACCTTCACGCGGGTCATCGCGCGGCGCCCGGACTTCGCCGAGGGCTGGAACAAGCGCGCCACGGTCTACTACCTGCTCGGCGAGTACCGGAAGTCGCTGGCCGACTGCGACGAGGTGCTGAGGCGCAACCCCTACCACTTCGGCGCGCTCTCCGGGTACGGCATGATCTACCTGCAGCTCGGCCGGCCCGCGCTGGCCCTTCCGTACTTCGAGAAGGCGCTCGACGTGAACCCGAACCTCGGGCAGGTGCGCGAGACCGCGGAGGCGCTGCGCCGGCTCCTGATCCAGCGGGGACGGGAAACGATCTGATGGAGACGCCGTCAACCCCACGGAGGTGGACGTGATCGAGGCCCTGCGGAAGATCTCGAGCCCGAGCGTGGCCAACGCGATCGAGACGTTCAACGTGCGCCCCCGGGACCAGGGCTTCATGTCCTCGGAGATCCGGACGCTGTTCCCCGAGCTCGGGCCGCTCGTCGGCCACGCGGTCACCGCGCTGATCCGCGCGGAGCCCGCACCGCTCCAGGACCACCGCGCGTCGACGTTCGCCTGGTGGGACTACGTCCTCTCGATCCCGGCGCCGCGCGTGATCGTCGTCCACGACCTCGACGACCCGCGGGGCCAGGGCGCCCAGTGGGGCGAGGTCCAGGCGAACATCCACCGGGCGCTGGGCTGCGTCGGCACGGTGACCGACGGCTCGGTGCGCGACCTCGACGAGGTGCGCGCGCTCGGCTTCCAGTTCGCCGCCGCGCACGTCTCGGTCTCGCACGCGTACGTCCACATGGTGGACTTCGGGCTGCCCGTGAAGGTCGGCGGGCTGTGGGTCAAGCCCGGCGACCTGATCCACGCCGACCAGCACGGCGTGGTCACGATCCCGCCGGAGATCGCCGCGCGCGTCCCGGAGGGCGTGGCGAAGGTCGAGGCGGACGAGCGGACGATCATCTCGTTCTGCCGCTCGGAGGCGTTCTCCGTGGAGGCCCTCAAGGCCCTGTACCGGCAGGTCCGCCCCGGCACGTACTAGGAGGGAGGCGCGCCGTGCAGCAGGTCACGACCAACGGGGTCACGCTCGCCGTGCGCGAGTGGCCGGGCCCGGAGCCCGCCATCGTCGCCGTCCACGGGCTCACCTCCAACCACACGGTCTGGACCGCGCTGGCCGACGCCCTCGCGGGCCGCCACCGCCTCCTCGCCTACGACCTGCGCGGCCGCGGCGACAGCGCCAAGCCCGCGAAGGGCTACAGCCTCGCCGAGCACGCCGCCGACCTCTCCGGGCTGCTCGACCACTTCGGCCTCGCGCGCGCGATCGTCGCGGGCCACTCGCTCGGCGCCCACATCGGGGTGCGCTTCGCCACGCTCTACCCGGAGCGGGTCGCCAGGCTCGTCCTCGTCGACGGCGGACTCGACGTCCGCGCGGAGATCATGGACTCGCTCGCGCCGGCGATCGGCCGGCTCGGCGTCGAGTTCCCGTCGCTCGAGGCCTTCCTCGGCATGCTGCGGGGGCTGCCGATGTTCGCCGGGCGCTGGAACGACTACCTGGCGCAGCACTACACCTACGACGTCGAGCCGGGCCCGGGCGGCGGCGTCCGCTCGAAGGTGGCGCGCCACGCGATCGAGGAGGAGGTGGCGAACCTCCAGCGGACGCGCCTCTGGGTCTGGCACCACCGGATCCAGGCGCCGACGCTCCTGCTGCGCGCGCCCGACGGCCTGCTGACCGCCACCGACTGCCTGATGACGCAGGAGGAGGCGGAGGCGATGGCGCACGCGATCCCGCGCTGCACCCTGGTCGTCGTGCCCGGGACGAACCACTACACGATCGTGCTCGGCGACAACCCGGTCGTGACGCGCGCGCTCACCGCGTTCCTCGCGGCCTGACCCGGCGCCGGGCATGGAGATCCGGGGCGCGGAGCGCGACGACCTCGCCGCGGTGCTGGCGCTCGCGGCCGACGTGATCGGCCCCGAGCGCGCGGCGCCGTTCGTCCGCTCCCACGTCGAGCGCCACCACCTGCTCGTCGCGGCGGACGCCGGCGGCGTCGTCGGCTGCCTGGCGTACCGCACGGACTGGTTCCAGTGCACGTTCGTGGCGCTCGTCAGCGTCGCCGAGGGCGCCCGCCGCCGCGGCATCGCGCGGGCGCTCTACCGGCGCGTCGAGGACGTCTCGCCGAGCCCGCGGCTCTACTCCTCGACCGAGGAGACCAACGCCGCGTCGATCCAGATGCACGCGGCGCTCGGGTTCAGCCCGTCGGGCTACATCGACAACCTGCCCCAGGGCTACCGGGAGCTGCTCTTCTACAAGCGGCTCAGGTCCTGAGCGGCTCGGATCCCGAGAAGGACGCCGGCGTGGACACCAAGGACGAGCTGCTGGACCGGGCGGCGCGCGAGTTCCGCGCCCTGCACGACACCCTGCGCGGCCTCAACGAGAGCGACACGACGCGGGTGTGGCTCGGCGCGTGGTCGGTCAGGGACATCGTGGCGCATATCTCGGGCTGGCACCGCGAGATGACGCCGGCGCTCGAGCGTCTGGCGCGAGGCGAGCGTCCGTTTCCCGAAGGCGTGAGCTACGACGACGTGGACGCCTGGAACGCGACGTTCGCGGCGGCGCGGCGGGGGACGTCGGTCGCCGACGCGCTGCTGGAGCTCGACCGCTCGCACGAGGACTTCATGCGCGCGGCGGCGGCGGGCCTGGCGGGCCGCGCAGGGGCTCTGAGGGCCTGAGCGCCCACGCGGGTGGGCGCCGCGCGCGGTCAGTGGGCCGTGGCGAGGGGCTGCCGCAGCCGGCGGACCAGCTCGTACAGCGCGCTCTTGCCGCCCCGGTAACCGGCGCCGCGCACCCGACGCAGGACCTCAGCGCCCGAGATCACCGGCTCCTCTCGCAGCCACTCGCTGATCTGTGGCGCGTACTGGGCCACCGTGGACGGGCGTCCGACCCCGCGCGGGCGGGCCACCACGGCAGCCGCCCCGCCGTTGGCGACGACCGCGGCCATCTCTCTGAAGATCATGGCTCGCTCCTCCATGCCCTAGCCAGAGAGCAAATCCGATACCGCGGGCGGGCCGGGGATGGATTTCCACCAATTTCAAGGACTTCCGCGATCCCCGGTCCATATGGGCTGGTAATTTTGTATCCGGAAAGGCTACTCCTGGGCTGGCCACACCTTTGCCGGGCGGCGCCGGCGTCGGGTGGCGCGGGGGTAGCTCAGGGCTTCTCCATCGCGCTCTTGATCGTGCGCGAGAGCTCGCTCGGGGTGAAGGGCTTGAGGACGAGCCCGTGGACGCCGGTCTCGGCGGCGTGGCCGAGCAGCTCCTGCGTGCCGTGGGCGGTGATCATGACGACCCGCAGCTTCGGGTGGAGCACCCACGCCCGCTCGATGAACTCGAAGCCGTTCAGCTCGGGCATCTTGTAGTCCACGATCAGGAGGTCCGCCGGGGGCCCGCTCGTGAGGTGGGCGAGGGCTTCCCGCGTGCTCGAGAAGCCGTGGACCGTGTGGCCCTGCTCGCCGAGGACCTTCAGGCACATCTGCACGATCGTCGGCTCGTCGTCCACCACCACGATGTTCATGCCTGGGCCCTCTCGTCACGCCGCAGTTTGTACTCGATCGAGTCCACGAGCGCCTGCCACGACGCCTCGATGATGTTGTCGGCCACCCCGACCGTCCCCCACGTCTCCTCGCCGTCGCCCGAGGTGATGAGCACGCGCGTCTTCGCCGCGGTGCCCTTGGACTCGCCGAGGATGCGGACCTTGTAGTCGAGGAGCTTCATTTCGCGCAGGTTGGGGTAGAACTCCTCCAGCGCCTTGCGGAGCGCGTGGTCGAGCGCGTTGACCGGGCCGTTGCCCGCCGCGGCGGTGTGCTCGGCGATGCCCTTGACGCGCAGGCGCACCGTCGCCTCGGCGACCGGCTCCTCGGTGATGCTCTGCTCCTCCACGATCACGCGGTAGGCCTCGAGCTCGAAGTACGGCCGGTGGCGTCCGAGCGCCCGCTCCATCAGGAGCTCGAACGAGGCCTCGGCGCCCTCGAACTGGAACCCCTGGTCCTCGAGCGCCTTGAGCTGGTCGAGGATGCGGCGCGAGTCGGGCGTGTCGTGGTCGAGGTCGATCCCGTACTCGCGCGCCTTCCAGAGGATGTTCGACCGGCCCGCGAGCTCGGAGACCAGGACGCGACGGTGGTTGCCGACCGCTTCGGGATCGACGTGCTCGTAGGTCTCCGGGTGCTTCTGCACGGCCGAGACGTGCATGCCGCCCTTGTGCGCGAAGGCCGAGTCGCCGACGTACGGCTGCGCGTCCCAGGGCTTGCGGTTGGCCAGCTCGGCGATGAAGCGCGAGACGTCGCGCAGCTCCCGGAGGTTGGGCGCCGGGATGCAGTCGAGCCCGAGCTTGAGCACGAGGTTCGGGATGACCGACACGAGGTTCGCGTTCCCGCAGCGCTCGCCGAAGCCGTTGATCGTCCCCTGCACCTGCCCGGCGCCCTCCGCCACGGCCGCCAGCGAGTTCGCCACCGCGCACTCGGCGTCGTTGTGCATGTGGACGCCGAGCGGCGCCTTCACGCGCTCGCGCACGGCGCGGACGATCGCGGCGACGTCGTGCGGAAGCGTGCCGCCGTTGGTGTCGCACAGCACGAGCCAGTGGGCGCCGGCCGCCTCCGCGGCCGCGAGCGCCGCGAGCGCGTACTCGCGGTTGGCGCGGAAGCCGTCGAAGAAGTGCTCGGCGTCGAACATGACCTCCTCCACGCGCGGGCGGAGGTACGCGATCGTGTCCGCGATCATCGCCAGGTTCTCCTCGGGCGTGGTGCCGAGCGCGTGCGAGACGTGGAAGTCCCACGTCTTGCCGACGATCGTCGCGACCGGCGCGCCGGCGTCGAGGAGGGCCCGCATGTTGGGGTCCGAGTCGGCCGTGCCGCCCGCGCGCCGGGTCATGCTGAAGGCGGCGAGCCTGGCGTGCTTGAGGGGCACGTCCTGCATGCGCCGGAAGAACCTGAGATCCTTGGGGTTGGAGCCGGGCCAGCCGCCCTCGATGTAGTGGACGCCGAGCGCGTCGAGCCGGCTCGCGAGCCGGACCTTGTCCTCCATCGAGAAGGCGACCCCCTCGCCCTGGGTGCCGTCCCGCAGCGTCGTGTCGTAGAGCTTGATCAAGCGGCGCATGGGGTTGACCGCCATCATGCGCCGCAGGCGGCGGGGGTGTCAAGAAACCGGGGACTTCCTGATCTCGTCGATCTTGCGGTCGCGCTCGCCGGCCAGCCGGTCGCTGTCGCGCCGCAGATTCTCGTTCAGCTGGTCGATCTCCTCGTGCGTCGTGGCCTTGCGCAGCGCGGCCTGGTGAAGGATCTCGAGCTCGGCGCTCTTGGCCTTGTGGAACTGGCGGACCTCGGCGATGGCGGACTTCTGCGCGTCGGTGAGGGGACGATCGTCGCCGCCGGCCTCCTGGTCCTTCTTCCGGAGGCGCTCCATCGCCAGCTCGTACGACCTCTTCGGGGCGTCGTCGGACATCACGTCCTCTTGGGACGCGCCTCTTCGAGCGCGTCCAGCGCCGAGCGCATCCTCACCACGCACACGTCATGATGGGCTCTCCCCACGGAGCTTGCGCAGGCGCTGTCTCAAAGCCGTCATGCAGTCATTCATGTTCTCCGCGAGGCGGAAGGCTCTGGTGCGCCGCTTCGGCCCGGGCTTGGTCTCGGGTCTCTTTGCCCTGAGCATACCCGATCGAGAGCGCGCTGGGGCTCCGGGGAGTGCCTCCCGACCCGGCCAGCGCCGGCCTTATAATACTGGGTCTCGCCAAATAGACTGATGGTCATGTCAGAACTCCAACCCCGCGTGACGAAGAAACACGAAGGCCAAGTGTAGCTGGCGTCGCTCGCGCGCGAAGCCCGCGTGGAGCGGCGGGCGCAGCGCGGCCAGGCTCGGCGCACAGACATTGGCCAACTCCCGCGTCCTGGTGTTGCCCCAGAGCTTGTTCGATCGGGTTCAGGGGCCGACCCCTTTCCGTGGCTCCAGAGTTTCAATCTCCTCTCCTCGGGACGATTCCATCGACGTGATTGCCCTCCAGATGCCAGAGGGCCAGCGGGAGGTTTCAATCCCCTCTCCTCGGGGCGCCGCCTGCCCGCCGTATTGCAGGTGGGTTTCATCTTCGCGTTCGATGCGCTCGGGCGCCTGGGCCTCGAAACCGGTGCCCTGGCTTCGGGAGGCTGGACCATCTGGTCCGGTTCACAGCCACCGTCAGGTTGGTCCCCGCGACCGCAGGCTGGAGGGTGAAGCGATTCTTAGCAGGACCGTGGGAGCGTGTCAATAGGTGAGATCGCAGGCTCCGACGAGACCCTCTCAGACGACCTTCGCCTCGCGCAGGCGCGCGATCTCCGCCCGCCGGAGCCCGAGTACGCGCCGGAGGACAGGCTCCGTGTGCTGGCCGAGCAGCGGGGGCGGCGCGGCCGCGCGGCCCGGGGTGGCGTGCAGGCGGATCGGCACCCCCATCACCGTCACCTGCCCGGCGCGCGGGTGCGGCAGCGTCACGATCATCCCGCGCGCCTTGAGGTGCTCGCTCGCGCAGACCTCGGGCACGCTCCGGATACGCCCGGCGGGCACGCCCGCGGCCTCGAGGCGCTTGAGCCACTCGTCGGCGGTGCGCGCGCCGAGGATCTCGTTGAGCAGCGGGATCAGCGTGTCGCGGTGCTGGACGCGCCGGGCCTCGGTGTCCCAGCGGGGATCGCGCGCGAGCTCCGGGCGCTCGAGCGCCGCGCAGCACCGCTCCCAGAGCGAGTTGTTGGCGACGCCGAGCGCCAGGTACGCGTCCGCGGCGCGGAACACCTCGTAGGGCACGATCGAGGGGTGCGCGTTGCCGCGGCGGGTCGGCCGGGCGCCGGTGCCGAAGTGGATCCCGGCCTGGTAGGTCAGCAGCGAGGCCATCACGTCGAGCATCGCGATCTCGACCTTCTGGCCACGGCGCGTGCGCTGCCGCGCCAGGAGCGCGAGCGTCACCCCCTGGGCGGCCGCCATGCCCGCGACGAGGTCGGCGATCGAATTGCCGACCTTCACGGGCGGGCCGTCGGGGAACCCCGTGAGGTCCATGATCCCCGACTCGGCCTGGACGATCAGGTCGTAGCCGCCGCGGTGCGCCTCCGGACCCGACTCGCCGAAGCCCGAGACCGCGCAGTAGACGAGCCGCGGGGTCGCCTTCGCGAGCGTCGCGTAGCCGAGCCCGAGCTTCTCCATCGTGCCCGTGCGGAAGTTCTCGAGGAGGACGTCGCTCTTGCGCGCGAGCCGGCGCAGGAGGGCGCGCCCCTCGTGGGCCTTGAGGTTGAGCGTGAGGCTCTGCTTGCCCCGGTTGACCGCCATGAAGTAGGTCGCCTCGCCCCCGACGAAGGGGGGCCAGCTGCGCGTGTCGTCCCCCTTGCCCGGCTCCTCCACCTTGATGACCTCGGCGCCCATGTCCGCGAGCTGCATCGCGCAGAAGGGGCCCGCGAGGATGCGCGTGAGATCGAGGACGCGGATCCCGCTGAGCGGTCCCTTAGCTCGCGCCACGCGACGGTCCTTTCCAGGCGCGCTTGGCGAGCGAGCGGGCGATCGCGGTGACCCGGTCGCCCGCGCGGCCGGCGCGCCGCCAGAACAGGCGCGCGCGGTCCAGCGCGCCCAGGTGCGAGAAGTAGTAGACCTCGTCCACCGCCTCGACCGCGACCGCCGCGCCGATCTTGAGCCCGCGCGTCTCGGCGCCGTGGCACACGAAGCGCGCGCCGCCCTCCAGCTCGACGAGCGCGATGTGCAGCGGCGAGCGGAACCCCTCGGGCGGCGAGTAGAGCGTGGTGAAGCTGACGACCTCGCCGGCGCCCGGCACCACCGTCGGCGTCATCTCGGCCGGATGCCGTGGACACCATCGAGCCGGTGGCGCCGTGACCAGCCCGCAGACGGGGCAGCGGGACGCCGCGATGCTCTCGATCATGGGTCGGAGCGCCGTCCGTGCGCGATCACACGGCCTCCAGCAGGGTGACCCAGTTGCTGGTCGCGAGGCCCCCGATCGAGTGCGTGAGCGCCACGCGGCCGTCGAGCTGGCGGCCCTCGGCGCGCCCGGTGAGCTGCCAGACGCACTCGACGATCTGGGCGAGCCCGGTGGCGGCCAGCGGGTGGCCGCGCGCCTTGAGGCCGCCCGAGGGGTTGACCGGCAGCCGCCCGTCGAGCGCGGTCTCGCCGTCGAGCGTCGCGCGCCCCGCCTTGCCCGGCGGGAGGAGCCCCGTGTCCTCGAGCGAGATCAGCTCGAACGGCGCGAACGCGTCGTGGATCTCGGCGAAGTCCACGCGCTCGGGGCCGAAGCCTGCCATCGCGAACGCCGCGTGCGCCGCCGCCCGGGTCGCGCGGAAGCTCGTCAGCTCCTCGCGATGGCGCAGGGCGAGCGTGTCGGCCCCCTGCCCGATGCCGGCCACGCGCACGCGCGCGCGCTCGGTGGTGAGCACGACGGCCGCGGCGCCGTCGGAGATCGGGCAGCAGTGGAGCAGGCGCAGCGGGTCGGCGACCATCCGGCTCGCGAGCACGTCCTCGGCGCTGACCGCCTGCTGGAAGTGCGCCAGCGGGTTGCGCGCGCCGTTGGCGTGGTTCTTGACCGCGACCTGGGCCATCTCGCGCGCGCCGAGGCCCCCGCGGGCCATGAGCGCGCGGGTCACGAGGCCGGCGAGCGCCGGCATGGTGGCGCCGTAGGAGCGCTCGTAGGGGTCGATCGAGCGGCCGATGATCTCGGAGACGCGCGGCGTCGGCAGGTGCGTCATCCGCTCGCCGCCGACGACCAGGACGGTGCGAGCGAGCCCCGCGGCGACCTCGGCGAAGCCCGCGTAGAGGGCCGCGGCGCCCGACGACGTCGCGGTCTCGACGCGCACGGCCGGCACCTCGGCGAACCCCATGTGGCTGGCGACGTTCGAGGCGAAGTTGCCGTCGCCGACGAACTCCTCTGGGTTCATCGTCGCGACCACGATCGCGTCGGGCCGCTCGAGCCCCGCCGCGGCGAGGGCGCCGAGGGCCGCCTCGGCCATCAGGTCTTGGAGACGCTCGGGCCGACGGCCGATCCGCGTCATGCCGACCCCGGCGATCCACACGTCAGCCATCGCGACCTAGAGCTTGCAGGCCGCGCGCGAAAAGGTCAACCGTCAGCCCGCACTAGGCACGGAGGGTCGTCGCGGGCGGCGGGCGATCCTGGCGCAGGGGGCCGCGCCTGCACCACCCGCCCGGGCGCCCCGGCGCCGCGCGTGCGTCGGGCGCGCTACGCGGCGTGACTCCGCCGCCGCGGCGGCGGGGGTGGCGCGGCGACGCCGAGCTCGCGGATCAGCCGCAGGAGGTACGTGCGCTGCAGCCCGAGCGCCCGCGCCGCGTGCGTGCGGTTGCCGCACGTCTGGTGGAGCGTGGTCTCGATCAGGCGGCGCTTGAACGCCGAGACGGCACCGTGGTAGTCGGCGGCCGGGAGCGCCGGGGCGGCTGGCATCGTCGCCATGGCCCCGGGCGCTCGCAACGCGCGTGCCAGCCGCGCCGGGCTCCGCTGGCGCTGACTTGCGGCGCACGGCACCGGCGAGGTGCACGGCCGGCGCGGCGCCCTGCCCCGTGCGCTGTGCAGCCGCGGCGCGCGGCGGGGCGGGGCAGGACAGGTGACGCACAATGAAAAGGGGCCCCGTGGAGGGGCCCCTCAGAGGGTCAGCGCGTCGGGCCGGCTCAGGACTTCGTGGCCGGCTTGACGCCCGGATTGTCCTTGAAGAACTGCTTGTTCAGCTCGGTGAAGTTCTTCCACTGGTCCGGGACCTCGTCCTCGGCGAAGATCGCCTTCACCGGGCACACGGGCTCGCACGCGCCGCAGTCGATGCACTCGTCCGGATGGATGTAGAGCATGGTCTCGCCCTCGTAGATGCAGTCCACGGGGCAGACCTCGACGCAGGCCTTGTCCTTGACGTTGATGCACGGCTCGGCGATCACGTACGGCATGGAATGCCTCCCAGCGTGGTTCCTCCCAGAGTGGTCAGACCAAACTTTTCTACCCGAACGTGCCGCCGTGTGTCAAGCGCCCGCCCTCACTGGGTCCGGAGCCGCGGGTCGAGGGCGTCGCGGAGCGAGTCGCCGAACAGGTTGAAGGCGAACACGGCGAGGCTGATCGCGAGCCCCGGGAAGATCGCCATCCAGGGGGCCGCCTCGGCGAACTCGACGGCGGCGCCCCGCAGCATCAGCCCCCACGCGGCCGTGGGCTCCTGCACGCCGAGGCCGAGGAACGAGAGCGAGGCCTCCAGCAGGATCGCCTGGCCGAGAAACGCGGTCAGCAGGATCAGGTAGGGCGCCATCACGTTCGGCAGCATGTGGCGGAGGATGATCCGCCCGTGGCCGAACCCGGCGGCGCGGGCGGCGTCGATGTACGGCATCTCCCGGATCGAGAGCGCGCTCGCGCGGATCACGAGCGCGCAGCGCGGGATCATCGGGATCGTGATCGCGGTGATCAGGTTCGGCAGGTTGTTGCCGAGGATCGCGACGATCGCGAGCGCCAGGATGATCAGCGGGAACGAGAGGAAGACGTCCATCACCCGCTGCACGTAGAGGTCCACCCGCCCGCCGAAGTAGGCGCTGCCGACGCCCAGGACGGCGCCCACCGTCGCGCCGAAGAAGGCGGCGCCGAACCCGACGAACAGCGCCGTGCGCGAGCCGTAGATCAGGCGCGCGAGCACGTCGCGGCCGAAGGCGTCGGTGCCGAGCCAGTGGCTGGCCGAGGGGGGCGCGAGCATCGCCGCGAAGTCCACGGCGACCGGGTTGTAGGGGGTGAGCAGGTTCGCGAGCAGCGCGACCACGAGCATCAGGAGCACGACGGCCGCGCCGACCGCGCCGAGCGGCCGGCGCCGGACGAAGTCCCGGGCGGCGTCGACCCACGGCCGGGCCGGCGCGCCGTCCAGCTCGCCGAGACGCTCCGTCGCCCGCTCGATCGCCATCGCCTACCGGAACCGGATGCGCGGGTCGAGCCACGCGTAGAGGATGTCCACCGCGAAGTTCACGACGATGAAGAACCCCGAGACGATCAGGACCAGCGCCTGGATCAGGGTGTAATCGCGCTGGGCCACGGCCTGGACGAAGAGCAGGCCCAGCCCGTTCAGGTTGAACACCTGCTCGGTGACGACGAGCCCGCCGAGCAGGAACGCGAACTCGAGCGCCACCACGGCCAGCACCGGGAGCATCGCGTTCTTGAGCGCGTGCCGCGACAGGACGAGCTTCTCGATGAGCCCCTTGGCCCGCGCGGTCCGGATGTAGTCCTCCCGCAGCACCTCGAGCATCGCCGAGCGCGTCATCCGCGTCGCCACCGCCGAGTAGCGGTAGCCCACCGCGAGGGCCGGCCAGATGAGCTGCAGGAAGTTCTGCCAGGGGTCCACCCAGAACGGCGTGTAGACCATCGGGGGCAGCCACTTGAACACGATGAGGAGCAGCAGGATGAACACGATCCCGAGCCAGAACGACGGCGTCGCCAGGCCCGCGATCGAGAAGACGCGCACGACGTAGTCCACCCACGTGTCCTGCTTGAGGGCGGAAATCACCCCGAGCGGGATCGCCAGGAGGACCGCGACCAGGGTGGCCATGATCGCCACCTGCATGGACAGCGCGAACCGGAGCTTGATCTCCTCGCCGATCGGCGCCCCCGTCCACATGGACGTGCCGAAGTCGAGCCGCACGGCGCCCCAGAGCCACGTGAGGAACTGCTCCCAGACCGGCCGGTCGAGCCCGAACCGGACGCGCTCCTGCTGGAGGATCTCCTCGGACACCGCGCCGCGGTCGCCGGACATCCTGATTTCGACCACGTCGCCCGGCACGACGCGCATCAGGAAGAAGATCAGCACCGCCACGCCGAGCAGCGTGGGAAACATCAACAAGAATCGCTTCAGCAGGTATTTCCACATGGCGCCGCCGGCGGCGCCCGGCCGGGGGCCTCCCGGCGCGGACGCCGCCACGCCCTAGCCGGCTACTCGCTGAGCCAGACCGTGTCCAGCATGTTGTTCAGGTAGTGGGCGGGCGTGATGGTCCAGCCCTTCACCTTCGAGCTGTGCGGGATGATCCGGTTCCACTGGAGCGTGTACATCACGTGGACCTCCTCGTCGAGGAGGCGCTTCTCGAGCGCCCGGAGGTACTTCCGGCGCTCCTCGGCGTCCACGGCCCGCGCCTGCTTCTGGTACAGCTCGTCGATGACCTTGTCCTGGTGCTTGCCGTAGTTCGCGTCCGAGCTCGTGACGAACCGCCCGAGGTCGAGGTCGGGCTCGACGATGAAGCCGCAGGCGAAGTCCATCGCCACCTCGAAGTCGCCGCGCTTGAGCATCGGGTGGTAGGCCGAGGCCTCGACGATCTCCTGCTTGACGTTGAGCCCGATCTGCCGCCACTGGTCGATGAGCCAGATCCCGATCGGCTCGTAGGGCTGCGGGATGCCCCGGTTCTTGAACGTGAAGGCGAAGCCGTCCGGGACGCCGGCCTCCCGGAGGAGCCGCTTCGCCTCGGCGCGCGACTTGCCGATGTCGCGAGAGTAGCCCGCGAGCTTCTCGAGCTCCGCCGGCGGCGTCGCCCACGGCGTGCCGGGGACCTGGATGCCCGCCACGTCCCGCACGATGGCGATCCTCGAGAGGTTCTTCGAGGCCTCGTAACGATCGAGCGCGAGGGTGAGCGCGCGGCGCACCCGCTTGTCGTCGAACGGCTTCCGGGTGTGGTTCATCGCGACCATCAGCACGCAGTCCCACGGGCTCTCCTGGACGGTGATCTTGTCGCCGAGGGCCTGCTTCAGGCTGTCGCGGTCGGCCGGCGTGAACCCGCGGAACTGGATGTGGGCCCGCTCGCCGCGGACCGCGGCCACCTGCGCCGAGGACGAGCTGATGAAGAGCGCGCGGTAGCCGTCGAGGTACGGCTTGCCCTTGTCCCAGTAGTTGGGGTTCTTCTTGCCGACCCAGTGGGAGCCCTTGACGTACTCGACGAACGTGAAGGGCCCCGTCCCCATCACGTTCCGCTCGTACCAGCGCATGTCCTTCGCGAGGATGTCCGCCTTGTAGATGAAGTTCCACGGGGAGGCCAGGTTCAGGAGGAAGGAAGACTCGGGCCACTTGAGCCGGAAGCGCACGGTGTAGGGATCGGGCGCCTCGACCGCCTCGACGGCCTGGTAGGTCGTCCGGCGCGAGGACTTCAGTCCCGGCGGCGGGAAGATGATCTTGTCGTAGGAGGCCTTGATGTCCCTCGAGGTCATGTCGCTGCCGTCGTGGAACTTGACGCCCCGGCGGATCTTGAACGTGTAGGTCAGCCCGTCCTTGGCGATCGTCCAGGACTCGGCGAGGTCCCCGACCGGCTTGGTGCCGGTCCGGTCGAACGGCTCGACGCGCAGGAGCGTGTTGTAGTGGGGCGCCACCGGGTGGATGACCCCGAAGGTCTCCTCCTGGTGCGCGTCGTAGGACGGCGGCTGCGAGGGCACGGCGAAGATCAGCTCGCCGCCGTAGCGGGGCTTCTCCTGCGCGCGGGCCGGCGGCGCCGCCAGCGCCACGGCGAGGATGAGGGTCAGCAGACCGGCGTATCGTCGCATCAGCCACCTCCATTGGTCGCGCTGCTCTGGGTCACCCGAGAACTCGTGGGCATCGGTGAAACGCTGCTGCAAGTTACTCGCCACGCGCGCATCCTGTCAAGCCAGGAAACACGCCGCCCAGTGGCCGGGCTTGATCTCGCGCAGCTCGGGCACCTCCTCGCGGCAGCGGGCGACGGCGACCGGGCACCGCGGGTGGAAGACGCAGCCCGAGGGCGGGTGGAGCGGGCTCGGGACCTCCCCGCGGAGCACCGTCCGCTCCCGGCTCGCCTCGAGCTCGGGGTCCGGGATCGGGACCGCCGACAGGAGCGCCCGGGTGTAGGGGTGCAGGGGCTCGTCGTAGAGCGACTTCCGGTCGGCCAGCTCCACGATCCGGCCCAGGTACATCACGGCCACGCGGTCGGAGATGTGCCGCACGACCGAGAGGTCGTGAGCGATGAACAGATAGGTCAGGCCGAACTCCGCCTGGAGGTCCTCCAGCAGGTTGATGATCTGGGCCTGGATCGAGACGTCGAGCGCCGAGACGGGCTCGTCGCAGATGATCAGCGCGGGCTCCATGGCGAGGGCGCGCGCGATGCCCACGCGCTGCCGCTGGCCGCCCGAGAGCTGGTGCGGGTAGCGGTGGGCGTGCTGCGGCAGGAGCCCGACGTGCCGGAGCAGATCCTGCACGCGCGCCGCGCGCGCGTGCCGGTCGGGCACGATCCCGTGCACGCCGAGCGGCTCGGCCAGGATCTGGCCGACGGTCATCCGGGGGTTGAGCGAGCTGTACGGGTCCTGGAAGATCACCTGGATCCGGCGCCGGAAGGCCCGGAGGGCGGTCTCGTCGAGCGCCGTGAGGTCCCGGCCTTCGAAGAGAATCGCCCCGCTCGTCGGCCGCTCGAGCTGCAGGATGCACCGCCCCGTCGTCGTCTTGCCGCAGCCCGACTCGCCGACGAGGCCGAGGGTCTCGCCGCGGCGGATCGTGAAGCTCACCCCGTCCACCGCGCGGACCACCCCGGTGGTGCCGCCGAGCAGGCCGGTGCGCACGTGGAACTCCTTGACGAGCTGCCTGACCTCGAGCAGCGGCGCGTCGCTCATTGGAGCGACCTCCGCGAGGCCGGCGTGAACCGTGGGTGGCCTGCTGGAGGCGCGTGTGGCTTCATCGCCCCGCCACGCCCGCGAGCCGCGCCGCCTCCCAGCAGGCGCTCACGTGGCCGTCGCCCGCGACCGGGACGAGCGGCGGGACCTCGGCCGCGCAGCGCTCGACGCGGAACGCGCAGCGCGGCGCGAAGGCGCAGCCCGGCGGCAGGCGGGTGAGGTCGGGCGGCTGTCCGTCGATCGGCGCGAGGCGCGCGCGCTCGGGCTCGTCCAGGCGCGGCACCGAGCGCAAGAGGCCGAGGGTGTAGGGGTGGCGCGGCGTGGCGTAGATCTCGCGCGCGGTCCCCCGCTCGACGATCTTGCCCGCGTACATGACGTTCACGCGGTCGGCGTAGCGCGCGACGACACCGAGGTTGTGGGTGATGATCAGCATGGCGGCGCCGAGGCGCCGCGAGAGGTCCTTCATCAGCTCCAGGATCTGGGCCTGGATCGTCACGTCGAGGGCCGTGGTCGGCTCGTCGGCGAGGATCAGCGCCGGGTCGCACGCCAGCGCCATCGCGATCATCATCCGCTGCCGCATCCCCCCGCTGAACTGGTGCGGGTACTGTGCGAGCCGCCGCTCCGGGTCGGGGATGCCCACCAGGCCGAGCAACTCGACCGCCCGCCGCCGCGCCGGCTCGCGCCCCATGCCGAGGTGGGTCTCGAGCCCCTCCGTGAGCTGGCGGCCGATGGACAGCACGGGGTTGAGCGAGGTCATGGGTTCCTGGAAGATCATCGCGATCTCGCGGCCGCGGACGTGGCGCATCTCCTCCTCGGAGAGCCCGAGGAGGTCCCGGCCCTTGAAGAGGATCTCGCCGCCGACGATGCGGCCCGCGGGCCCGGCGACGAGCCGCATGATCGAGAGCGCGCTGACGCTCTTGCCGCAGCCCGACTCGCCCACGAGCGCGACCGTCTCGCCCTCGGCGACGTCCCAGGAGACGTCGTCCACCGCGCGGACGACGCCGCCCCGCGTCACGAACTGCGTCACCAGCGAGCGGACCTCGAGCAGGCTACCCACGGCTCGCGCGAGTGTAGCAGATCAGCGGCAGCGCGCGGCGGCCAGGTGGGAGCCCGCCCGGGCCTCGAGGGTGGCGTACTCGCGGCAGACGGCCTCGGCGACGCACGGCCAGCGGTGCTGGGCGGCCCGGCGGACCCCTTCCCGCCCGACCCGCCAGGCGAGGTCGGGGTCGGCGAGCAGCGCGGCGATGCGCTCGGCCAGGGCCGCCACGTCCCCCTCGGGCACGAGGAAGCCCGTGACGCCGTCGTGCACCGTCGTGGTGAGGCCGCCCACGCGCGAGGCGATCACGGGGCTCCCGCACGCCATCGCCTCGAGCGCGACCATGCCGAAGGACTCGTAGTGGGACGGCAGGACGGTCACGTCGGCGGCGGCGTAGTAGGCGGGCAGGACGTCCTGCGGCTGGGCCCCGAGGAACCGCGCCGCCTCGCCGAGGCCGAGCCTGAGGGCGCGGGCGCGCAGCGAGGCCTCGTGGCCGTCGGCGGGCTCGTCGGCCTCGCCGCCGATCACGAGCAGGCGGAGGTCCCGGCCCCCCGCGCGGAGCCGCGCCACCGCGTCGAGGAGCGTGCCGAGGCCCTTGATCGGCGCGATCCGCCCGACGTAGAGCACCACGGGCCGGCCGTCGAGCCCGAGGGCGCGCCGCGCCGCCTGCCTGTCGCGCGGCGCGAACAGCTCGGTGTCGACGCCGCACGGGATCACGGCGACCCGCCGCGGGTCGGCCCCGTAGTAGAGGCCGAGGTGCGCGCGCTCCACGACGTTGGCCGCCACGATCCTGTCGGCCGACCGGATGATCCGCTCCTCCGCGGCGATGCGCGCCGCCGGCTCCCGCTCGGCCGCGGCCGGCGCGACCCGGTTCTTCAGGCGCCCGAGGGTGTGGAACATCTGGAGCACGGGCGCCCCCCAGCGCCCGCGCAGCGCCAGCCCCGCGGCGCCCGAGAGCCAGTAGTGCGCATGGATCAGGTCGTAGTCGCCGTCGGCGATCCGCCACGCGTCCGCGCCGTCCACGAAGTCGTCGAGGTGGTCGACGACGCGCTCGCGCGGCATCGGGGCCTCGGGGCCGGCCGCCAGGTGGATCACCCGCACGCGCGGGGCGAACGGGACCACCCGCGGGATCGCGGGGTTCTGGGAGCGCGTGAACACGTCCACCAGGACGCCCATGCGGCCGAGCTCGCGCGAGAGCTCGCGGACGTAGACGTTCATCCCGCCCGTCTGCTTGCCGCCGAGCGCGGCCAGCGGGCAGGTGTGCACGCTGAGCATCGCGACGCGGAGATTCACGGCGATTCGGGCGGCGCGATGCGCACGCGGCACACGTCCTCGGCGACCGGCTCGAACTCGTACTTGTAGCGCTCCTCGCCGCGCAGGAAGTCGAACCGGCGCCGGCCGCGCGCGATCGCGTCGCGCACGAGGTGCGCGAGCAGGACGACGCCCGGCGAGAGCGCGGCGTGGTCCGGGTGAAAGCCCGAGTTGTAGAGCCCGACCGTGTCGTCCCACTCGAGCACGACGAACGCCGCGAGCGGCCCCGCCGCGGCGTCGAGGAACCACAGGCGCGCCCCGCCCCGCGCGGCGAGCGCGACGACCGCGCGGCGGAAGAACGCCTCCATGCGCGCGTCCATGAAGCGCGCCTTCCCCGCCCGCGAGCGCCGGTGCAGGTCGAGGAAGTCGCCGAGCCGCGCCTCGATCTCCGCGGCCGCGTGGAGACACGTCGCGCGCGCCTCGGGCCGCTCGCGCGCGAGCCGCCTCTGCTTTCGCCCGAGCTCGTGCCGGTGCTTGCCGCCGAGCCCGGCGAGGTAGGCGTCCCACGACGCCGGCAGCGCGAGCACCGGGCAGCGCTCCTCGACCTCCGCGGTCGCGGCGAGCCCGCTGGCGCCGGCGAGCCGCGGGAGCGCGGTCACCGTCGGCGAGGCCGCGGGCACGGCGTGGAGCTCCCACGCGGCGCGCTCCCCGGCGCGCGCCTCGAGCAGGGCCGTCCACGCCTCCTCCTCGAAGCCCGCGCGCGCGATGAGGTCGAGATAGTCGGAGATGTCGGCACCGCCGATCGCGCGGAGCACGCCCGGCCCGGCCTCCCAGAGGGGCAGGATCGCCACGAGGCGTCCGGCCTCGTCCTCGACGGTGCGGATCTCGAGCCGCGCCTGCGGGACGAAGGCGCGGACCCACTCGCGCTGCCAGGTGAAGCCGAGGAAGGGGGTGCGGAGCCGCGAGGCCTCGACGAGCGCGTCCCAGGCGGCCGCGCCCACCGCCTCGAGGCGGTCGTGCGTCTGGACCTTCACTCGTCGGCCCCGGGCGCGTCCAGGGGCGCAGCAGGGGCCGGCCCCTCGCCCGCGGCCTCGCCCCCGCCCTCCGTCATCGCCTCGTCCATGGCGGCCTCGAAGTCCTCGCCGAGGTCGTCGCCGAGCTCCCGGCCCATCGTCTTCATGAACCGCGCGACGCTGCCCGGATCGTTCTCGTCGAGGTCGCCCGTGCTCGCGGAGTCGGCGAGTGACTCGAGGCGGGCCTCCTCGGATTTGACGGTGGCGAAGCGCGACAGCACGCGCGAGAGCGAGGCGCCGCCACAGCGGGGACAGGTCGGGGGCGGCGCCGTCGAGGGCCGGAGCACGAGCAGGCTCACGCGCCGCCGGCAATCACGACAGTCGTACTCGTAAATCGGCATACCGCAAGGCAGTTTAGCATGCCGCGCGGGCGGGTCCCGGACACGCCTGTCATGTCACGATGACCCCGGTGCCAGCGTGCCCGCCTGCGCGCCCCGCGAAGTCCGCGTCCGGCAACACGTGCGGCCGGCCGGCATCCTTCTTGCTGCCCAGGGCGGTCGTGAACGACCTGAGCCTCGGCGAGCGCGAGCGCAGGATCCTCGAAGCAGTGAGCTCGCTGGCGCGCTCCCTCCAGGCGGAGCGCGAGCGGCTCGCGCGGCGCCTCGGCCAGCTCGAGCAGGAGCTCGACGTGCTGGCCTCGCGGCTCGACGGCGAGCCCGCCCTCATCGCCCCGGCGCTCCCGCGGCGCTCCTGAACAGCTCCTCCATCCGGCGCACGGCCCGGCCCCAGTCGAAGGCGGTCCGCACGAGGGCCTGCCCCGCCCGCGCGAGCCGCTCGCGCAGCGGGGCGTCCGCGGCGAGCCGCTCGAGCTTCGCCGCCAGGTCGGCGACGTCGCGGCGCCGCGCGACGAGCGCGGTCTCCCCGTCGCGGGCGTAGTCCCGGCAGCCGCCGTTGTCGTAGGTCACGAGGGCCGCCCCGCACGCCATCGCCTCCATCGGCGGCATCCCGAGCCCCTCGTCCCAGGACGGGCAGAGGTAGATCTCCGCGCTCGCGTAGATCGCGCCGAGACGCGCCTGCGGTGGGTTCGCGTAGAACTCGTCGTACGTGGCGGGGCCGTCGGGAGGCTTCACGCCGAAGCCGACCAGGTGGAGGGTCGGCACGGCCCGCCGCGCGCGGCGCACGGCCTCGAGCCCGTCGGCGACGCCCTTCCACGGGTACTCGTGGTGGAGCATGAGCACGCGCGGCCGCGGGCTCTCCACGGCGAGCGGTCCGGGCCGGAACAGCTCGAGGTCCACCGGCGTCACGAGCACCTCGGCGTCGCTCCCGAAGCGCTCGCGCATGACGTCCCGGAGCCACGTCGAGATCACGAGCTTCCTGAGCGGCAGGCGGTAGGTGGCGTCCACCGTCTCGGGCGCGCCGTGGTAGAGGCTCTCGTAGTGCTGGACGAGGTAGAACTTCGCGCCGCAGCGCGCCGGCGCCGCCGCGACCACCGGCGCCGACTGCCAGGCCGTCGCCACCAGCGCGTCGCCGTCGGGGAGGCCGTCCGCGTCCCACTCTCCGACCCAGCGGACGCGGGCCCTGAATCCCGGCATCCACGCGGGCCCGGCCCCCGCGAGCCTGCGCCGGAGCGCCCGCACGGCGCCCTTCGCCGGCACGACCACGGCGACCGCGTGGCCGAGCGCCGCCAGCCGGTCGGCGTACGTGAGGATCGCGCGGACGCCGCCGGCGATCCGGAGGTGGGGGCAGAGGAACGTGAGCCTCAAATGGCCATCGAGACCTGGCCGGTCCTCCGGTAGGCGGCGGGATCGAGGAGCACGTTGAGGCACCACACCTCGTCCGAGCCGAGCGCGCGCTCGAGGGCGGGCGCCAGCTCGCGCGGCTCCCGGACGAGCGCGCCCCGGCCGCCGAGCGCCTCGGCCATCAGGTCGTAGCGGGTCGTCGGCAGCGAGGTGGCGACGGCCCGCGCCTCGCCGAAGAACGAGCGCTGCGGGTTGCGGATCTGCCCCCAGCCGCCGTCGTTGCCGACGACGCACGTGAGCGGCGTGCGGAAGCGGACGGCGGTCTCGAGCTCCATGCCGTTGAGCCCGAACGCGCCGTCGCCCGCGATCAGCAGCACCCGCCGCTCGGGGAAGAGGAGCTTCGCCGCGATCGCGAACGAGGG
Source organism: Candidatus Rokubacteria bacterium GWA2_73_35 (assembly GCA_001790205.1). GTDB lineage: Bacteria > Methylomirabilota > Methylomirabilia > Rokubacteriales > CSP1-6 > GWA2-73-35. Next base: position 5,309 of record MGBU01000134.1, on the reverse strand, counting down.
CCCCACGCCGAGGCAGCCGAATGGCCCGGGGTCGAGCCACTGGCCGGGCCGGTGGAGGGGGATGACCTTGGACGCGCAGCCCACCACGTCGCCGCCGTCGCCCACCACGATCGTGTCGGGCGTGACCACGCGCGCCAGCTCGGCCGCCAGCCGGTAGTGGGAGATGGGCGTCGCCTCCGACGCGCACTCGGCGGCGAGCCTCGCGCGCGCGTCCCGCTCCTCGGCGGCGAGCCGCGCCCGCCAGGGCTCGATGCGCGCGGCGAGCCCTCCCGGCACGGCCTCGGCGAGCTGGGCCAGCACACGGCCCGTGTGCCCGGCGATCCCCACCTCGAGCGGCCGGTTGCGCCCCAGCTCGAGCGGGTCGCAATCGATCATGCAGACGCGCGCGTCCTCGGCGAACGTCGGCGGGCGCCCGTACCCGAGGCGGAAGTCGAGCTGCGCGCCGACGACGAGCACGAGGTCGGCGGCCGCGAGGGCCGCGCCGCGGGCCAGGGCGAAGGCGAGCGGGTGGTCGGCGGGCAGCACGCCCCGCCCCGCCCCGTTCATGAACACGGGCACGCCCGCGGCCTCAGCGACGGCCGCGAGCGGCTTCGCGGCGTCGTCCCAGAAGACACCGCTGCCGGCGACGAGGACGGGACGCTCGGCGCGCGCGAGGAGCGCGGCCATGCGCGCGACCGCGTCCGGGTCGCCGAGGGCCGGCGCGCGGTGGACGTAGCCCGTCGGGATCGGGGCCAGCCGGTCCTCGAGCGTGGTCATCAGGAGGTCCACCGGCAGCTCGACGAAGACCGGCCCGGGGCGGCCGCTGAGCGCCGTGCGGATCGCGGTCGTCAGCACCTCGGGGATCTGCCGCGTCTCCGCCACCGACCACGCCCCCTTCGTGATCGGGCGCAGGAGCCCGACCTGCTCGGTCTCCTGGAGCGCGCCGAGCCCGCGCAGCCCGAGGGGCGCGGCGCCGCCGAGCAGGACGAGAGGGCTGCGCGCGGCGTGGGCGTTGGCGACGCCCGTGACGGCGTCGGTCACGCCCGGCCCCGCGGTCACGACGGCGACGCCGACGTTCCGCGTGAGCCGCGCGTAGGCGTCGGCGGCGTGGGCCGCGGCCTGCTCGTGGCGCATGTCGACGATGCCGATGCCCTCGTCCAGGCAGCCGTCGTAGATCGGCAGCACGTGGCCGCCGCAGAGGGTGAACACGTGGCCGACGCCCGCCTGCTTGAGGGTCCGCGCGACCAGCCGCCCGCCCGTCAGATCCGCCATGTCCGCAGTCCTTTCAGCTGATTCCGCCGCTCGGCTCGCACGCCTCCCGACCCATCTCACCGCTCGGCTCGCCGCACGACGCGGCTCACCTCGCACCGCCATCACCAGAACTTCTCCCACTTCACGGACTTGCGCTCCAGCCCCTTCGCGACGAGGAGGTCGCGCACGGCGTGGATCGTCGCCTCGCCGCCGGCGACGTACGCCACGAGCCCGCCGACGTCGCTCGCCACCCGGCCCACGACCTCGGCGAGGCCGCCCGCGGCCTCGCGCCACGGCCCGTCGGCGCTCGCGACCACCGCGTGATAGACGAACGCGGGATGCCGCCGCGCGAGCGAGCGGCACTCGGCATCGTAGACGAGACCGCCGGGATCCCGCGCCCAGGCGACGAGCCGCGCGGGCCGGCCGAAGCCGGTCTCGTCGAGCCAGGCGAGGATCGAGCGGACCGGCACGATCCCGATCTCCTCGGCGACGAACAGCGGGCGCCGCGCGTCGGCCCGCGCGAGCACGAAGCCGCCGAGCGGCCCCGTGAACCCGACGGCGGCGCCCGGCGCGAGCCCGGCGAACCAGCGCGAGCCGAGCCCGCCCGGCGACACATCGGCGCAGAGCGTGAGCACCCGCGGCCGGGTGGGCGGCGAGGCGATCGAGTAGGCGCGCACGGTCTTCGGGCCGAAGGGCACCGACACCCACTGGCCCGCGGCGAAGTCGAGCTCGGGCGGCTCCTCCATGCGGAGGTCGGCCTCGAGCACCCGGGGCGTCAGGCGCCGCACGGCCACCACCCGCGCCCGGCACGCCCGCGCCTTGCCCGCCATCCTCAGCGGGGGGCGAGGCGCGGGAGGATCTCCGCGGCGATCCGCTCGAGGTGCTCCGGCTGCTCCTCGTGGTCGACGATCGTGTCGAGGATGAAGTAGGTGCAGCCGGCCTCGCGGAAGCGCTCGAGACGCTCGAGGCACTGATCGGGCGTGCCGATGATCCCGTACTTCTCCGCCAGCCCGGAGAAGTCCTGCGCGTAGCGCCGGCTGAGCGTGCGCACCCACGTCGCCCGGGCGCTCTCGTAGTCGCGCCCGAGCGTGATGAACGTGAGGTGCGCGCAGGCGAAGCCGTCGAGGCGGCGCCCGGCCGCCTCGGCCGCCTCGCGGATCCGCGCGACGCTCTCGCGGTAGCGCTCGGGCCCCACCACGTAGGAGATCCAGCCGTCGCCCTGCCGGCCCGCGCGGCGGAGCGCCGCCTCCGAGCGCCCGCCCAGCCAGATCGGCGGCCCCGGCCGCTGGACCGGCTTCGGGTCGATGGACACGTCCTTGAACCGCGTGAACCGCCCCTCGAACGTCGCCGGCGTGTCGCGCCAGAGCGTGCGCACGACGTCGATCGCCTCCGTGACGCGCGCGCCCCGCTCGCCCCGCGGCACGCCGCACAGCTCCCACTCCTTCGCGATCTCGCCGCCCACGCCGACACCGAAGATGAAGCGGCCGCCCGTCAGCACGTCGAGCGTCGCCGTCATCTTCGCCGCGACCGCCGGCCCGCGGAGCGCGAGCAGGTAGACGCACGTGCCGATCCGCAGCCGGCGCGTGATCGGCGCGTACGAGGCGAGCACCGTGAGCGACTCGTGCATCGGCACGTTGAACGCGACGTGGTCGCCGCTCCACACCGAGTCGAAACCCAGCTCCTCGAGGCGGCGCACGATCGCCCACTGGCGCTCGGGCGGGTGCGAGCGGAGCTGCGCGCCGAAGCGGGTCGGGTCGCTCACGCCCTGAGTGCATGGGGGGCTCCGGGCGCCCCCCAAGCCCCCCAGCCCTCGGGGCGCCCCGGCACAGCCGTGGCGCCCCTCGACGACGCGATGTGTTCACAGGCCCTCACCGCGGGAACGCGTCCTTCACGCCGCCGTCCACCGTGAGCGTGCAGCCCGTGGTCTTCGCGGAGCGGTCGGAGGCGAGGAACAACGCAGCCTCGGCGACGTCCTCCGGCAGGACCCGCACGCCCAGCAGGTTGCGCTTGCGGTAGAACTCCTCGAGCTCCCCGACGGCGATCCCCTGCGCCGCGGCCCGCTCGCGCCGGATCTCCTCAGACCACAGGCGCGAGTCCTGGAAGACCGCGTCCGGGTTGACGATGTTCGAGCGGATCCCGTGGGGCGCCCCCTCCAGCGCCAGCACCTTCGCGAGCTGCGCCTCGGCCGCCTTGGACGCCGAGTAGGCGGCGAAGTCCTTGCCGGGCGACATCACGTTCTTGGTCGCGACGAACACCAGGGCGCCGCCGAGCCCCTGCGCGACCATCACCCGCAGCGCCTCGCGCGCCACGAGGAAGTGGCCGGTCGCGTTCACGGCGAACGCGCGCTCCCAGTCCTCCAGCCGGAGGTCGACCACCGGCGCCGAGTGCGCGGTGCCCGCGTTCGAGACGAGCACGTCGAGGCCGCCGTACGCGAGCAGTGTCGCCTCGAACGCCGCGCGCACGGAGGCCTCGCGCGTCACGTCCATCCCGACGCCGAGCGCCCGCCCGGCGCCCGCGGCCGCGACGATCTCCTCGGCGGTGAGCGCCGCGCCGGCCTCGTCCACGTCGCCCACGACGACGTGGGCGCCCTCGGCGGCGAGGCGCCGCGCGATCGCGCGCCCGATGCCGGAGGCGCCGCCGGTGACGAGCGCGACCCGGCGCGCCAGCTCCCTCTCGGGCGGCGCCAGCGTGAGCTTGTAGAGCTCGAGCGGCCAGTACTCGACGTCGAAGGCGTCGCGCGCCGAGAGCGAGACGTACGCGCCGAAGGCGGAGGCGCCCCCGATCACGTCGATCGTGTGGTGGTAGATGTCCTGGACGATGCCCGCCGTCCGCCGGTCGCGGCCGGCCGTGAACATGCCGAGCCCCGGCACGAGCACGACGCGGGGCCACGGATCGCCCAGCTCGGCGCCCGGGACGCGGTGCGCCTCGACGTAGCGGGTGTAGTCGCGGACGAAGGCTAGGACCGCCTGCTCGACCGCGGCCGCGAGCGCGGGGCCGCGCAGGGCCCCGTCGGTCCGGACGAAGCAGGGCAGGCGCTTCGTGTAGATCGTGTGGTCGGGCGTCGCGGGGCCGACCTGGGAGAGCCGCGGCGCGTCGGCGGCGCCGACGAACTCCGTCACCGTCGGCGCGTCGTCGAACGTCACGACCACGCGGCGCGTCCGGGAGAGCAGGCCGCGCAGGCGCGGTACCAGCGCCACGGCCTCGGCCCGCCGCGCCTCGGCCGGGAGCGCCGCCACGCGCGGCGCGCCGAAGACCCGCCGCCCGCGCGTCCGCTCGGCGATCGCCGCCTCGGCGCCCGTGATCAGCTCGATCGTGGCCTCGTAGGCCTCGCGCACGCTGGCACCCCAGGTGATCGTGCCGTGGCGCTCCAGGACGAGCGCCTTCGCCTCCGGGTGCTCGGCGATCGCGTCGGCGACCTCGCGCGAGATCCGGAAGCCCGGCCGCAGGTAGCGGAGCGTGAGCACGTCCTTGCCGTAGACCGCCGGGAACACCTCGTGCACGCGGTCGTTGTTGGTGAGCGACACGATCGCGTCGGCGTGCGTGTGGACCACGCAGCGCGCGGGGAGGAAGCCGTGGAGCAGCGTCTCGATGGACGGGCGCACGCCGCCCGGCTCCTGGAGCGCGTGCCCGAGGTAGGCGACCATCTCCTGGTCGCCCATGTCCTCGCGCGGCAGGAGCGCGTGGATGTCGTCCATGCGCACGCCCGGGAAGTCCTTGCGCTCGACCGACTTGAGGTCGGAGCCCGAGCCCTTGACGCGGAGGACCTCGACCTCGCGCCCGCGGTGGTCGCGCTCGGTCCGCTTGATCGAGGTGTTGCCGCCGCCCCAGACGACCAGCGCGGTCTCGGCGCCGACCAGGCGCGACGCGTGGACGAGGAGGTCGAGGCCGTCGAGCGAGCCCGCCTCAGCGTCGTTCCACCGGGAGCGCACGACCCCACGATATCATGAGCGGGAGTGGACGGGGACCCTCCTCCGCCCCTATCAGTCCGTGGTTAAACTCTCGCCGCTCAGCTCACGCGCACGGGAGTCCATGAGGTGGACAGGACGCGCGGCAGTGATCGCCGGACGCGCCAGAAGCGT
>MGBU01000133.1 GCA_001790205.1 Candidatus Rokubacteria bacterium GWA2_73_35 | reverse complement strand
AGGCCCGCGTCGAGTCGCACGACGTCACGGTGGACCGCGAGAAGGCGCGCGTGACGATCACGTTCGTCATCGTCGAGGGCCCGCAGTTCCGGGTGGGGGACGTCAAGGTGACCGGCGTGACGCTGTTCCCGGAGCGGGAGATCAGCCGCCGGATCAAGCTGAAGACCGGCGACGTCTTCTCGCGCGCGAAGCTCCGGGAGAGCATCAAGGCCCTGACCGAGCTCTACAGCACGATCGGGCGCGCGTCCGTCGACGTCAACCCGAGGAGCGAGCAGGTGGACGCGGCGGCGACGATGTCGCTCGCCTTCGAGATCGCCGAGGGGCCCGAGGTCTACGTCGAGCGCATCAACATCAGCGGCAACGTGCGCAGCCAGGAGAAGATCCTGCGGCGGGAGCTCGCCCTGCACGAGGGCGAGCTCTACACGCTGCAGAAGAAGGAGCGCTCCCGCCAGAAGCTGAACAACCTGGGCTACTTCGAGACCGTCAACCTGACGACGCAGCCGGGATCGGACAAGACGAAGATCGTCGTCAACGTCGAGGTCACCGAGAAGCCGACCGGGCTCTTCAGCATCGGAGGCGGGTACTCGTCCGTGGACAGCTTCATCGGGACGATCGACCTGGCGCAACGGAACTTCCTGGGCCGCGGCTGGGAGGCATCGGTCCGGATCCGCGCGGGCGCCAACACCCAGCAGGGCGTGATCAGCTTCACCGAGCCGTGGCTGTTCGACCGCCCCCTGTCGGCGGGCTTCGACCTGTTCAACACGCGGCGGCAGTTCCCGGAGTACGACTACGACTCGCTCGGCGGCGCCCTGCGAATGAGCCATCCGTTCGCCGAGTACTGGCGCTGGTTCACGGGCTACCGCGTGTCCCGGGACAAGATCAGCGAGCTCACGGAGACCGCGACCGACGCGCTCCGCGACGAGGACGGCACGCGGGTGACCTCGGCGGTGAACGGGGCGCTCGCGCGGGACAGCCGGGACAACGTGTTCGCGCCGACGCGCGGCGGGCAGACGAGCGTCTCCGTAGAGTTTGCCGGGCTCGGCGGCGACTCGCGGTTCGTCAAGACGATCGGCTCGACGAGCTACTTCTGGCCCGTCTGGCTCAACCACGTCATCGGCGCGCGCGCGGAGGCGGGCTACGGGTTCGGGTGGTCGGACGAGCCGCTCCCGCTGTTCGAGCGCTTCTACCTGGGCGGCCCGAACTCGGTGCGGAGCTTCAAGGCCCGGCGGCTCTCGCCGCAGGACGAGGGCGGCGTGCGGGTGGGCGGCACGTCGGAGGTGCTGGGCAACGTCGAGTACATCATCCCGCTGCCGTTCAACATCCGCGTGGCGGGTTTCTTCGACGTCGGCAACGCGTACGGGTTCGGCACGAAGTTCGACCCGACCGAGACCCGCGAGGCGGTCGGCGCCGGCCTGCGCTGGATCTCGCCGTTCGGCCCGCTCCGCCTGGACTATGGCGTCAACCTCGATCGGAGGAAGGGTGAGGACTTTGGCGCATTCCACTTCTCGGTCGGATCACCGTTCTAGGAGGCTGGCGCTGAGGAGCGCGTCGGTGCGGGGCGTCGCGATGATCGCGGCGCTCGTCGTGTCGGCCGCGGCCGCGTGGGGGCAGGCGCCGCCCGCGCCCGCCGCCGCGGGGGCCGCGACGCGGGTCGGCTTCATCGACGTCCAGCGCGTGCTCGCGCGCTCGGCGGCCGGCGTCGCCGCGCGCGAGCAGCTCGAGCGCGAGCGGGCCACGATGCAGCGCGAGATGGACGGCAAGCGCCAGGAGCTCGAGCGGCTGCGGGACGAGCTGGAGAAGAAGGGCCCGCTGATGACGGCCGAGGCCCGCCGGGACAAGCAGGACGTGTTCGAGCGCAAGCGCCGCGACGCGGCGCGCCTGGCCGACGACTTCCAGAAGGAGCTGGAGAAGAAGGAGCAGCAGCTGCTGCAGACCGTGCTCCAGGCCCTCTCGGGCATCATCGCCAGGGTCGGCAAGGAGCGCGGCTACTACATCGTCCTGGAGAAGCGCGGCGCGATGGTGCTCTACGCGGCGGCGGAGGCGGACCTCACGGACGAGATCATCCGAGCGTACGACCAGCAGGCCGGGACCAAAGGCAAGAAGTAGGACCGATGGGCAAGGCAGCCGGGTTCACCCTCGGTGAGCTCGCCGTGGCCCTCCGCGCGACTCTCGACGGGGATCCCTCGCGCGTCGTGACGGGGGTCGCGCCGCTCGACAGCGCCGGACCGGACCAGATCTCCTTCCTCATCGACCGGCGCTATGCCGCCGCCGCGCGGGCCTCGCGCGCCGGCGCGTTCCTGGCCGCGTCCGACGCCCCCGGCCTGCCGGCGCCCACGCTGCGCGCGGCGGCGCCCCAGCAGGCGCTCATCGATCTGCTCACGCTGTTTCACCCGCCGGCGCCCGTCCCGCCCGGCGTCCATCCGACCGCGGCCGTCGCGGGCGGCGCCCGCGTGGACGCGAGCGCCTCCGTCGGACCGTTCGCGGTGATCGAGGCGGACGCGGCGGTCGGCGCGCGCGTGCGCGTGCACGCGCTCGCGTACGTTGGCGCGGGCGCCGCGGTGGGCGAGGACTCCGTGCTCTACCCACGGGTGGTGTTGTACCCGGGTGTCCGGCTCGGTCGTCGGGTCGTCGTGCAGGCGGGGGCCGTCATCGGCGCCGAGGGGTTCGGCTACGCCTTCGACGGCGCCGCGCACCGGAAGATCCCCCAGGTCGGGAGCGTGCGGATCGAGGACGACGTCGAGATCGGCGCGAACACCACGATCGACCGCGCGACGCTCGGCGAGACGGTGGTCGGGCGCGGCACGAAGATCGACAACCTCGTCCAGATCGGCCACAACGTGACGGTCGGCGAGCACTCGATCCTCGTCGCCCAGGTCGGCCTCTCCGGCTCGTGCCGCCTGGGGCGCGGCGTGGTGCTCGCGGGGCAGGTCGGCGTGGCGGACCACGTCACGGTCGGCGACGGCGTCGTCTCCGGCGCCCAGGCGGGGATCGCCGGGGACGTCGCGGCGGGCGAGAAGGTGCTCGGCACGCCGGCGCTGCCGATGGCGCACGCGCGGCGCGTGTGGGTCGCGAAGGCGCGGCTGCCGGAGCTGATCCGCCGGATGCGCGCCGCCGAGCGGCGGCTGCAACGGCTCGAGGGGCAGCTCGGGATCGCCGCCCCGGAGCCCCGCGGCGGGGACGAGGACGAATGAGCGACGCGCGCCTGTCTCAGGCCACCCGCGGTTGGAGCCGGCCTCGCGGCCCTCGCTACAAATGAGCGCGGCGTACGCGAGCGCAACGGTCGACCCGCGCGCGCGGATCGCGCCGGACGCGCGGATCGGCGCGTACTCGGTGATCGGTCCAGACGTGACGCTCGGCGCGGGCGTCGAGATCGGCCACCACTGCGTGCTCGAGGGCCGGGTCGAGCTCGGGCCGCGCGTGCGCGTCGGCCACGGGAGCATCCTCGGCGCGCCGCCGCAGGATCTCAAGTTCAAGCCCGAGACGCCCTCGGGCGTGCGCGTCGGTGCCGGCACGGAGCTCCGCGAGTACGTCACCGTGCACCGAGCCACGGCGCCCGGCGGCTTCACCGAGATCGGCCAGGCGTGCCTGCTGATGACGATGTGCCACGTGGGCCACGACTGCCGCGTCGGCGACGGCGTGATCCTGATCAACGCGGTCGGCCTGTCCGGGCACGTCGAGGTCGAGGAGCACGCGACGCTCGGCGGCCTGGCCGGCGTCCACCAGTTCTGCCGCATCGGCGCCTTCGCGTACGTGGGCGGGCTCACGAAGGTCACCCAGGACGTGCCGCCCTACATGCTCGTCGACGGCAACCCCGGCGCCGTCCACGGCGTGAACCTCGTCGGGCTCCGGCGCCACGGCATGCCCGCGGCCGAGCGGCGCGTGCTCCAGGACGCTTACCGGCTGCTCTACCGCGCGGGCCTCTCGCCGCGGAGCGCGGTCGAGCGTATCCGGCGGGAGCTGCCCGCCGTCGCCTCGCTCGCGCGGCTGCTCGCGTTCGTCGAGGCCTCGCGCCGCGGCATCTGCGGGCCGCCGTGGCGCGGCAGCGGGACGCCCGCGGGCGAGGGCCGCACGGCGGCGCAGGGGGAGCCCGTATGACGGCGGTCGGCGACCGGCGGCTCCGCGCGAGCGTCGTCGGCGCGGGCCACATGGGCCAGTACCACATGCTCGTCTTCGCGGAGCTGTGGGACGTCGAGCTCGTGGGCGTCGTGGACACCGACCGGGAGCGGGCGGCGAGCATGGCGGCCCACTACGACACGCGCGCCTTCGGCGATCACCGGGAGCTGATCGGGAAGGTGGATCTCGCGAGCGTGGCCGTGCCGACCGAGCAGCACTTCCCGGTCGCGGCCGACCTGCTCGAGGCGGGCGTGAGCGTGCTCGTCGAGAAGCCGATCACGCCGACGCTCGAGGAGGCGCGCGAGCTGTTCGCGATCGCCCGCCGCGCGGGGGCGCTGCTCCACATCGGTCACGTGGAGCGCTTCAACGGCGCCGTGCAGGAGCTCAAGAAGATCGTGGACCGGCCGATCCTGATCGAGTCCCGCCGCCTCGGCCCCTTCGCGCCCCGGGTCGCGAAGGACAGCGTGGTGATGGACCTGATGATCCACGACATCGACATCGTCCTCGGGCTCGTGGACTCGCCGCCACGGCGCCTCGCGGCGATGGGCGCCACGGTGCACTCGGCGGTGACCGACGTGGCCAGCGTCCAGATCGGGTTCGAGTCCGGCGCGATCGCGCTGATCACCGCGAGCCGCGCCACCGAGGAGAAGGTCCGCACGCTCGCCGTCACCCAGCCCGACGCCTACGTGCTGCTGGACTACGCGGAGCAGGACATCCGCATCCACCGCCGCACCGCGCAGGAGTACACGCTGAACCGCGAGTCGATCCGCTACCGGCGGGCCTCGTTCGTCGAGCACGTCCAGGTCCACAAGGACAACCCCCTCAAGCTCGAGGTCCAGAACCTGATCCGCGCCGTGCGGCGCGCGCGCGCCGGCGAGCGGGTGGTCCTCGCCGAGGCCGAGGATCTCCGCTCGCTCGCGGTCGCCCTCGAGATCGAGCGGATGATCCGCGACGGGCGCTCGGAGGCCACGTACGCCGACCCCCTGCCGTGGAGCGGGCGCTCGGACTGATGTGCGGCGCCGGCGTGCTGCCGGCGCGCATGGCGGGTGAGGCCCGGCGCCAGGGGTGGCGCGTCGTCGCCTTCACCGTCGGCGAGGTCGAGGGCGTCGCGCCCCACGCCGACCGCGTCGTCCCCGCGCGGCTGACCGAGGTGGCGCCCGTCCTCGCCGCGCTCCAGGCCGAGCGCGTGTCGGCGGTGCTCTTCGCCGGTCGGTTCGCAGCGGCGGACGTGCTGAGGGCGCCCGGCGACGAGGCGTTCGGTCGCCTCGCGGCGCGCGCGGGCTCGCTCGTCGACGCGCGCCTGCTCGAGACCGTCGTCGCCACCCTCGCGGGCATGGGGATCGCCGTGCTCGACCAGCGGCCGTTCCTCGGCGACTGGCTCTGCGCGGCGGGGTGCTGGACGGCCGCGCAGCCGACGGAGGCCGAGTGGGCGGACGTGCGCCGCGGCCTCGCCCTGGCCCGGCAGGCGGCCGACGCGCACGTGGGCCAGACCGTGGTCCTCAAGCGCGGCGCCGTCGCCGCCGTCGAGGCGCTCGAGGGCACGACCGCCGCGATCCGGCGCGGCACGGACCTCGCGGGGCCCGGCGCCGTCGTCGTCAAGGCGGTCGCACGGGACCACGACTACCGGTTCGACACGCCCGCGGTCGGCCCGGAGACGCTCGAGGCAGCGGCCGCGGGCGGCGCGACGGTGGTCGCGCTCGAGGCCGACCGCGTCCTGCTCGTGGACCGGGCGGCGACCGTGCGCCTCGCCGACACCGCCGGCGTCGCGCTCGTGTCCGTCGCCGACGGCGGACGCTGACAGACCATGGACACATCGCGTTGTCGAGGGGCGCCACGGCTACGCCGGGGCGTCCCGAGTGGTGGGGGGCTTGGGGGGCGCCCGGAGCGCCCCATCGAATGAGGATGGGCGCGCCCACGATCATGCTCGCGGCGGGCGAGGCCTCCGGGGACCTGCACGGCGCCACGCTGTGCCGGGGCCTCACGGGGCTCGCGCCCGGCTGCCACCTCGTCGGGATGGGCGGTCGCGGGATGGCGGCCGCCGGGATGGAGGTGCTGGTGGACGTGACGGCGTCGGCGGTCGTGGGGGGTACGGAGGCGCTCTCCCGCGTGCCGCGCCTCTACCGCGCGCTCGGCCGGCTGCGCGCCGCCCTCGAGGGGCCGGCGCGCCCCGCCGTGCTCGTGCTGATCGACTTTCCCGAGTTCAACCTGCGCCTCGCGCGCGCGGCCCGGCGCGCCGGCGTGCCGGTCGTCTACTTCATCCCGCCCCAGGTGTGGGCGTGGCGCGGCGGCCGCGTGCGGACGATCCGGCGGCTCGTGTCGCTCGTGCTCGCGGTCTTCCCGTTCGAGCCGCCCCTCTACCGCGCGGCGGGCGTGCCCGTCGCTTTCGTCGGCCACCCGCTGCTCGACACGCTGGCCGGCGTGCCGGAGCGGCCCGCCGCGCGGCGGGAGCTCGGCCTGCCCGCCGACGCCCGGGTCGTCGGGCTCCTGCCCGGCAGCCGCCGCGAGGAGGTCGAGCGCATGCTCCCGGTGATGCGCGAGGCGGCCGCGCGCGTCGGCGCGGCGCGCCCGGACGTGCGGTTCGTGCTCGCGCTGGCGCCGACGGTCGCCGCCGCGCGGGTCGCGCGCCACCTCGACGGCGCCGGGGGCGTCGTCCCCGTGACGGGGCGCACGCACGCCGTGATGCGGGCCGCGGACCTCCTGCTCGTGACCTCGGGCACGGCGACGCTCGAGGGGGCGCTGCTCGGCACGCCCATGGTGGTGTGCTACCGTGTCTCGCGCCCGACGGCGCTGATGGTCAGCCTGCTCGTGCGGGTGCCCTGGATGAGCCTCGTCAACCTGACGCTCGGCCGGGCGGTGGTGCCCGAGCTCTACCAGGCGAGCGCGACGGGCGAGCGGCTCGCCACGGAGGCGCTCGGGCTGCTCGACACGCCCGGCGCCCTCGACGGGCAGCGCGGCGCGTTCCGTGAGCTGGCCGGTCGGCTCGGCGAGCCCGGCGTCGGCGTGCGCGCCGCGCGGCTCGTCCTGGCCGAAGCCCGGGCCGCGCCGTGAGCGTCATCGTCACGCTGGCGCCGCTGCTCGGCGCGGCGGCCGTGCGGGCGCTCGGCGCCTCGCTGCGGCTGTCCGTGGACCTCGCCGACGGGGTCGCGGCCCGGTGGCGGGCGGGCGCGCCGGTGATCTACGCGGTCTGGCACGGGAGGATCCTCCTGATGCCGTGGCTCAACGCGCGACTGCGCCGCACGCACGGCGCGCGCCGCGTGACGGTGCTCGCGAGCCGGTCGCGTGACGGCGAGCTGGTCGCGCGCTACGCGCGGGGCTTCGACCTCGACGTCGTGCGGGGGTCCTCCTCGCGCGGCGGCGCGGTGGCGCTCCGGACGCTCGTGGGCGTGCTGGGCGCGGGGCGGGACGTGGCCGTCGTCCCCGACGGGCCGCGCGGGCCGTGCTGCCGGGTGCAGCCGGGCGTCGTGGCGCTGGCGGCCCTCACGGGGGCCCCGGTCGTGCCGCCGCTGCTCGGCGCGGCGGCCGTGCGGGCGCTCGGCGCCTCGCTGCGGCTGTCCGTGGACCTCGCCGACGGGGTCGCGGCCCGGTGGCGGGCGGGCGCGCCGGTGATCTACGCGGTCTGGCACGGGAGGATCCTCCTGATGCCGTGGCTCAACGCGCGACTGCGCCGCACGCACGGCGCGCGCCGCGTGACGGTGCTCGCGAGCCGGTCGCGTGACGGCGAGCTGGTCGCGCGCTACGCGCGGGGCTTCGACCTCGACGTCGTGCGGGGGTCCTCCTCGCGCGGCGGCGCGGTGGCGCTCCGGACGCTCGTGGGCGTGCTGGGCGCGGGGCGGGACGTGGCCGTCGTCCCCGACGGGCCGCGCGGGCCGTGCTGCCGGGTGCAGCCGGGCGTCGTGGCGCTGGCGGCCCTCACGGGGGCCCCGGTCGTGCCGCTGGCGCTCGGCGCGCACCCGGCGCGGCGCCTCCGGAGCTGGGACGCGTTCCTGCTCCCGGCGCCGTTCGCGCGCTGCGCGGCGGTGTTCGGCCCGCCGATCGAGGTGGCGCGCGACGCTGACCGGGCGCGCGCGGCGGCGGAGGTCGAGCACGGCCTCGTGGAGGCCACGGCGGCCGCGGACCGGCTGGTATGCGCCTGATGCTCTGGGTGTACGACGCGCTGACGCTCGTGGCGCTGGCGCTCGTCTACGCGCCGGCGGCGCTCGCGCGCCGCCTGGCGCGCGGGGTGCGGGTGCATGTCCGCGAGCGGCTGGGGTTCGTCACGCCCGTGCCCGGCGGGCCGTGCGCCTGGATCCACGCGGTGTCGGTCGGCGAGGCGATCGCGGCCGCGCCGCTGCTCGAGGGGCTCCGGCGGCTCTACCCGGACCTCCCCCTCGTCGTGACGACGGTGACGGAGACCGGCGCACGCGTGGTCCGCGAGCGCTACGCGGGCCTCGCCGCGCACCGCTTCTTCCCGCTCGACCTGCCGGGCGCCGCGCGGCGCGCCGTCGCGGCGATCGGGCCCGCGGTCGTCGTCGTGATGGAGACGGAGATCTGGCCGAACGCGCTGCGCGCGCTCGCGGCGCGCGGCGTGCCGGTGATGATCGCCAACGGGCGCATCTCGGACCGCGCGTTCCGCCGCTACCGGCTCGTGCGCGGCTTCATGCGCGCGGTCCTCGCCGGCGTCCGGGTCTTCGCGATGCAGTCCGCCGAGGACGCGCGACGGATCATCGCGCTCGGCGCCGAGCCGGAGCGCGTGTTCGTCACCGGCAATCTCAAGCACGAGCCGGCGCCCGACCCGCCGGGGGCGGTCGATCTCTGGCGGCGCCTGCTCGGGCTCCAGCCGGGCCAGCGCGTCTGGATCGCGGGCAGCACGCACCGCGGCGAGGAGGGGCCGGTGCTCCTGGCCCACCGCGCGGCGCTCGCCGGGTGCCCCGACCTCACGCTCGTGCTGGCGCCGCGCCACCCGGAGCGGACCGCCGAGGTGCTGGCGCAGGTGGGCGCCGCGGGGTGGCCGGCGGTGCGCCGCAGCGAGCTGCCGCGCGAGCGGGAGCCGGGCGCGGTGATCGTGCTCGACACGGTCGGCGAGCTGGCCACGCTCTACGCGGTGGCCGACGTCGTGTTCGTCGGCGGCAGCCTCGTCCCGCACGGCGGGCACAACACGCTCGAGGCCGCGCTCCGGCGCAAGCCCGTCCTCTCCGGGCCGCACACGCAGAACTTCCGCGAGTCGACGGCGCTGCTCGCGGCCGCGGGCGCGGCGGTCGTGGTGCAGGGGGCTGAGGACCTCGGGCGGGAGCTCCGGCGGCTCCTGGCCGACCCCGGACTCAGGGCCACGATGGGCGAGGCGGGCCTGGAGGCCGTCGCCGCGCGCCACGGCGCCGTCCGGGAGACGCTCGAGCTGGTGGCGCGCGCGCTCGGCCCCGGAGGCGCCGCGTGAGGGCGCCCCGGTGACGGCCGGGCGGCGCGCGGCGGGGGCGCGGCTGGTCCGCGGCTGGGAGGAGGGCTTCCCGCCGGGGCCGGCGCGCCGGCTGCTCGGCGTCGCGGAGGGCGGCTACCGCGGCCTGCTCGGCGCGCGCGAGTGGCTCTACGCGCGGGGCATCTTGAAGTCGCGCGCGCTCCCGTGCCCGGTGGTCTCGATCGGCAACCTCACGGTCGGCGGCACGGGCAAGACGCCGGCCGTCGAGGTCGCCGTGGCCGCGCTCGCGGCGCTCGGCCGCCGGCCCGCGGTCGTGAGCCGCGGCTACGGCCGCAAGAGCGGGGGTGTCCACGTCGTGGCCGACGCGGCGGCGATCCGGCTCGACGCCGAGGACGCGGGGGACGAGCCGTTCTTGCTGGCGCGCCGGCTGCCGGGCGTGCCGGTCGTGGTCGGCGCCAACCGCTACGCGGCCGCCTGCCTGGCGATCGAGCGCTTCGGCGTCACCGCGATCGTGCTCGACGACGGCTTCCAGCACCGCACGCTCGGGAAGGACCTCGAGATCGTGATGGCGCGGGCGCAGAACCCCTGGGGCAACGGCCGGCTCCTGCCGGGCGGACCACTGCGCGAGCCCCTGCGGGCGCTCGGGCGCGCTGACCTGGTCGTCGCGACCGGCGCCGTCCTACCCGAGGAGGCTCCCGCAGTCCTTGCAGCAGTCGCGGCGCACGCGCCCGGCGTGCCCGTGCTCACCGCGACGCTCGTGCCTGCCGAGTGCTGGGAGGCGGCGCGGATGCGCGCCGCGAGTCTCGCCGGGCTCGCGGGCCGGCGCCTCCTGGCCTTCGCCGGCATCGCCGCGCCGGGGGCGTTCGAGCGGACGCTCGCCGAGGCGGGGCTGGTGGGTGCCGAGCTGGTCCCGTTCGCCGACCACCACTGGTACGCCGCCGAGGATCTCGCCGGGCTCGAGCGCCGCGCGGCCGACCTCGGCGCCGACGGTCTGATCACGACGGAGAAGGACTGGATCCGCCTGCGACGACTCCCGCTGCCGGACCGGCCGCTGTTCGTGCTGAGCGTGAGGCTCGTGCTCCGCTCGGGCGAGGCGGCCTGGCGCGCGGCCTTCGAGCGCGTGTGCTCGAGCGCGTGATCGTCCGCCTGCCGAACTGGCTCGGCGACACCGTGATGGCGGTGCCGGCGCTGCGCGCGTTGCGCGCCGGCCTGCCGGCGGCGCGAATCTTGTTGGCGGGCCCCTGGGCGGCGATCCTGGCCGAGGACGGGCTCGGCGACGCCGTCGTCGAGTACCCGCGGGCGTGGGGCGGGAGGCTCAGGACGGCCGATGCGCTGCGCGCCTTCGGCGCCGACACGGCCGTGCTCCTGCCGAACTCCCTCGAGGCCGCGCTCGGGGCGCTGTACGCGGGGGCGCGGCGGCGCGTCGGCTTCGCCGTGGGCGCCCGCGTCGCCCTCCTGAGCGAGGCCGTCCCGCTGCCCGAGCCCCGCCTGCACCAGGTCGACGAGTACCTGCTGCTCGTCGCGCGGCTCGGCGTCGCCGCGGGGGCGACCGCGCCGCGCCTGCGCGCGCCCGGCCCGGACGCCCCGGAGCGGCGCGAGGTGCTGGGGCTCCTGGCCGAGGCGGGCGCGCCTGCCGGGCGCGCGCGGGTCGGCGTGCACGTCGGCGCGGCGTACGGCTCGGCGAAGGTCTGGGCGCGCGAGCGCGCGGTCGAGTTCTGCGCGCTCGTGGTGTCCACGGGCCGGACGCCGGTCGTCCTCGGGACCGCCCGGGACGCCGCGCTCGCGACCGAGGTGGCGGCGGGCTCGGGCGCGGTGAGCCTCGCCGGGCGCGACCGTCCCGGGCTCCTCCGGGCGCTCCTCGCCGAGCTCGAGGGCCTGGTCTGCGGCGACACGGGTGTCGCCCACCTCGCGGCGGCGCTCGGCACGCCGGTCGCCGCGCTCTTCGGGCCCACCGACCCGCGGCTGACGGCGCCCCGCGGCCCTGTCGCGGTCCTCCGTCACGATGTGCCGTGCGCGCCGTGCTTCTACCGCACGTGCCCGATCGACCACCCCTGCATGCGCGGGATCGAGGCGGAGGCCGTGCGCCGCGCCCTCGACGCCCTGGTCGCGAGGACCGCGTGACGGCCGACCGCCCGCTCGCGGTCCTCCACCTCGCCGCCAACCGGTGGTGGACGGGCAGCGCCGACCCGACGATCCGGCTCGTCGCGGGGCTCAGGGCGCGGGGCCACCGCGTCCTGCTGGGCGCGATCCCGGGCGACCGGTTCGAGGCCAAGGCGCGCGAGGCGGGGCTCGAGCTCGTGGGCGGGCTCCGTCTCGATCCGCGCGCGGGGCCGGCGGCGCTCGCGCGCGACGTGCTGCGCCTGCGCGCGCTCGTGCGGGCCGAGGCCGTCGACATCGTCCACGCGCACCACTCCCACGACCACTGGCTCGCGGCGCTCGCGCGGCCGCGGCGCGGCGCCGGGGGACGGCCGCCGGCGGTCCGCACGTTCCACAACCTGCGCTCCGTCAGGCGCGACCGTCTCTCGGCCGGCCTCTATCGCCGGACCGCCGCCGCGGTCGTGGTGTCGCGCCAGATCGAGGCGCGCTGCCGCGAGGTCGGGTTCGCGCCCGCGCGAGTGGCGTGGCTGCCGGGCGTGGCCGACCTCGGGCGGTTCGCGACCGGCGCGGACCCGCGCCCGATCCGCGAGGAGTTCGGCCTCGGCGACGCGCCGGTGATCGTCTCGGTCACGCGGCTGGCGCCGAACCGGAGCCACGAGCTGCTGCTCGACGGCTTCCGGCTGCTGCTCGGGACGATGCCCGACGCGCGCCTGCTCCTGGTCGGCAAGGGCGAGGCGCGCGACCGGCTGGAGGGGCTCGTCGCGACGCTCGGGCTCGGCGGACGCGTGGTGTTCACCGGCTACCGGGATCGCGACCTGCCGGAGGTGCTCGCGGCCGCGGACTGCTTCGTGTTGATGGCGGCGGGCTCCGACGAGTCGTGCCGCGCCGCCCTCGAGGCGATGGCGGCGGCACGGCCCGTCGTCGCGCGCCGGGTGGGGGCGCTGCCGGAGACCGTGGTGGACGGCGAGACCGGGCTCCTGCTCGAGGCGGACGAGCCCGCGTGCGTCGCCGACGCGCTCCGGGCGGTGCTCGCGGACCGGGAGCGCGGCCGCGCGATGGGCGCCGCGGGCCGCCGGCGCGCCGAGCGGGAGTTCGGGCTCGAGCGGTCGGTCGAGATCCTCGAGGGGCTCTACCGGAGGCTCGTGTGAGGATCCTGCACCTCGTCTCGTGCCGCGGCTGGTCGTCGGACGCCTACTGGGCGGCGCGCGCCGCGTGCGAGCTCGAGCGGCGCGGCCACGAGGTCACGCTCGGCTGCCGCGCCGGGACGGAGGCCAGAGTGATCGAGCGCGCGCGCCGCGAGGGCGTGAGCCGCGTCACCACCTTCGCCTTCGCGGGCGGGCTCACGCCCCGGGCCGACGTCGCCGACGCCCGCCGGCTCGCCGCGCTGCTCCCCTCGGTCGACCTCGTGCACGTCCACCGCGGCAAGGAGCACTGGCTCGCGGCCGTCGCCAACCGGCTTGCGCGCGCGCCGCGCCCGCTCGTGCGGACGCGGCACATCGCCCAGGCGGTGCGCGCGCACGCGGCCAACCGCTGGCTCTACCGCGAGGCGACCGCCTGGGTCGTCACGGTCACGGAGGCGATCCGGCGCCAGTACCTGGCCGCCGGGCTGCTCGCCCCCGGGCGCGTGACGGCCCTGCCGGGCGGGGCCGACACGGAGGCGTACCGGCCGCTCGCGCCCGACCCCGCGATGCGCGCGCGCCTGGGGGGCGACGGGGCGCCGCTCGTCGGGATGATCGCGGGGCTGCGCGTGATGAAGGGCCACGCCGTCGTGATCGACGCCGCCGCCCGCCTGGCCGCGCGCGGCGTGCGGCCGCGCGTCGTCTTCGTCGGCCAGGGGGGCATGGAGACGGCGATCCGGGAGGCGATCGCGCGCGCGGGGCTCGAGGCGCAGGTGGCGATCGTCGGCTTCGTCGACGACTTGCCGCGGGCGCTCGGCGCGCTCGACGTCGCGCTCTATGTCCCGCTCGAGTCCGACGGCATGTCGCGCGTGGTGTTCGAGGTGCTGGCCGCCGGACGGCCGCTCGTCGCCTCCCGCGTGGGCGTCGTGCCGGAGGTGCTCGCGGACGGCGTGCACGCGGCGCTCGTGCCCGCGGGCGACGCGCCGGCGCTCGCCGGGACGCTCGCGGGTCTCCTCGAAGACGCCGGGGCGCGGGAGCGCCTCGGGCGGGCCGGGCGACGGCTGGTCGAGGAGCGCTACTCCGGCGCGCGGCTGGGCGAGGCCCTCGAGGCGCGCTACCGGGACCTTGCGGCCGGCGTCCTCGCGTGAAGGTCTCGGTCCTCGCGTTCGACCTCGCCGACAACGCGACGGGGCGCGCCGACCTGCTCGCGCGCCTGCTGCTGCCGCGCTACGACGTCGAGGTCGTCGGCCCGCAGTTCGGCCCGGCGCTCTGGGCTCCGGCGCGGGGCGGCCCGGTGCGCTACCGCGCGGTCCGCGCGGGCGGGTACCCCGGGTTCGCCGCGCGCGTGCCCGAGCTGCTGCGCGCGATCGACGGCGACGTGCTCCTCGCGTCGAAGCCCCGGCCGACGAGCCTCGGCCTCGGGCTCCTCGCCCGGACGCGGCGCCGGCGGCCGCTCGTCCTCGACATCGACGACTGGGAGCTCGGCTTCTTCTACCGTGGGGGCGCGTGGGGCACGCTCGGGCGCGCGCTCGACCTCGCCGACCCCAACGGGTTCGGCGCGACGTGGCTGATGGAGCGGCTGGTCCGCCGCGCCGACGCGCTCACGGTCGCCTCGCGGTTCCTCGAGCGGCGCTTCGGCGGCGCCTTCCTCACGCACGTGCGCGACACCGAGGCGTGGGACCCCGCCCGCTGGCCCGCGGGCGAGGCGCGCGCGCGGCTCGGCGTCGGCGAGCGCCGGGTCGTGATGTTCCTCGGCACGCCGCGCGGCCACAAGGGTGTCGAGGACCTGGTCGAGGCCGTGCGCGTGCTCGGGGCGGGGGTCGTGCTCGTCCTCGTCGGCGTGGCTCCGGCGAGCGCGTGGGCGCGCCGCGTCGCGGCCCTCGAGCAGGTGCGCTGCGTGGGGGAGGTGCCGTTCGACGACGTGCCGCGCTACCTCGCCGGCGCCGACGTCGTCGCGGTGCCGCAGCGGGCCACGACCGACACGCTCGGACAGGTGCCCGCCAAGCTCTTCGACGCGATGGCCCTCGCGCGCCCCATCGTCTCGACGCGCGTGTCGATGATCCCGGAGATCCTCGAGGGGTGCGGCGTCCTGGTTGAGCCCGGCGACCCGGCGGCGCTCGCCGCGGCGCTCGCGGGGCTCCTCGGCGACCCCGCCGGCGCCGCCGAGCTCGGGCGGCGCGCGCGCGCGCGCTGCGAGGCGCGCTACAGCTTCCGCGCCGCGCGGGCGACGCTCTATCCGCTCCTCGACGGGCTCGCCGCCCGATGAGACTCCTGCTGATCGCGCGCCCCTTCGTCTTCCACGGCGGCGTCGAGCGCGCGACCGCCGGGCTGGTCGAGGCGCTCGTCGCGGCGGGCGTCGAGGTCCACCTGCTCTCGCCGCCGGGCCAGCAGCCCGTGCCCGGCGTGACGCTCCACCGGCTGCCGCTGCCGCCGCTGCCTTCGGCGGCGCGGGCGCTCGCGCTGGCGGTGGGCGCGCGGCTCGTGGTCGCGCGCCGGAGCTGGGACGTCGTGCAGAGCCACGAGCGCACGCTCGCCCAGGACGTCTATCGGGCGGGGGAGGGCTGTCACCGCGCGTACCTGGCGAGCCGCGGGGCCCCCGCGGCCCGCGGCGTCTACCACCGCGTCGTGCTCGCGCTCGAGCGGCGCGTGTTCGCGCGGACGCGGGAGATCGTCGCCATCGCCCGGCGCGGAGCCCGCGAGATCGGCGAGCTCCACGGCGTCGGGGCCGAGCGCCTCTCCGTCGTGTACAACGGCGTGGACCTGGCGCGCTTCCACCCGCGCCACCGCGCGGCGTGGCGCGGCCCGGCGCGCGACGAGGCGGGCGTGCCGCGGGCGGCGCCGGTGCTCCTGTTCGTCGGCAGCGGCTTCGAGCGCAAGGGGCTCGGCACCGCGCTCGAGGCGCTCGCGGCGCTCCCGGACCGCGCGAGCCGGCTCGTCGTCGTGGGCAAGGGGGAGCCGGGCCCGTGGCGCCGGGCGGCCGAGCGCCTCGGCGTGGCCGGGCGCGTGGCCTGGCTCGGGCCGCGCCCCGACCCGGAGCGGTGGTACGCCGCGGCCGACCTGGTCGTGCTGCCGAGCCGCTACGAGCCGTTCGGGCAGGTGCACCTCGAGGCGCTCGCGGCGGGCGTGCCCGTCGTCGGGAGCCGGGAGGCGGGGGGCGCCGAGCTGATCGAGGACGGCGTGAACGGCGCGGTCGTGGACCCGCGGGACGCGCAGGCGCTCGCGCGGGCCGTCGGGCGCCTCCGGGCGCTGCCCGCGGACGAGCTCGAGGCGGCGGCGCGCCGGTCGGCCGAGCCCTACACCTACGCGCGGCAGGTGGCGGGCTATGCCTCGGTCTATCGTCGGCTGGGGGCCGCAACGCCCGATTTTCCTTGAGGAATCCACGGTCCCCGCGTACACTCGCCGCGTGGGTCCGAGGGGAGCCGTCTTCATCGACCGCGACGGGACGCTCACCGAGGAGGTCGGGTACGTCAACCATCCCAGCCGGCTCCGGCTCCTGCCTCGGTCGGCGGAGGCGATCCGGCGCCTGAACCGCGCCGGCGTCGCCGCGGTGCTGGCGACGAACCAGGCGGGCGTCGCCCGCGGGTACTTCTCCGAGGAGGTGCTCGCCGCCGTGAACGCCGCCCTCGTCCAGCGGCTCAAGGACGAGGGGGCGTACCTCGACGGCCTCTACGTGTGTCCCCACCACCCGACGGAGGGCGCGGCGCCGTTCCGCCTGGACTGCGACTGCCGCAAGCCCCGGCCCGGGCTCCTGCGGCGCGCCGCCTCCGAGCTGGGGCTCGACCTCCTGCGCTCGACGCTCGTCGGCGACAAGCCGTCGGACCTCGTGGCCGCGCGCGCGGTCGGCGCGCGGGGCGTCCTGGTCCTCACGGGCTACGGCCTGGGCGAGTGGGAGTACCGGCGCGCCGCCTTCCCGGTGGCACCGGATCACGTGGCCGGGGATCTGCTCGACGCCGTCGAGTGGGTGCTCGCGAGCGGGCCCCGGTGAGCGCCGCGACGGCCGGGATGCGTGCGAGCGTGGACGCCTTCGGCGGCCGGACGGTCGTCGTCATCGGCGACGTGATCGCCGACGAGTACCTGTTCGGCAAGCCCGCGCGCATCTCGCGCGAGGCGCCCGTGCTGATCCTGCGCTTCTCCGAGCGCGAGGTCCTGCTCGGCGGCGCGGCGAACGCCGCGCACAACGTCACCGCGCTCGGCGGCCGCGTGGTCCCGATCGGCGTGATCGGGCGCGACGGCCCCGGCGAGGAGCTGGTCGCGCTCTTTCACGCCCGCGGGATCGCGACCGACGGCATCGTCGCCGAGACGGGCCGGCCGACGACCGTGAAGACGCGCATCATGGCGGGCGGCTACCAGGCGACCCGGCAGCAGGTCGTGCGCCTGGACCGGGAGCCGTCGGGCGAGCTCCAGCCGATCACCGAGGACGCGTTGCTCTCGCGGCTCACGGCGCTCGGCGCCCGCGCCGACGCGATCCTCGTGTCCGACTACGGCTACGGGACCGTCACGCCGCGCGTCTTCGACCGCGTGCGCGCGCTCGCGCGACGCAGCGGCGCGCTCGTCACGGTGGACAGCCGCTACCAGCTGCCGCGCTTCACGGGGGTGACGGCCGCCACCCCGAACGAGGCGGAGCTCGCGCAGCTCACGGGCGTGGACGTGGACGACGAGCGGATGGTGGAGAAGGCGGGCCGGCAGCTGCTCGAGCGCCTCGACGCGCGGCTGCTCCTCGTCACCCGCGGCAGCCAGGGCATGGCGCTGCTCGAGCGCGACGGGGCGACGACGTTCGTGCCGATCCACGGCAGCGACGAGATC
>MGBU01000132.1 GCA_001790205.1 Candidatus Rokubacteria bacterium GWA2_73_35 | reverse complement strand
GAAGCGGTGGGCACGGGCCGTCTCCGAGGTAAGCATACCGCCAGACTGGCAGCGTACCCCATGCGTTCCCTAACTTTTTAACACAGTCGTACTAGGTCGACACCCCGGGGCGCGGGGTCAGCCGGGCAGCGCGACGCCGCCGCCCTCGGCCGGGCGGCTGCGGAGCGCCGTGATCGTGCGGCCGTCGGCGTCGGTGACGGGAAACTCCTCGGCGAGCCCGGCGTCGACGAGCTGCTGGACCAGCGCCTCCCGCTCGGGGCCCGCCGGCGGGAGCGCGTGGGACTTCCAGCGCATGACGAAGTAGCCGCGCCCCACGTGCGGCAGCCGCGCCTCGGCGCGTCTCAACTCCTCGAGCCCGCGCTCGATCGCCGTCAGGGGCAAGGGCGCCCCCGGCTCGCGCGCGGCGCGCGCCAGGCGCGAGGGCGCCGCGCGCGGCGGCACGCGCTCGGTGACGCGCGCGGGGCGCTCGGCGCGGAAGCTCGGGAGGCCGTCGGCGAGCTGGAGGTGGCCAAAGCAGCGCACTCTCAGATCTGACGACAGCTCCCCCGCCGACCAGGTCGCGACCCACACCTGGCGGCCCAACGCGTTGACCGCCTCGACGGCGGGGACGAAGTCGTCGTCGCCCGAGACCAGCACGGCCGCGTCGAAGGCGCCGATCGCGGCGTAGTGGATCAGGTCGGCCACCAGGCGCGTGTCCACGCGCTTCTCGGTCGTGTACTCGTTGTCCCCCCCGCAGACCGAGCAGCGCCCCGTCCGCTTCACGCGCAGCTCGCGCCGCACGAAGTAGCCCGGCCGGAGCTCGAGCCCCTTCAGGAACCCCTCGACGAGCGGCGGCGCGTCGGCTGACACGCCCACGTAGTAGTACGCGCCGGCGAAGATCGCCGCGGGGCCGCCGACGGTCTGCGTGATCCACGAGGCGAGCCTATCGTAGTCGACGCGCAGGGAATCGTCGAAACGCTGGAGAGACCTGTAGAAGTTCTGTCCGTCAATAAAAACGCTAACTTTCATAATGGTGGACGATACTGGACTCGAACCAGTGACCTCTGGCATGTGAGGCCAGCGCTCTGCCAACTGAGCTAATCGTCCGTGCCCCCGAACCTACACACTCGGGCCGGGCGAGTCAAGACGGCGAGGGCACCGCCTGCGATACCATGAGGGCCCGATGGCCCACGTCCTGATCCTCACCGCGAGCTACGGCTCCGGCCACAACGCCGCCGCGCGCTGCCTCGCGGCCGCCTTCGAGCGCGCGGGCGCGCGGGTGAGCGTCGTGGACCACTTCCGCGAGCTGGTCCATCCGCTCTTCGACCGGGCCTCGCGCGCCGTCTACTACGCGCTGCTGCGCCGCGCGCCGCTCCTCTGGGGCGCGGGCTACGCGCTCGGCGACTGGATGCGGAGCGACTCGCCCCTCACCCTCGGCATGACGCGGATCGGCGCCGGACGCCTCGCCGCGCTGCTCGGGCGCCTGGCGCCCGACGCGGTCGTCAGCGTGCACGCCACGCCCGCGGCGGCGCTCTCCGCGCTCGTCGCCCGAGGCGCCGCCGTGCCGCCGCACACGACCGTCGTCACCGACTTCGTCGCCCACAGCCAGTGGATCGCGCCCCGCATCGAGCGCTACTGCGTCGCCGCCCCCGAGGTGAAGCACGAGTTCGTGGCGCGCGGGATCCCGGGCGAGCGCGTCGTCGTCACCGGCATCCCGGTGCGCGCCGAGCTCGCGGAGCCCGGCGACCCGCGCGCCGCGCGCCAGGCGTTCGGGCTCGCCCCCGGCGTGCCGGTCGTCCTCGCGATGGCCGGCTCGCGGGGGGCGTTCGGCCGGCTGCCCGACGTGGCGGAGGCCCTCGCGCGCCTCGAGCGCCCGGTCCAGGGCGTCGTCGTCGCCGGGCGGGACGCGGGGCTCAGGGCGCGGCTCGAGCAGCTCACCGCGGGCACCGCCGTCCGCACGCTCGGCTACGTCGGCGAGGTCCCGCGACTCATGGCGGCGGCCGACCTCCTCGTCACCAAAGCGGGCGGCATGACCCTCGCCGAGGCGATGGCGGCGGGCCTCCCGCTCTTGACCTACGGCTCGCTGCCCGGCCAGGAGCGGCGCAACGAGCGCTTCGCCGCGCGCTCGGGCATCGCGCTGGTCGCGCGCTCGCGGCGCGAGCTGGCCCAGGCGCTCGCCCGGGCGCTCGACGAGCCCGCGCTCCTCGAGCGCATGCGCCTCAGGCTCGGCCGGCTCGGGCGCCCGGAGGCGACCGCGCGGATCGTCGAGCTGGTCCTGGAGGAGCGGGGGCGGAGGGCGCTGCCGTGAGGGTCCGCCACCTCGCGCTCGGCGCGGGCCTCGCGTGGGCCGCGTACACGTGGGGCGCGCACCTCCTGACGCCGGCCTGCGTCTGGCGCGGCCGGCGCGCGGACCGGCGCATCGCGCTCACCTTCGACGACGGCCCGGACCCGGCGTGGACGCCGCGGGTCCTCGATCTGCTCGCCGCGGGGCGCGTGCGGGGCTCGTTCTTCCTCGTCGGCGCGCGC
The DNA here is from genome assembly GCA_001790205.1 of Candidatus Rokubacteria bacterium GWA2_73_35. GTDB lineage: Bacteria > Methylomirabilota > Methylomirabilia > Rokubacteriales > CSP1-6 > GWA2-73-35. Next base: position 6,416 of record MGBU01000132.1, on the reverse strand, counting down.
GCCGCCCGGGCGCCCGAGCTCGTGCGCCGCATGGCCGCCGAGGGTCACGAGGTCGCGAGCCACGGCTGGTCGCACCGGAGCCTCTGGCTCTGCGGGCCGCGCCGGACGGCGGAGGAGGTCGGGCGCGCCCACGAGCTCTTGACCGCCCTGACCGGCTACGAGCCGCGCCACTTCCGCCCGCCCTGGGGCATGGTCAACGCGGCGCTGTTCGCGGCGCTCCGCCGCCACGGCGAGCGCTGCGTGTTCTGGTCCATCCAGCCCGAGGGGCGCAGGCCCGAGCCCGCCGAGGCGCAGGCCCGCCGCGTCCTCGCGCGCGCGCATCCCGGCGCGATCGTGGACCTCCACGACGCCGAGGGCACGCCGGGCGCGCCGGCGCGGCTACTCGCCGCGCTCCCCGCGATGCTCGACGGGCTCCGCGGCGCCGGCTACGACCTCGTCACCGTCGCCGAGCTGCTCGCTTGACTTCATGGGGGGCTCCGGGCGCCCCCCAAACCCCCCAGCGCTCGGAGCGCCCCGGCAAAGCCGTGGCGCCCCTCGACAACGCGAGTCGTTCACAGGCCCTGACTTCATGGGGGGCTCCGGGCGCCCCCCAAACCCCCCAGCGCTCGGAGCGCCCCGGCAAAGCCGTGGCGCCCCTCGACAACCCGATGCGTTCACGCCTCTGATCACGGCGGCGCGTTCACCCAGAGCCAGCGCCCGCCCGCGCCCGCGAGCAGGCGCGCGCCCGGCAGGCGGCCGGCCACGCTCCGCTCCGGCGGCCGCACGCTCACCAGCCACACGCGGCCCGCGGCCCACGCCCGCCTGAGCCGCGCCTCGTCCCAGAAGCGGTCGCGCGCCTCGGGACGGAGCGCCCCGAACGCGAGCACGCTCACCCGCCCGTCCACGATCACGGGTCGCCGGCCCGCGTACCACTCGAGCGCGCCGGAGTTCTCGAGCGGGCCCTCGTGGACGACGACGTCGTCCGGGCCGGCGGCGCGCGCGATCGCCCGGCCCACGCCCGCGGCGGCGCGGTGGGCGGAGACGAGCGCGAGCGCGGCGGCGACCGACGGGAGCACGCCCACGAGCGCCGCGACGACGGCGAACACGGCGGTGCCGCGCCGCGCCAGGCGCGGCACCGCCACGCACGCCGCCGCCGCCACGGCGCCAAGCCCGAGGGCGAGCGCGGTGGCGCCGACGAGGGGGCGGAACGCCGCCCACGGCGGCACCGGCGCCGCCGCGCCCGCGAGCGCGCTCTTGCGCGTGGCGACGTCGGTCGCGCCGAGGACGACGTCGAGCACACGCGAGCCGTCCCCGACCCAGAGGACCGCGCCCGCGGCGCCGAGGACGCCGAGGGCGAGCGCGTGGACGACGCCGAGGCCGCGGCGCGCCTGGGATTCCCAGGCCCGCGCCGCGAGGAGCGCGATCGCGAAGTACGCGGGCAGGCCGTAGTGGGGCAGGCGGAAGCGCGAGACGAGCGTCGCGGCGAGGACGCCGAGCGTCCACAGGGCGAGCGCCACCCATGGCAGCTCGGCGGGGTCGCGCCAGGCCCGGCGCCTGACGAGCGAGACCACCGCCACGCCCGCCGCCAGCGCCCACGGCGCGGCGCCGAGCAGGGCCACGACGAGGAACGCCCCGGCGCCGAGCGGCACGTCCTCGTCGGGGAGCCGGCGCGTCCCGAGGACGTTGAGCACGTGGTTGTCGACGAGCGTGTACCAGAGGAACCCGGGCGTCCGCCGCTCGGCGAGGACCCACCAGCCGAAGCCGAGCGCCGCGCCGGCCGCGACGCCGGGCCACGGCAGCCAGCGCCCGAGCGGCCGCGCCCGCCCGCCCAGGGCGAGCGCGGCGCCGAGCGCGAGCGGCGGGGCGAGCGCGCCGAGCGGGTCCTTGGCGAGCGCGGCCACGCCGAACGCGGCGAGCCCCGCGGCGACGCGCCCGCGCCGTCCGTCGGCGAGGCCCGTGAGGCAGAGGGCGAAGCCCCACGCGAGCGCGGCGACGAACAGCGACTCGGGCCGCACGTAGCGGGCGAACGCGAAGAAGCCCGGGCTCGTCGCCAGCGCGAGCCCCGCGAGCAGGCCGCCGCGGGGGCCGAGCAGGCGCGCGCCGAGCCATGCGGTCGCGGCCACGGCGGCGAGGGCGGCGAGCGCCGGCACCGCGCGCGCGGCGGCCTCGCCCGGCCCGCCGAGCGCGAAGGCCGCGGCGAGCAGCGCGTAGAGGAGCGGCGGCTTGTCCACGTAGCGGACGCCGGAGAGCGTCAGCGCGAACGGGTCGCGTGCGAGGGCCAGCTCGCGGCCGATCTCGGCGTGCATCCCCTCGCCCGGGTCGTCGAAGGGCGCCCGGCCGAGGCCGGGCAGGATCGCGAGCGCCGCCGCGAGGACCGCGACCGCCGCCGCGGTCGCGCCGGGCGCCGCCGGGCTTCGAGCACGCCAAGGAATCGGGCTCACGGGATACCAGGGGGTGTCGGGGGGAGCGGCGGCGCTTCCCCCGACGTCGACTCAGAGGGCACGAAGGATTCGGGCATGCGCGTTCCCAGGGGGTGTCGGGGGGAGCGGCGGCGCTTCCCCCGACGTCGACCGGGTCCTGTGAACGAATCGTCGTTGTCGAGGGGCGCCACGGCGCAGCATGGGCGCCCCGAGCGCCGGGGGGCTTGGGGGGTGCCCGGAGCCCCCCATGAGGTCAAGTCCGCGAGACCAGCGCCACGCCGAGCACGATGAAGGCGATGCCGGCCCAGCGCGCCGGCGTCACCACCTCCGCGAGCAGGAGCTGGGCGAGAAGCGCGACGACGATGTAGTCGACGGCCGTCATCGGCAGCACCTGGCTCACGTTCGCGCGGGAGAGCAGCGTGAGGTACATGAAGAAGAAGGTCGCCTGCAGCGCCACGCCCAGCAGCAGCCACGGGTTCGAGACCGCGCGCCCGATCATGCCGGCGAGGTTCGCGGCCGGCGCCTCGGTCAGGTCGCCGACGGTCTTCATCCCCTTCGAGAGCAGCACGTGGCCCGTGCCCCCAATCATGGCCGCGATCAGCACCAGCACCGTGGTCTTGAGCATCAGAGTGACTTTCCGATCGCCGAGAGGACGGCCTTCTCGACGGTCTGGTCCGTGGTCGTGAGGGGCTCGTCGCTGTCCATCCAGAGGATGCGCTCTCGCTTGAACAGGCTCCGCTCCACCGTGATCGTCGTCCGGCCCTCGCCCGCGGCCTTCACGTTGACGCGCAGCCGGTGGCGCGTCCCCTTCGCGTACACGCCGTAGTCCTCGCCCTCGACGCGCCGCGAGTCGGTCGTGATCCAGCCGATCGCCCGGTCCTCCTTGTCGATGTCCCAGCCCAGGTGCTTGAGGACCGCGAGGGTCGTGGTCCACGCCCGCTCCACGGGCGCCTGGAACGTCTGCGACACCGGCTCGGCGGCGCCGGCCGGCCCCGCCAGGGCCACGAGCACCACCACCGCCCGGACGACTGCCTTCATGTCCGCTCCTCTCCTCGCCGCGCCCTACGCGGCCTCGAGCCGGCCCTCGCGGAGCCGGTACACCGCGCCCCAGCCCGCGGCGACCTCCGGGTGGTGGCTCACCACCACGACCGCCGCGCCCGCGTGCGCACGCCGCCGGAGCCCGTCGAGGATGACGGCGCCGTTCGCATCATCCAGATTGCCCGTCGGCTCGTCGGCGAGCAAGAGGGGCGCCTCGTTCAGCACCGCCCGGCACCAGGCCACGCGCTGCTGCTCGCCGCCCGAGAGCTGCGCCGGGTAGTGGTCCCGGCGGTCCCCCACGCCGAGCTCCTCCAGGAGCGCGAGCGCCCGCCGCCGCGCCTCGGCGGCCGGCCGGCCGGCGTAGCGCGCCGCGAGGAGCACGTTCTCGAGCGCGGTGAGCGACGGCACGAGCAGGAACGCCTGGAAGACGAAGCCGACCCAGCGGCCCCGCGCGCGGCTCTTTCCGGCGCGCCCGAGCGCGCTCACGCGCTCGTCGCCGAACCAGAGCTCGCCCCCGTCGGCGTCCTCGAGCAGGCCGAGCAGGTTGAGCAGCGTGCTCTTGCCCGAGCCCGACGCGCCGGTGACGGCGGCGAGCTCGCCCGCCCGCACCGCGAGGTCCACGCCGTCCAGGACGCGGATCGGCGCGCCCGACGGCGCACGGTAGGACTTCGCCAGCCCGGTCGCGCGCAGCATTCACGCGCCCCGCCGTATCGCCTCGGCGGGCGAGAGCGCGACGACGCGCCGGGTGGCGTAGCCGGCCGCCGCCGCGCCCAGCAGCACGGAGAAGACGAGGGCGCCCGCGAGCAGCCGCGGGGAGAAGTCGAACAGCTCCTGGCCCGCGCGCGCCGCCCAGCCGTCGATCGCGCCGCCGAGCACGAGCGCCAGCGCCACGCCGCCGAGCCCGCCGGCGAGCGTGACCGCGAGCGACTCCGCCAGGACCTCGCGCGCGAGCTGCAGGTCCGTGGCGCCCAGCGCGCGCTTGACGCCGAAGTCGCGGATCCGCTCGAAGACCGCCGCCGCCATCGTGTTCGCGAGCGAGAGACCGCCGATGAGCAGGGCGAGCGCGCCGATGCCGACCAGCAGCGCCGAGAAGAAGGCGGTCGAGGAGCGCAGGAGCCGGGACAGCTCGCTCGGGAGCTGCACGTTCAGGCCGGGCACGCGCTCGCGGATGCGGCGGGCGACGGCGTCGGGGTCCTCGCCCTCCGCCCAGCCGACGGCGGCGCCGGTGTTGAGGTCGGCCGCGGTGAGCGCCGCCGCACCCGAGGCGAGCACGGTCTGGAGCAGCTGGTCCTTCGCCACCCACTGCTCGCGCGCGTCCTCGATCGGCACGAACACGAACCGGTCGGGCGCGGTCAGCATGCGCTCGAGCACGCCCACCACTTCGTAGGAGGCGCCCTCGAGCGTGAGCCGGCTGCCAGCGCGCAGGCCGCGCGCGGCGGCGAGCGAGGCGCCGAGGACCGCGACCCTGCGGTCACCCGCGCGCAGGAAGCGCCCGGCGCGGACCGGGAGCGCCCGATAGTGGCGGTTCGGCATCAGCACGGCCAGGTCGAGCCCGAGCACGAGCTCCTGGGTGAGCGTCAGGAACTGCGAGGTCGACGGGTTGAGGGGCAGCATCACCTGCGGCTGGACGCCCGTGACGCCCGGCACCGCTGCGATCGCGCGGACCGTCGCCGCGGGCAGGAGCCCGCCGGCCGTGAACCCGGCCCCCATGCCCATGCCCCGCCCCGCGACGGAGATCTGGCCCAGCACGAAACGGTCGCCGCCCTCGATGAACCGGACGATCCGCTCGCTCATCGCGCCGAGCGTCACGAGCCCGCCGACCCCGATCGCGATCCCCGCGATCGTGAACGCGTAGCCGCGAAGGATCCTCAGCACCCTCGGCACCGCTTCGGCTCGCACGCCCCCCGCTCCATTTCACCGCTCGCCTCAGCGGCGGCACCGCTTCGGCTCGCACGCCCCCCCGCTCCATTTCACCGCTCGCCTCAGCGGCGGCACCGCTTCGGCTCGCACTACCACTCCAGCCGCGACGCGACGGGGCGGCCGGCCCGGCGGCGCACCCAGAGGTTGACCCGCGCGATCGAGAACAGGAGCGCGAGCGACAGGCGCGTCCGCAGGCGCATGCCGGCGAAGGCGCCGCCCGAGAGGACCGTCAGCACCGCGTCGATCATGCCGAAGTGCGGCCGCGGCTGCAGGAACAGATCGAGGAACGCGGGCTCGTAGTACTTGTGGATGAAGCGGAAGAACGGCGTGACGCCGCGCCGCACGGCGCGCTCGTAGGCCGCGAAGCGCGCCCCGCCGGGCCGCCTGGCGCCGAGCGCGGCGTCGAGCGCCCGCGCCGCCAGCTCCCCGGACTGCATCGCGATGTGCACGCCACCGGAGAAGATCGGGTCCACGAACGCGGCGGCGTCGCCGACCACGAGGAACCGCTCGCCCACGACCGGGCGCGTCCGGTAGGCGAAGTTCGCGCTCGCGTGGAGCGGGATCACCTGCTCGGCGCCCGCGAGGCCCGCCGCGACCCGTCGGCAGCGGTGGATCATCTCGCGGTAGAGCGCCTCGCGCGAGCCCTCGAAGGCCTCGAGCGTCCGCGCGTGCATCACGCAGCCCACGCTCGTGAGGTCGCCGGCGAGCGGGATCCACCAGAACCAGCCGTCCTCGAAGATGTAGATGCGGATGTTGCCCTCGTCCCGCCCGCTGGCCCGCGCCGCGCCGCGGAAGTGGGCATAGAGCGCGACCTTGCCGAGGTTCGGGATGCGCTCGCGCGCGCCCCGCGTCGAGGCGAGCAGCGCGTCGCGCCCGGTGGCGTCCACCAGGTATCGGGCGCGCGCGGCCAGGGGCTGGCCGTCCGCGCGCGCGGTGACCGCGACGCCGTCCGCGTCGAAGCTCACCGTCTCGACCGTCGCGGGCTGCCGCACGTCCACGCCCTGCTTCCGGGCGTGCTCGAGCAGCAGCGCGTCGAACTCCGCGCGCGGCACCTGGTAG
>MGBU01000131.1:5450-7110 GCA_001790205.1 Candidatus Rokubacteria bacterium GWA2_73_35 | reverse complement strand
TCTCGGGCGAGTACGCGATGATCCGCGCGGCCGGCCGCCTGGGCTGGCTCGACGAGGAGCGCGCGATGCTCGAGGCGCTGACCGGGATCCGCCGGGCGGGCGCCGACATCGTGATCACGTACTTCGCCCGGGACGTGGCGCGGCTGCTCGAGCGGGGCGGCCTCGGCGGCTGACGCGTGCAGATCTCGGCCAAGGGCGAGTACGCGATCCGGGCGGTGCTCGACCTCGCGCTCCAGCGCGAGCGAGGGCTGACGCCGATCCAGGAGATCGCGGCGCGCCAGGGGATCCCGCAGCGCTACCTCGAGCAGGTGCTGCTCGCGCTCAAGCGGGCGGGACTGCTCGGCTCCAAGCGGGGCTCGACCGGCGGCTATCACCTCACGCGCGCGCCGGAGGAGATCACGGTGGGCGATGTCCTCCGCGCGGTCGAGGGGACCAGCGCGCCGTTCTCGGCGCAGCGCCGCGGCGGGCGCAACGGCGGTGGGGGCGACCTCGCCGAGCTGTGGGAGGAGGTCTCGCAGGCGGTGTCGCGGGTCGTCGACCGCCTCACGTTCGGCGCGCTGGCGGCGCGTGCCCTCGAGCGTCGGAGCGCCGCCCGCCCGATGTATCACATATGACGCCTCTGCCGTCCTGGCCGCGGATCACGGGCTCGGTGCTGGATGCCATCGGGCGGACGCCGCTCGTCCGCCTGAACCGGCTGCCGACGCCGGGGGGCGCGACCGTCGCCGCGAAGCTCGAGTCGGTCAATCCCGGGGGCTCGGTGAAGGACCGGATCGCGGCGGCGATGATCGAGGACGCCGAGCAGCGCGGGCTGCTCCGGCCGGGCGCGACGATCGTCGAGCCGACGAGCGGCAACACCGGCATCGGGCTCGCGATGGTCGCCGCGGTGAAGGGCTACCGGCTGATCCTGACGATGCCCGAGGACATGAGCGTCGAGCGGCAGCGACTGCTTGCGCGCTACGGCGCCGAGATCCGTCTCACGCCGGCCCTCGAGGGCATGACGGGGGCGGTGCACGCGGCGCAGGAGCTGCTCGGCGAGCACCCCGAGTACTTCATGCCGCAGCAGTTCCAGAATCCCGCGAACCCCGAGGTGCACCGGCGCACGACCGCGCTCGAGATCCTCGAGGCGACCGGCGGCCGACTCGACGCGTTCGTCGCGGGCGTCGGCACCGGCGGGACGCTCACGGGCGTCGGCGAGGTGCTCAAGCAGAAGGTGCCCGGCGTGCGCGTGATCGCCGTCGAGCCCGCGAAGTCGCCCGTGCTGGCGGGCGGCCGGGCGCACCCGCACGCGATCCAGGGGATCGGCGCGTCGTTCGTGCCCGGCGTGCTGAACCGCGACGTCATCGACGCGCTCGTCCCGGTCCGCGACGAGGACGCGCTCGCCTGGGCGCGTCGGCTCGCCCGCGAGGAAGGCTTGCTCGTCGGCGTCTCGGCTGGCGCCGCCGCGTTCGCCGCCTGCGGCGTAGCGGCCGAGCTCTCCCCGGGCCAGCTCGTCGTGACCGTGCTGCCCGACACGGGCGAGCGCTACCTGAGTCAAGGGTAGTGCGAGCCGAGGCGGGGTCTCCGCCGAGGCGAGCGGTGAAATGGATCGGGGACGTGCGAGCCGAGGCGGGGTCTCCGCCGAGGCGAGCGGTGAAATGGATCGGGGGCGTGCGAGCCGAGG
>MGBU01000131.1:0-5391 GCA_001790205.1 Candidatus Rokubacteria bacterium GWA2_73_35 | reverse complement strand
TGAAATGGATCGGGGGCGTGCGCGCCGAGGCGGGGCCTGCGCCGAGGCGAGCGGTGAAATGGATCGGGGACGTGCGCGCCGAGGCGGGGCCTGCGCCGAGGCGAGCGGTGAAATGGATCGGGGGCGTGCGAGCCGAGGCGGGGCCTGCGCCGAGGCGAGCGGTGAAATGGATCGGGGGCGTGCGCGCCGAGGCGGGGCCTGCGCCGAGGCGAGCGGTGAAATGGATCGCAGGGACGTGCGCGCCGAGGCGGGGCCTCCGCCGAGGCGAGCGTGGCGGTGCGAGGTGAGGCCGGTCGCCGGCCGAGCCGAACCGTGAGAGTGCCCGAAGGGCGTGCGCGCCGAGGCGAGCGGTGCAACCTGTCGAAAGAAGCAGGAGACGGAGCTATGCCGGTGACCGTGTACATTCCGACGCCGTTTCGACGGGCCACGAACGACCACGACCGCGTGGAGCTCCGGGCGACGACGGTCGGCGGCCTGCTCGACGAGCTCGAGCGGGCGCACGCGGGCCTCAAGGGCCTCGTGCGCGGCCAGGGCGGCGACGTGCACCATCACGTCAACATCTACGTGAACAGCGAGGCGATCGAGGCGCTTCAGGGGCTCCAGACGCCGCTCAAGGACGGTGACGAGGTCGCGATCATCCCGGCCCTGGCCGGCGGCGCGCGGTGACGCTGACCCGGCTGGAGGTCGACGCCATCCGGCGTCACGCCGTGGAGGAGTATCCGCGCGAGTCGTGCGGCGTGCTGCTGGTCCGGGACGTCCGCCGCCAGCTCGTCCGCTGCCGGAACATCCAGGACGAGCTGCACGCCAAGGACCCGGTCCGTCACCCGCGCGACGCGCGGACCGCGTACTTCATCGACCCCCGGGACCTGCTGCGGATCGGTCGCCTGGAGGCCGAGGGCTTCGCCGTGGCGGTGATCTACCACTCGCACGTCGACGCCGGCGCGTACTTCTCGCCAACCGACCGCCAGCGGGCGCTGCTCGACGGTGAGCCGATGTACCCGGAGGCCACGTACGTCGTCACCGCGGTGCTCGGCGGACGCGCGGAGGCGACGGCGGCGTTCCGCTGGAGTCCCGAGGCGCGCGACTTCGGCGCGGTCGACCTCGCGCGCGCGGGGCGGGCCTGGCACGAGCGCGTGGCGCTCCGGGCGGGCCGGGCGTGGCAGTGGCTGGACCACTTCGTCCCACGGGGGAAGCGCGGCCCATGAGCGACTCGAAGAGCCTGTTCGCGGCGGCGACACGTGTGATTCCCGGCGGCGTCAACAGCCCTGTCCGCGCCTTCCGCGGCGTCGGCGGCGAGCCCTTCTTCGTCGCGCGCGGCGCGGGCGCGCGGATCTGGGACGTGGACGGGCGCGAGTACCTCGACTTCCTCGGCTCCTGGGGGCCGCTGATCCTCGGCCACGCCGCGCCGCCCGTCGTGGACGCGGTCGTGCAGGCCGCCGCGCGCGGGACGAGCTACGGCGCGCCGACGCCGGCCGAGGTCGAGATGGCGGAGGCGATCACCAGCGCCTACCCGTCGATCGAGCTGGTGCGGCTGGTCAGCTCGGGCACCGAGGCCGCGATGAGCGCGATCCGGGTCGCGCGCGGCGTCACGGGCCGGCCCGTGCTCGTCAAGTTCGACGGTTGCTATCACGGCCACGCCGACAGCCTGCTCGTCCGGGCCGGCTCGGGCGGCGCGACGTTCTCGATCCCGGACAGCGCCGGCGTCCCCGAGCCGCTCGCGGCGCTGACGCTCACCGCACCCTTCAACGACCTCGAGGCGGTCAAGGCCCTCTTCGCCGCGCGCGGCCCCGAGGTCGCCGCCGTGATCGTCGAGCCCGTCGCGGGCAACATGGGCGTGGTCGCCCCGCGCCCCGGCTTCCTCGAGGGGCTCAGGGAGATCACGCGGGCGCACGGCGCGCTGCTGATCTTCGACGAGGTGATCACCGGCTTCCGCGTGGCCTACGGCGGGGCGCAGGAGCTCTACCGGGTGCGCCCGGACCTCACGTGCCTCGGCAAGATCATCGGCGGCGGGCTGCCGGTCGGCGCCTACGGTGGCTCCCGCGGCGTCATGGACCACGTCGCGCCGCTCGGCTCCGTGTACCAGGCGGGCACGCTCTCGGGCAACCCCATCGCGGTCGCGGCGGGGCTCGCCACGCTCCGCCGGCTCGCCGACCGGAGCGCCTACGCGCGGCTCGAGGCGCTCGGTGGCGCCCTCGAGCAGGGCCTGCGGCGCGCGGGCGAGCGGGCCGGCGTCGAGCTGACCGTGAACCGCGTCGGGTCGATGCTCACCGCGTTCTTCTGCGCCGCCCCGGTGCCGGACTACGCCGCGGCGCGGCGCGCGAGCACCCGGCGCTACGCGCGCTTCTTCCACGGCATGCTCCGGCGCGGCGTGTTCCTCGCGCCCTCGCAGTTCGAGGCGGCCTTCGTCTCGCTCGCCCACACCGACGCCGACATCGAGCTGGCGGCGCGCGCCGCCGCGGAGGCGATGCGCGAGGCGTCTAGGGAGGATTGACTAGGCCGGTGGCCGCGTGATAGGGTTCACAAGCATTTGGCACTTCCCCGGAGGGCGATCGATCGTCGATGAGCGCAAAAGTGGGCGTGGGAGCACTCGGTGCGGTGCTCCTGGCCGTTCTGGTCTTCGTCGCGGTCTCGTCCTGGAGTCGTCAGCCGGCGGTCGCCAGACCCTCCGTCCAGCCCATCGCGTTCCCGCACGTCGTGCACGTGCAGACGTACAAGATCGACTGCCAGTACTGCCACAGCGACGCGCGGCGCTCGGAGTACGCGGGGCTGCCGTCGGTCGAGCGCTGCATGGGCTGTCACAAGATCACGGGCGCGCAGCTCCCCGAGGTCCGGAAGCTCGCCGAGTACTGGGCCAAGAAGGAGCCGATCCCGTGGGTCCGGGTGAACAAGCTGCCGGAGTTCACCTACTTCCCGCACAAGGCGCACGTGCGCGCCAACGTGAAGTGCCAGGCCTGTCACGGCGAGGTCGAGAAGATGACGACGTTCGCGGCGGCGCCCGGGCCGCGGCTGGCCAACGATCTGCTGAACCTCGCGGGCTTCCGCCCCGCGCCGCCGCCGCTGACGATGGGCTGGTGCATCGACTGCCATCGCGAGCAGAATGCGCGCGAGCAGAAGAAGGCGCCGCTCGACTGCGTCGCCTGTCACCACTAGGTGCGAGGTCACGGAGCCACGACGTGCCTGTCACTCGCCACCCGCGCTCGGCTGCGGACCGGAGCCCCCGCTAGATGAAGCGGCGCGACTTCTTCAAGCTCGTCGGGGCGACCGGCGCCGCCGCCGCGACCGCCGGCTGCCAGGCCGCGACCGAGCACATCCTGCCGCTCGTCGTGCCGAACGAGCAGCTCGTCCCCGGCGTCGCGTCGTGGTTCGCGACGGTATGCCGCGAGTGCCCCGCCGGCTGCGGCGTGCTCGCGAGGAACCGCGAGGGTCGGGTCGTGAAGCTCGAGGGCAACCCCGACCACCCGGTGAGCCAGGGCGCGCTCTGCATCCGCGGCCAGGCGGCGCTCCAGGGGCTCTACCACCCGGACCGGTTCCCGGGCCCGCTCGTGCGGGACGGCGGGCGCCTCGCGCCCGCGAGCTGGGAGGACGCGCAGAAGCGCCTCGTGGACCGGCTCACGGCGCTGCGGCGCGGCGGGAGGGCGCGCGCGATCGCGCTCGTCACGCAGCTCGAGAGCGGCAGCCTCGGCGCGCTCGCCGACCGCTTCACGCAGGCTCTCGGGGCCCGGCCGCGGGTCACGCTCGAGCCGTTCGGCTACGAGGCGATCCGCGCGGCCAGCCGCATCACGTTCGGGCGCGAGGCGATCCCGCACTACGCCCTCGAGGCGGCGCAGGTTGTCCTCTCCTTCGGCGCCGATTTCGTCGAGACCTGGCTCTCGCCGGTCGCCTACACGCGAGCGTTCGCGCGGATGCACGCGTTCCGCGAGGGCCGCGCGGGCACGTTCATCCACGTCGAGCCGCGCCAGTCGCTCACCGCGGCGAACGCCGACGAGTGGGTCCGGAACGCGCCCGGCACGGAGGAGCTCCTCGCGCTCGCGATCCTCAAGCTGATGATCGAGGAGGGGCTGGGCGACCGGCGTTTCGCCGATGCGGCGGCGCGGGTGGACGTGACGCGGGCCGCGCAGGAGAGCGGTGTTCCCGTGGAGACCCTCCGGCGCCTCGCCAAGGCGTTCGGCGGCGCGCGGCCAGGCCTGGCGATCGGCGGCGGCGTCGCCGTGAGCGGCGCGAACGCGACCCGGACACAGGTCGCGATCAACCTGCTCAACGCCGCGGCCGGCAACGTCGGCCGCACCGTGCTCTTCGGGCCCGACTCCGCCTACGGCCGGGTGACGCCCTACGCCGAGGTCGCGCGGCTCGTCCGCGCCATGGAGCAGGGCGAGGTCGAGGTGCTGCTGCTCGGGCCGGGCGTGAACCCCGTCCACGCGCTGCCCGGCGGGCTGCGCTTCGCCGAGGCGGCCCGGAAGGTCGGGCTGGTCGTGAGCTTCGCGACCGAGCCCGACGAGACGACGGCGCTCGCGCACGTGATCCTGCCGGACACGCACTGGCTCGAGGCGTGGGGCGACTACGCGCCGTGCGAGGGCGTGACCGGCCTGCTCCAGCCGACGATGGCCCCGGTCCGGGACGCCCGCCAGCTGGGCGACGTGCTCCTGGCGGCCGGCCGCGCGGTCCTCGGCAGCGAGGAGGGCAAGGGGCCGCTGCCCTGGGCGTCGTTCGAGCAGTACCTCAAGGCCGCCTGGGAGCCCGTGGTGCGCGGCGAGTGGGCGGCCGCCCTCCGGCGGGGCGGGGCATGGCGCGCGGTCGCGCCGGTGCCCGTCACGGCGCAGGCGGGCGCGCTCGAGGCCGGCGCCGCGGCGCTCGAGGGCGACGCGGCCGGCTTCGCGCTGCTCCCGTACCCCTCGCTGCGCTTCTACGACGGCCGCGGCGCCAGCCGCGCGTGGCTCCAGGAGGCGCCCGACACGATGACCCAGGCGGTGTGGGACGCGTGGGTCGAGGTCCCCGCGGCGGCGGCGGCCGCGCTCGGCGTCGCCACCGGCGACGTCGTCCGCGTCACGTCGCCGCACGGGGCGATCGAGCTCCCCGCGTACGTCTCGGCGACGCTCCACCCCAAGGCGGTCGCGATTCCGCTCGGGCACCGGTACGCCGCCTACCACGTGCCGAGCTACGTCGGGACGGCGCCGACGCCGATGAGCCCGGCGGCGCTCCTCGGCCCGGCGACGGACGAGGCCTCGGGCGGCGCGGCGTGGCTCGCCGTGCGCGTGACGCTCGCGAGGACGGGCGCCCGGCGTCCGCTGGCGATCCTGCAGGCGACGCACGACCAGGACGGGCGCGAGCTGGCGCAGCACGTGGACCTGCGCGCGGCGCGCGAGCAGGCGCTGCGCGGCCGCGGCGAGCCCCACG
>MGBU01000130.1:600-23163 GCA_001790205.1 Candidatus Rokubacteria bacterium GWA2_73_35 | reverse complement strand
CGCTCGATCTCGTACGGTCCGACCTTGCCGTCGGTTCCCGTCGCTCCGTCGTTGTGCAGGTCGCTGTACATCTCCAGGCACCGGTAGATCACCATCCAGTGGTAGTCCGTCAGCCGATAGAGCTCCGGCTTGCGGCCCGCCGCCAGGAGGCGATCGATGACCCGGATCAGCCGCCCCCGCGAGAAGAACGGAACCAGCTCCGGATACAAGGTCGCATAGCACTCGTCGAGCTCCTTCCTCTCCGACCGGGTCGGCCGGTGTCCCTCTCGAAACTGGACGAGCTGCACCTCACGGACGTACTCCAGGGCTTCCCGGAAGATGGCGAGGAAGATCGGGTCCGGTGGCTCCGGGAACAGGAACATCTACCGGTCAGTCACGCGACTTCGGGAGTGCGCCCACCTGATAGGCGAGGACGATCATCTCCTCGAGCCAGGCCAGCCGCTCCGCGGGAGTGGCCCTGAGCGCGAACGTGAGCTGGTGGACCCGGTGGGCCTCCCACCCCGCGCCCCAGGCGTCGGGCAGGGTCTCGCGGTCTGCGTCATCGGCCATCTCGATCCTCCTTGCGACGAAGGATGATCTCCAGGGCTTCGATGTCCGCCAGATCTTGAGGTCGACCGGCAAGCCGCTTCAGGCGGATCAGGTCCGGAATGGAGGCGATGCGAACCGCGGTGTGGCTGAGGTTGATGATGTCCGAGCGGTTCCACAACTCGTCGAAGTCGATCAGGTGCTCCACGAAGAGATCGACCTCGCGCATGGGGTTTGCGGGGTCCCACATCGAGAACACCCGCATCCCCTTGTCGTGGATCCACTGGTGACGGGTGGCGGGGTCTGCGAAGGCGAGCGGCTCGACGGGAGCGCGGGGTCTGAAGCCCAGGCCGGTCAGGGTGTCCAGCGCTTTTCTGGCCTCGGGGGGGAACAGGTCGATCACCAGGTCGATGTCGGCGGTCAGGCGCGCGTGCCCGTGGAGCACCGTGGCGAACCCGCCGACGACCACGTAGCGAACCCGCGCGCGGTTGAGCGCGTCGAAGATCGGTTCGAAGAGCGACACGTGGAAACTATACCCGGCGCAGGCCGGTGTTCGTGGAAGTTTCGTCCCCGGCCGCCGCTCAGCGATAGCTCCGCCGGTCGATTCCCTCGCGCGGATCGATCGGGAGCGCGATGTCCATCATGTCGCTCAACGTGAGCGCCGTGGCCGCCCGAAAGGCGCTGCACTCCGCAATGTCGGACGGGACCCGGGTGCGCAGGCTCCGGCAATAGACCGCGACATCCCGCGCTCCCTGACGGCGGTAGATGTGGCCATGGTCGCAGCGGTCGCAGAGACTGCCGGCTCCGAGGCGGCGATCCTGATAGGTTCGTGCGGCGGCGTAGAGACTGTCGAACTCGATCTCGTCCATCGGGCGCTTCCCTCCTGTCGGGGTCACTTCGTCATGGGTGACCTCCTTTCGTGTCGAACGTCATCGCCGTGATCGCGCTCTCCATGTGAGGAAGAATGGTGGGCAGGGACGGGATTGAACCGCCGACACCAGGATTTTCAGTCCTGTGCTCTACCAACTGAGCTACCTGCCCACCAGACCGCTGAGGATAGCAGAGGGGCCGGGACGTGTCTATTCGACGGGCGAGATGACGCCGATCGCGCCCGCCTTCTGGAAGACGAGCGTGACGATGACGACCTCGCCCGGCTGGAGCTCGCGGGTCAGCTCGGAGAGGACGATGCGCGCGGCGCCGGGGGCCAGGCGCACGAGCGTCGCGCCGGGCACCTCCAGGCGCGCGAGCGGCGCGCCCGCGGCGTCCACGAGCTGCGCGCGCCGGGCGACGGGCGTCTCGGCACGCACGAGCGCGTCGCTGAACTTGCCGGTGCTGTCGATGTCGGCGTAGAAGAGGGCGCGGGCGCCCTCGCGCACGACCCGGCCCTTGGACGGCAGCAGGCGCACGCCCCCGATGTCCGTCACCTTGGGGTAGTAGACGCAGCCGCCCGCGAGGAGCCCGACCGCCAGCGCGAGCCCGACCGCCGCCGCGCGCCTCATCGCCCCGCGAAGACCCCGTCCGCCGCGAGCGCGCCGAACGCGCGCTCGTAGCCCGCGAGCGTGCGCGCGACGTCCTCTTCGGTGTGGACCGCGGAGACCCAGCCGTGGTGCGTCGAGCAGTCGACGCCGTGGTTCAGCAGGGCGCAGCGCAGCAGGTGGTAGGCGTCGCCCCGGCGCGGCCGGTCGAAGCCGGCGAGCCCGGGCTTGCCCTCGAACGAGACGTGGTAGATGGACGCCTCGCCGTAGCAGGTGCCGGGCACGTCCGCGCGCCGCATCGCCTCGGCGAGCCCGCGCCGCAGCTCGTCGCCGAGCTTGTTCGCGCGCGCCTGGAGCGAGGCGTCCGCGCACTGCTCGAGCGTGGCGATTGCGGCGGCGGCCGAGAGGGGGTTCGCGTTGAAGGTGCCCGCGTGGGCGACGCGCTGGCTCCGGTCCCAGTCGGCGTCGCCGCGGAAGGCGAGCAGCGCCATCGGCGCGCGCGCGCCGCAGAGCGCGCCGCCGGGCAGGCCGCCGGCGACGATCTTGGCGAGCGTGGTGAGGTCGGGCGTCACGCCGAAGTAGGCCTGGGCGCCGCCGGGCGCGTAGCGGAAGCCCGTGATCACCTCGTCGAAGATCAGCACGACGCCGTGGCGGGCCGTGAGCGCGCGCAGCTCGTGCAGGTAGCCGGGGATCGTCGGCGTCGTGCCGGCCTGGCCGCCCGCGGGCTCGAGAATCACCGCGGCGACGTCGCCGCGCTCGAGCAGGGCCTCGACGGCCTTGACGTCGTTCGGCGGGCAGATCAGCACCTGGTCGAGCGTCGCGCCCGGGATGCCGGCCGACATCGGCACGTCGTAGGGCGGGTTGACGGCGACCGCGGCGCCGTCGTGCCAGCCGTGGAAGTGCCCCGCGAGCTTCACGATCCGGGACCGCCCGGTGAAGGCGCGCGCCACGCGCATCGCCAGGTGCGTCGCCTCGGTGCCCGACATCGTGAAGCGCGTCAGCTCCGCGCACGGGACGAGCCGGTTCACCAGCTCGGCCCAGCGGACCTCCAGCTCGTGGCAGGCGCCGAGGTGCGTGCCGCGGGCGACCTGCTCCTGCACGGCCCGGACGACCGCGGGGTGGCAGTGGCCGAGGAAGAGCGCGCCGTGGCCCATCCAGTAGTCGATGTACTCGTGGCCGTCGGCGTCCCACTTGCGCGTGCCCTGCGCGCGCTCGACGTAGACGGGAAACGGTGCCAGGTGGCGGATGTCGTGGGTGATGCCGCCCGGGATCGCGGCGCGCGCGCGCTCCCACAGCGCGGCCGACTTCGGGTGCCGCGCGCGGTACTCCTCGAGGACCGTCATCGCCCCCCCATCATACCGGAACGCGCGGCCAGCCGGAGCAGCTCGACGACGGCCGCGTGGGCCCCGAGCGGCAGCGCGTCCACGGTGGGCTCGCGGCGCCGCGTGACGCCGTCGTGGGCGCCCGCCGCGACGCACGCCTCGACCATGCGCCGGTCGAGCGCGGCGGTGTGCAGGAGATCCTGCCCGGTGAGGCGCGCGAGCGCGGCGACGACGCCGTAGCCGCCCCAGTTCGACACGCCGGCGACGACCAGGTGGTCCACGCGGACCACCGAGGCGATCCGCGCGTGGAGGCGGTTCAGGCGCACGAGCCGCGCGCGCACGTTGCCCATGCCGATCTCGTTGCCGCCGTCGCCGATGCCGACCGTGACCGGCCGGCGCCGGCCCGTGTTCCCCACGAACAACTCGTCCACGGGCGCGTTGAGCGCGGCGACGCTCTCGCCGCGCGCCGAGAGGTAGTCGCCGGCGCGCGTCCTGCCCGGGCGCTCGATCGCGACCAGGTGGGTCGGCCGCTCGGCGGCGAGGAGCGCCGCCGCCCCGCCGCCGCCCTCGGGATAGACGACGACGTCGGGCGGCTCGCCGAGCACGTCGAGCGCCGCCTCGACGAGCGGCGCGCTCGCCGGGTCCGTCACCCAGCGCACGCGGGCGCCGAGCCGGCGGAGCGCGCGGCCGAGGACCGCGGCGCCGGGCGGACCGTCGGTCTCCGGCATGCCGGGGGCGACGGTGAAGCCGGTCGCGAGGAGCACGCGCCGGGCGCCACGGAGCGCGCGCGCCGCGGCGGCCGCCGCGCCGGGACGCGCGAAGGCGCGGATCCCGCGGGCGCCGGGGTCGAGCGCGAGGATCTGGTCGAGGAGGTCGCCGCCGCGCACGGTGCCCGACGCTATCACCGTGCCCGCTCCCAGAGCAACGCCTGCCAGGGGGCGAGCGGCGCCGCCCCGCCCGCCCCGCCCCAGCGCGGGTCCTCGCTGTCGAGCAGGAGCCGCCAGCCGGCGCCGGGCGGCGCCGCGGGCCGCGGTGCGCCCGTCACGTTCGCGACGAGCCGCGCCTCCTCGCCCGAGGGCGCCCGCCGGTCGAGCGTCAGGACGTGGCCGCCCGCGTCGAGGGCGGCCTGCGCCAGCGCCTTGCCGCGCGCGCCGAGCGCCGGGTGCGCGCGCCTGAGCGCAAGCCAGCGCCGGTAGTACTCGCGCAGCGCCCGGTGGCGGGGCGCGGCGGCGAGGCCGTGGTTCAGGCGCGAGGCGACGAACGTGCCCGGGGCGTCCGGGTCCGGGATCCCCGGCGGCCAGCCGAAGCGCTGGACGTCCTCCGCGCGGCCGCGCCGCACGGCCTGGGCGAGCGCCGGGTCGAGGAAGGACGCGAAGAACTGGAACGGCGCGGTCTCGCCGTACTCCTCGCCCATGAACAAGAGCGGGAGCGCGGGCGCCGCGCAGAGGAGCGCGACGGCGAGCCGCACGGCGGCGGGCGCGACGAGGGTGCCGAGCCGCTCGCCGTGCGGCCGGTTGCCGGCCTGGTCGTGGTTCTGGACGGCGATCACGAACCGCTCGGCCGGAAGGTCCGCGCTCGGCGTGCCGCGCGGCCGTCCCCAGTAGGCCGACGGCTCGCCCTGGAAGGCGAAGCCCTCGGCGAGCGCGCGTGGAAGCCACGGCGCCTCGCCGAAGTCCCCGTAGTAGCCCGCGCGCTCGTCCGTGAGCCGCCGGTGGAGCGCGTGGTGGAAGTCGTCCGACCAGACCGCGTCGAGGCCGAGCCCGCCGGCGGCGACCGGCACGACGAGACGGCGGTCGTTGTCGTGGGACTCGGCGACGACGTGGACGGGCCGGCCCGCGCGCGCGCCCTCGGCGTGCGCCGCCCCGGCCAGCTCGGCCAGGATGTGCACGGGGCTCGTGTCCCGGATCGCGTGGACCGCGTCGAGCCTGAAGCCGTCCACGTGGAACTCGCGCACCCAGTACCGGACGTTCTCGACGACGTGGCGCCGCACCCCGGCGCTCCCCTCGCCGTCGAAGTTGAGGCCCGGCCCCCAGCGCGTCGGGTGCCCGTCCCGCGCGTAGGGACCGTACTCCGCCAGGGAGTTGCCCTCGGGCCCGAGGTGGTTGTAGACGACGTCGAGCAGGACCGAGAGGCCGCGCGCGTGGCAGGCGTCCACGAGGCGGCGCAGGCCGCGCGGCCCGCCGTACGTGGACTGCGGGGCGAAGAGGTGGACGCCGTCGTAGCCCCAGTTGCGCGAGCCCGGGAACTCGGCGACCGGCATCAGCTCGAGCGCCGTGACGCCGAGGTCGACGAGCGCCGCGAGGTGCGGGACGATCGCCTCGAACGTCCCGAGCGGCGTGAAGGCGCCGACGTGGAGCTCGTAGAGCACCAGGTCGGCGAGGGCGTGGCCGCGGAAGTCGGCGTCGGTCCACACGAACCGACGCGGGTCCACCAGCGCCGACGGCCCGTGCACCCCCGCGGGCTGCCAGCGCGAGGCCGGGTCCGGGCGCTCGCGCGCGCCGTCGAGCCGGTAGCGGTAGCGCGCGCCCGGCTCGACGCCGCCGAGCGTGGCCTCGAAGAGGCCGTCCCGGCCGGGGCCGAGCGGCGCGGGCGCCCGCCCCTCGAGGACCGCGTCCACCGTGCGGCAGCGGGGCGCCCAGACGCTGAACGTCACGGAATCGCCGACAAGGCTTGCGCCGAGCGCGGTCATGGGCTCCAATTGAACTCCCTATGGTGTCGCCGTTCTGCCTGGTCCTGCACACCCACCTCCCGATGGTCTTGAACCACGGCCGCTGGCCCTTCGGCAGCGACTGGCTGTGCGAGGCCGCCTTCGAGTGCTACCTGCCGCTGCTCGAGGTGGCCCACCGGCTGGTCGCCGACGGCGTCTCGCCCAGGTGGACGGTCAACCTGTCCCCGATCCTGACCGAGCAGCTCGCCTCGCCCGAGTTCCAGAAGGAGCTTTCCTTCTACTACGAGAACGTCCGGCGCGCATGCGCGGAATCGGGCGAGTACTTCGCGCGCGAGGGCCGGAAGGACCTCGTCGAGCTGACGCGCTTCTGGGAGGAATTCTACGAGCGGATGTGGGAGATGCACCGCCGGATCGGCGGCGACATCCCGGGCACGTTCGCCGACCTCCAGCGCGCGGGGGACGTCGAGATCATCACGTGCGCCGCCACCCACGGCTACCTGCCGCTGCTCTCGCGCGACGAGTCGATCCACCTCCAGCTCCGCACCGCCGTCGAGACGCACCGGCGCTACTTCGGCGCGGCGCCGCGCGGGATCTGGCTGCCCGAGTGCGCGTACCGGCCGCGCTACCAGTGGACGCCGCCGACGGGGCGCGAGAGCGGCCGCGCGCGGGCCATGCGCCCGGGCCTCGAGGAGCTGCTCGCCGCGCACGGGCTCGAGTACTTCGTCGCCGACGCCCACCTCGTCGCCGCCGGCGCGCCGATCTTCCTCTACCGGGACTTCGTGCCGCGCGGCGGCGCGCGGGGCGAGGCGGCGGGCGAGTGGATGCCGGCGCCGGGCGCCGCGCGCTCGCCCCACGTCCCCTACCGCGTCGCCTCGCGCGGCGGGACGGGCAGCGCCGTGGCGTTCATCCGCGACCCGCGGACGACCGTCCAGGTGTGGAGCCGCGACCACGGCTACCCCGGCGACCACGCCTACCTCGAGTTCCACAAGAAGCACTTCCCGGGGGGCCTGCGCCTGTGGCGGATCACGGACAACTCGGGCGACCTCGGGCGCAAGGCGCCGTACGTGCCGGCCGCGGCCGCCGAGCGGGTCCGGCAGCACGCCGCGCACTTCGCGGGGCTCGTCGGCGAGACGCTCGCCGCCGCGGCCGGCGGCGGCCCGGCCCTCGTCTGCGCCCCCTACGACGCCGAGCTGTTCGGCCACTGGTGGTTCGAGGGCCCGCTCTGGCTCGAGCAGGTGGCGCGCGACACGGCGCGGGCCGGCATCGCGCGCATGACGCTCGGCGAGGCGCTCGAGCTGGTGCCGCCGCGCTCGACCGTCGCGCTGCCCGAGGGCTCGTGGGGCGAGGGCGGCGACCACCGCGTGTGGCTCAACCGCGACACCGAGTGGACGTGGGACCGCGTGTACAGCGCCGAGGCCGAGTGGGTGGAGCACCTCCGGCGCGAGGCGCCCGCGGGCGGCGACCTGGCGCGCGTGCTCGCGCAGGCGACGCGCGAGCTGCTGCTGCTCCAGGCCTCGGACTGGCAGTTCCTGATCACGACGGGGGCGGCGCGCGACTACGCCGAGCGCCGGGTGGCCGAGCACTACGCCGAGTTCAAGCGGCTCTCGGAGCTGGCGCGCGGGTTCGGCGCGGGCCAGTCGCTCGCGCCCGACGACGCCGCGGCGCTCCGCCGCCTGGAGCGCGAAGACTTCTGCTTCCAGGACCTCGAGCCCGCGTGGGGGCTCGCGCCCGCCGGCAGGGGCTGAGGCCGATGCGACGGCCGCGGGTGCTCAGCATGATCATGGCCGGCGGCAAGGGCGATCGGCTGCAGCCCCTCACGCGCGACCGCGGCAAGCCCGCCGTGCCCTTCGGCGGCCGCCACCGGCTCATCGACTTCGTGCTCTCGAACTTCATGAACTCGGACATGCCCTCGCTCTACGTCCTGGTCCAGTACAAGTCGCAATCGCTGATCGAGCACCTGCGCCTGGCGTGGCGCACGGGCGGGATCCTCCCCGACTACTTCGTCACGGTCGTGCCGCCGCAGATGCGGTCCGGGCAGGGGTGGTACCGCGGCACCGCCGACGCCGTCTTGCAGAACCTGAACCTGATCGACGACTTCCTCCCGGACTTCGTCGCGGTCTTCGGCGCCGACCACGTCTATCGCATGGACGTGAACCAGATGCTCGACTTCCACCGGGAGACGGACGCGGAGGTCACGATCGCCGCGCGCCCGGTGCCGATCGCGGAGGCCTCGGCGTTCGGCATCCTCGCCGTGGACCGGACTCACCGCGTCATCGACTTCTTGGAGAAGCCGCCCCGGCCGAGCCCGATGCCCGACGATCCGGGCCACGCGCTCGCCTCGATGGGCAACTACATCTTCTCGCGCGCCGCCCTGCTCCAGGCGCTGCTCGACGACGCCCCGCGCTCGACCGACCACGACTTCGGCCGGTCGATCATCCCCGAGCTGGTCCCGGGCGGGCGCGTGTACGCCTACGACTTCCAGAAGAACGAGGTGCCGGGCGTGAAGCCCTACGAGGAGCACGCCTACTGGCGCGACGTCGGGACCATCGAGAGCTACTGGGCGGCGCACATGGATCTCCTCGGCGAGTCGCCGCGCTTCGACCTCGACGACCGCTACTGGCCGGTCCGCAGCAGCCACCACCCGGGGCCGCCCGCGCGCTTCATCGGCGGCGACGTCGACAACGCCCAGGTCGCCGAGGCCTCGCTGGTCAAGCGCGCGACGATCCGCAACTCGATCCTCGGCCGCGCGGTCTGGGTGAACGAGGGCGCCGTCATCGAGGACTCGATCGTCATGGACCACACGACGGTCGGCAAGGGCGCCCACCTCCGGCGGACGATCGTGGACCGCTACAACATCATCCCGGCCGACACGCGCGTCGGCCTCGACCCGGCGGAGGACCGGGCGCGCTACCACGTGGACCCGTCGGGGCTCGTCGTGGTGCCGCGCGGCGGCCGGCGCGAGTTCCTGCGGGGCCTCGACGACTTTTGAGCCGCGCGGTCGTCGTCCACGGCCACTTCTACCAGCCGCCGCGCGAGCACCCATGGCTCGAGGCCGTGCAGGTGCAGGACACGGCGGCGCCGTACCACGACTGGAACGAGCGCGTCACCGCCGAGTGCTACGCGCCCAACACGGCCGCGCGGCGGGTGGACGACGCCGGCCGCATCCTCGACGTCGTCAACAACTTCGAGAAGATCTCGTTCGACGTGGGGCCGACGCTGTTCGCCTGGCTCGCCCGCCACCGGCCCGAGCTGTGCGCGAAGATCATCGAGGCGGACTGGACGAGCGTGCGCGCGAACGGCGGGCACGGCAACGCGATCGCCCAGGTCTACAACCACATGATCATGCCGCTCGCCACCCGGCGCGACAAGGTCACGCAGGTCCGCTGGGGGATCGAGGACTTCCGCACGCGCTTCGGGCGCGAGCCGGAGGGCATGTGGCTGCCCGAGACCGCGGTCGACGACGAGACGCTCGAGGTCCTCGCCGAGGCCGGGCTCTCCTTCACGATCCTGGCGCCCCATCAGGCGCGGCGCGTCCGACCCCTCGGCGGCGACGCCTGGCAGGAGCCCGGCGACGGCGTCGACCCGCGGCAGGCCTACCGCTGGCGGAGCCCGCGCGGCGCGAGCCTCGCGCTCTTCTTCTACGACCACGGGATCTCCCACGGCATCGCCTTCGGGAGCCTCCTCGAGCGCAGCGAGCACCTCGTCGCCGCGATCCGGGGCGGCTTCGCGGCGGACCGCGACGCGCCGCAGCTCGTCCACTGCGCGACCGACGGCGAGTCGTACGGCCACCACCGCCGCTTCGGCGAGATGGCGCTCGCCGCGGCGATCCACCTGCTCGAGACCGAGACGCCCGGCACGCTCACGAGCTACGGCGCGTTCCTCGCCGCCCACCCGCCGGCGCACGAGGTCGAGATCCACGAGCGCACGTCCTGGAGCTGCGTCCACGGCGTCGAGCGCTGGCGCGCCGACTGCGGCTGCCGCACGCGCGGCGACTGGCAGCAGCGCTGGCGCGCGCCGCTGCGCGAGGCGCTCGACTGGCTGCGCGACCGGATCGACCCGTTCTTCGAGGCCCGCGCCGCGGCGCTCCTGAAGGACCCGTGGGCGGCGCGCGACGCGTACGTGGACGTCGTGCTCGACCGGAGCCCCGACCGCCTCGCGGCGTTCTTCGAGGCCCAGCAGCGGACGCCGCTCGACGCGGCGGGGCGCGTCGAGGCCCGGCGGCTCCTCGAGCTCGAGCGCAACCGGCTGCTCATGTACACCTCGTGCGGCTGGTTCTTCGACGAGCTGTCGTCGCTCGAGCCGGTGCAAATCCTACGGTACGCGGCGATGGCGCTCCGCCACCTCGAGGATCTCGGCGGCGAGCGCCTCGAGGACGCCCTGGTCGAGCGGCTCGCGGCGGCGCCGAGCAACGTCCCGGAGATGCGCGACGGCGCCGAGGTCTGGCGGCGGCTCGTCGCGCCCGTCGCCGTCGGGTTCGAGCGCGTGATCGCCCACTACGCGATCACGGACCGCGTCGAGGGGCACCCGCCCGACGCGCGCGTCTACGCGTACCGCGTCGAGCGCCTCGACGAGGCGCGCGACACCGCCGACGACACCACGCTCCGCATCGCCCGCGTGCGCGTCAGCTCCGAGGCGACGGGCGAGGTGCGCGAGGCCGCGTTCGCGCTCGTCCACTACGGCGGGCCGGACTTCGCCTGCGGCATCCGGGCGCCCGCCGAGCCGGCGGGCTACGCAGCAATGAAGACCGACCTGCTCGGCCGCTTCGCGCGCTTCTCGGTCGCCGACCTGGTCCGGGGCCTCGACGAGCACTTCGCCGGCGTGACGTACTCGCTCGAGCACCTGTTCCTCGACGAGCGGCGCGGGGTGCTCGCGCGGGTCATCGCCGCCGTGCTCGAGCGGCACGAGGAGACGTACCGCGAGATCTGGGAGCAGAACCGGAAGCTCATGCACTACCTCCAGCAGGTGGACGCCCCGATCCCGGACGCGCTCATGCTCGCGGCGCGCCACGTGCTCGAGCAGCGGATCCGGACCGAGCTGGAGGGGATGGGGACGGCGATCCCCGCGCGCGCGTTCGAGCTGGCCGACGAGGCGCAGGCGCTCGGACTCGCGCTCGACCTGATGCCCGTCCGCTTCGCGATGCACCGGGCGGTGCAGCAGGCGCTCGCCGCCGTCGAGGCCTCGCCCGAATCCGGGCGCGTCGCCGAGGCCGCCGCGCTCGTCGCGGGCGCGCAGCGGCTCGGCGTGCGCTTCGGCGCGTGGGCGACGCAGAACCGGTTCTTCGACCTCTGGCGGTCCCGCCCCGACGCGCGCGCGGTGCTCGAGCCGCTCGCCGGGGCGCTCGGCTTCGCCCTTCAGCGCTGACGGGGCGCGGTCGTGGGCGGCGCGGGGGCGGTCGGCGACGGCGCGGGGGCGCGCGCCGGCGCGCTCGAGGGCGCCTCGGGCTGGGGCGGGGTGAAGACCATGGCGGCCACGTCGAAGCCGCCCTTGTCGAAGTAGACGAGCAGCCCCTCCTGGTAGAAGTAGACGTCGGCCTCGCCCTCGCGCGCCGTCTTCGTCGGCACGCCCCAGCCCGCCAGGACCGTCCGCCGATCGAAGATGCGGGGCTTCGGCTCGAGCCGGAAGCTCCGCACGACGTCCGGCCGGTAGCCGCCCGGCGCGAGCAGGCCGAAGTCCACCGTCATCCGCCGGATCCCCGCGGGCGCCTGCGCGCCCTCGTACACCCACTGCGCCGCGTCGTACCGGTCGATCTTGACCGGCGCGCTCCGCGTCGGGGCGCCGTACCGCGCGCGCACCGCCTCGGTCGTCGTGGCGCCCGGCACGATCGTGCCCCACTCCTCCGCGGCCGCGGGGCCCGCGAGGAGCAGGACGGCAAGCACGAGGAGGGCGGCGCGCATGCTAGAAGCCGAGCGCGACGCCGTCGCCGCGCGGGTCGGCGCCGCCCATCAGCGTGCCGTCGCGCAGCACGATCCCGTGCGCGTGGCCGACCTTGGGGAAGAGCGCGGGCGCGGGCCTGACCAGGTGGCCCTTCGCCTGGAGCGCCGCCAGCGTGGCCGCCGGCACGCGCTCCTCGACGTAGACCGCGTCGGCCGGGTCGTCGGGCAGGAACGCGCCGATCAGGAAGCGCGGCCGCTCGATCGCCTCCTGGATGTGAAGGCCGTAGTCGAGCACGTTCGTGAGCACCTGGGCGTGGAACATAGCCTGGCCGTTGCCGCCCATCGTCGCGAACCCGAGCACCGGCCGGTCCTCCCGCGTCGCGATCGCGGCGATCAGCGTGTGGAAGGGCCGCGTGCGCGGCGCCAGGACGGCCGGGTGCCCGGGCTCGAGCGAGAAGTGCCGGCCGCGGTTCTGGAGCGGCACGCCCGCGCCGGGCACGACGATGCCGGAGCCGAAGCTGTTGAACAGGCTCTGGATCACGCTCGCCACGTTGCCGTGGCCGTCGGCCACGACGAAGCCGGTCGTGTCGCCTTCCGGGTCGCCGGCCGCGTAGGCCTGGGCCTTGTCCGGGTCGAACTGCGCGCGGCGCCGCGCCGCGTACGGTTTGGCGAGCAGCGCCGCGACGGGCAGGCGCGCGTGGGCCGGGTCGCCGATCCACCGGTCGCGGTCGGCGTAGGCGAGCTTCGTCATCTCGAGGAGCAGGTGCAGGTGCTCGGGCGAGTGGAGCGGGAGCGTCGCGAGCGGGACGCCCTCGAGCAGGTTCAGCGTGAGCAGCGCCGCGAGCCCCTGGGTGGGCGGCGGCGTCTCGTGGACCGTGACGCCCCGGTAGGTGGTCGCGAGCGGCTCGCCCCACTCGCCCGCGTGCGCCGCGAGGTCCTCGGGCGTGAGGAAACCCTCGGCCTCGAGGCGCCGCGCGATCGCCTGGCCGACGCGCCCCGCGTAGAAGAGGTCGGGCCCCTCGGCCGCGAGGGCGGCGAGCGTGCGTCCGAGATCCGGCTGGGCGAAGAGGGCGCCGGGCGCCGGGGCGCGGCCCTGCGGCGCGAAGACGCGGTGCCACTCGGGATCGGGCGTGACCGGGACGTACTCGTCGATCGCCTGGCTCACGAGCGAGGAGAGCGGGAAGCCGTCCCGCGCGTAGTGGATCGCCGGGCCGAGCAGCTCCGCGAGCGGGCGCGTGCCGAAGCGCTCGAGCAGCATGCCCCAGGCGCGCACGCACCCGGGCACGCTCACCGTCGGTGGCCCGATGACGGGCAGCCGCGCGAGACCGCGGCGCCCCAGCTCCTCGAGGCCGGCGCGCGAGCCGGAGCGGCCGCTGCCGTTCAGGAAGTGCACGCGCCGCGTCGCGGCCTCCCAGTAGAGGCAGAAGAGGTCGCCCCCCACGCCGCACATGTTGGGCTGGGTCACGGCGAGCACGGCGTTGACGGCGACCGCGGCGTCGGCGGCGGTGCCGCCCGCCTTGAGCGTGTCGAGGCCTGCGAGCGTCGCGAGCGGGTGCGCGGCGGCGACCATGCCGTCGCGCCCGAGCGCGACCTGGCGGTGCGAGTAGCCGACCTCGGGCATCGTCCTAGGTCCTCTCGAAGAGTTTGGTGATCTCGTCCCGCGGGAACTCGGGCAGCGGGTCGCGGCGGCCGCCGGCGACGAGGGTCACGCCCTCGGCGCGCGGCACCACCTGGCCGATGAAGTGGCTGTCGATCCCCTCGCGGGCGAGGGCGTGGATGACGATCGCCGCGTCGGCCGGCGCGAGCGTCAGCAGCAGCGCGCCCGAGGCGATGGTGCCGAGCGGGTCGAGCCCGAACGCCGCGCACAGCTCGCGGCCCTCGGGCAGGACGGTGATCCGGTCGGCGTCGATGCGGAGCCCGACGCCCGCGGCCTCGGCCAGCTCGTGGAGCGCGGTCGCGATCCCGCCCTCGGTCGGGTCGTGCATCGCGTGGACGGGAGCGAGCTCGCACGCGAGCTCCGCCTCGGGCAGCACGCTGAGCCCGGGCGCCCGGAGCAGGCCCCGCGCCTTCCGGATGACCGCCGGGCGGACGCCCAGGGCGAGCAGCTCGGCCTCGCGCTCGCGCGCGATGATCGCCGCGCCCTCGAGCGGCACGCCCTTGGTCAGGACCACGGCGTCGCCCACCCGCGCGCCGCCCGTCGTCACGAGCCGGTCCCGCGCGACCTCGCCGAGCATCGTGCCCGCCACGACCGGCCGGTCGAGGCCGTGGGCGACCTCGGTGTGGCCGCCGACCAGCGCGACGCCCAGCTCCTCGCAGGCCGCGTGCAGCTCGGCGAAGAGCTTTTCCACCGTCGCGTCGGTCGTCCGCCCCTCGGGCAGGAGCAGCGTCGCGAGGAACCAGCGCGGCCGCGCGCCGCGCACCGCGACGTCGTTGGCGTTGACCTGGAGGGCGTACCAGGCGATCTCGTCGGTCGCGAAGGTGATCGGGTCCGCCGTCGCGACGAGGTACCGGTCGCCGAGGTCGATGACCGCCGCGTCCTCGCCGATCCGCGGCCCGACGACCACGCGCGGGTCCTTCACCGGGTGCTGGTCCAGGAACGCCTGCAGCATCGCGGCGCGGAGCTTGCCGACGGGGAGGCTTCGCATGGCGGCGACGAGTAGTATACGCCCGTGAGCGCCGCCGCCCCGCGGGCCGCCGGGCCCGTCGTCGCGTGCGTCCCGAACGTGAGCGAGGGCCGCGACCGCGCCGTCCTCGACGCGCTGGCCGCGGCGGTGCGCGCCACACCCGGCGTCACGCTCGCCGACGTCCACGCCGACCCGGACCATCACCGCGCCGTGCTCACGCTCCTCGGCGCGCCCGCGGCGGTCGAGGCCGGGGCGCTCGCGCTCGCCGCGGGCATCGTCGCGCGCGTGGACATGCGCCGCCACCAGGGCCTCCACCCGCGCGTCGGCGCCCTCGACGTGCTCCCGTTCGTCCCGCTCGCCGGCGTCGGCATGGCCGAGGTCGTCGCGCTCGCCCGCCGCGCCGGGCGCGCGATCGCCGAGCGCTGGGCGCTCCCCGTCTGGTACTACGGCGCCGCGGCGACACGCCCGGGGCGGGAGACGCCGCGGGCGCTGCGCCGCGGAGAGTACGAGGGGCTCGCGGCGCGCCTGGCGACGCCCGAGGGCGCGCCCGACGACGGGCCCGCGCGCTTCGACCCCCGCACGGGGGCGGTGCTCGTCGGCGCGCGCGAGATCCTGATCGCCTTCAACGTGTGGCTCGACTCGGGCGACCTCGCGAGCGCGCGCGCGATCGCACGCGCCGTGCGCGAGTCCTCGGGGGGACTCCCGGCCGTCCAGGCGATGGGCGTGCGGCTCGCGAGCCGCGGCGTCGCGCAGGTCTCGATGAACCTCCTCGACCATCGCCGGACGCCGATCCCCGTCGTCTTCGACCGGGTCGTCGCCGAGGCGAGCCGGCTCGGCGTCGGGGTCGCGCGGAGCGAGCTGGTCGGGCTCGCCCCGCGCGCGGGCTTCGCGGGCCGGGCGCCCGCCTCGGTCGGCCTCGACGACCTCCCGCCCGCGCGCTATCTCGACGCGTATCTCTAGCTACGCGAGGAGCTTCAGCAGGTCGGCGGTGAGGTCGTAGAGCTGGGCGCACCCGGCCGGGCCGCCGAGGTGGGTCTGGATGCGCTTGCGCAGGCCCGCGTCCGCGGTCTCGCCGAGGAGCGCCGCGATCCGCTGCTGCGGCTCCGAGCAGACGCCCGTGTAGGGGAGGCGGGGCGTGACGTGCTCGGCGCGCACGATCCGGCCGGTCGCGAGGTCGATCTCGTAGGTCAGCTCGAAGCCGTGGACGTTGTCGTGCATCGCGTGGAAGAGCCGCAGGCGGCCGTCGACCCGCTCGAGCCGCGCGAGCTTCCGGCGCTCGAAGACCCGGCGCTGGCCCGGCCGCGGGCTGTAGAGGTCGGGCTGCATCGGCGTCGTGATGGGCCGGGTGCCGAACAGCGCGCGGCCCGCGTCGCTGTAGGCGAAGCACGAGTTCGGCAGGTCGCTCCAGCCCGTCGTGTCGAGCTGCCAGCACTCCCACGGGTCGCCGCCCGCCGCGCGCTCGGCGCGCGCGCGCGGCAGCTTCGTCACCTGGCGCGCCAGGCGCGCGACCTCGACGAGCGCGTCCACGACGAGCGCGGCGCCCTCGCCCCCGCCCGTCGCCTCGGCGGCGCGCCGCGTGAGGCCGCCGGCCAGCGGCGCGCCGGCGAGCGCGGCGAGGCCGTCGGCGACCGCCGGCCCGAGCGTCCCCCGCACCGCCCGGCAGCGCGCCTCGCGGATCGCGTAGCTCGGCGGCGGCAGCGCGACGACGGCAACCTCGACGGCGTGGTCGGCGTCGTCGAGCCGCACCGTGTGGGTGAACGCGTCGGGGTGGGTGTTGTCCACCCACCCCTCCATCGCGCGCTCGTAGCGGTCGCGCCCGCGCAGCAGCGCCGGCACGATCACTTCTCGATCCATGTCAGCGCTCGGCTCGCGCCTCGACGGCGCTCACCTCGCACGCCCACCTTTCGAACCATGTCAGCGCTCGGCTCGCGCCTCGACGGCGCTCACCTCGCACGGCCCTTCGAACCATCTCAGCGCTCGGCTCGCGCCTCGACGGCGCTCACCTCGCACTGCCACCGAGGTACTTCTCCGGCTCCTTGTCGAACGCCTTCTTGCAGCCGACCGCGCAGAAGTAGTACGTCTGCCCCTTGTAGCTCGACTGCGCCGCGGCCTTCGCGGGCTCCACCGTCATCTTGCAGACCGGATCAAGCGCCATGGTATGGCCTCCATCGTTTGAGTCTGAGACTGTTCGTGACCACCGACACCGACGAGAACGCCATCGCCGCGCCGGCCAGGATCGGCGAGAGCAGCACGCCCCACAGCGGGTAGAGGACGCCCGCCGCCACCGGGATCAGCAGCGTGTTGTAGCCGAACGCCCAGACGAGGTTCTCCTTGATCACGCGGATCGTGCGGCGGGACAGCTCCACCGCCGCCACCACGCCGCGCAGGTCGCCGCGCATCAGCGTGACGTCGGCCGCCTCGATCGCGACGTCGGTGCCCGACCCCATCGCGATGCCGACGTCGGCCTGGGCGAGCGCCGGCGCGTCGTTGATCCCGTCGCCGACCATCGCGACGCGCCGCCCCTCGGCCTGGAGGCGCTGGATCTCGCGCGTCTTGTCCTCCGGCAGGACCTCGGCGAGCACGCGCTCGACGCCCGCCTGCCGCGCGATCGCCTCCGCCGTCGCCCGGCTGTCGCCGGTGAGCATCACGACGCCGAGGCCCAGGCGCCGGAGCGTGGCGAGTGCCGCGCCGGCCTCGGGCTTCAGCACGTCGGCCGCGGCGACCAGCCCGAGCGGCCGGCCGGCGAGCGCGAGGTACATGGCGGTCTTACCCTCCGCGGCGAGCGCCTGCGCCCGCGCCGCGAGCGCGCCGACCTCGATGCCGCGCGCGTCCATCAGCGTGCGGTTGCCGAGCAGCACCCGCCCGTCCGGCGCCATTGCGTCGATCCCCTGCCCCGGCACCGTCGTGAACTCGTCGACCGGCGGCAGCGCGAGCCCCCGCTCCTTGGCCCGTGTGACGATCGCCTCGCCGAGCGGGTGCTCCGAGCCCTGCTCGGCCGCGGCCGCGAGGGCGAGGACCTCGTCCGGTGTGGCGCCGTCGGCCGGCACTACGTCGGTCACCACCGGACGGCCCAGGGTGAGCGTGCCGGTCTTGTCGAAGACGATCGTGTCGCACCGGTGGAGCAGCTCGAGCGCGGCCGCGCTCTTGATGAGCACGCCGAACTCCGCGCCGCGGCCGGTGCCGACCATGATCGCGGTCGGCGTGGCGAGCCCCATCGCGCACGGGCAGGCGATGACCAGCACGGCGACGGCGCTCGTGAGCGCGAGCAGCCCCGCGGGCGCGGGCCCGAGGAGCCACCAGACGGCGAACGTCAGCGCCGCGAGCACGAGCACGATCGGCACGAAGACGGCGGCGACGCGGTCGGCCATGCGCTGGATCGGCGCGCGCGAGCCCTGCGCCTGCTCGACGAGCTTGATGATGCGCGCCAGCGTGGTCTCGCTCCCGACGCGCGCGGCGCGGAACACGAAGCTGCCAGTGCGGTTGACGGTGCCGGCGTACACCTTCGCCTCCGGCGCCTTCGCCACCGGCAGGCTCTCGCCGGTCAGCATCGACTCGTCCACCGTGGACGCGCCCTCCGTCACCACGCCGTCCACGGGGATGCGCTCGCCCGGGCGGATGCGGACCAGGTCGTCGACGGCCACCTCGGCCGTGGGCACGTCCACCTCGCGCCCGTCGCGGAGCACGCGCGCGGTGCGGGGCGCCAGGCTCACGAGCCGCCGGATCGCCTCGGACGTCCGTCCCCGCGCGCGGGCCTCCAGCCAGCGGCCGAGGACGACGAGCGTGATCACCACCGCGCTGACGTCGTAGTAGGTCACGGCGCCGTGGCCGGCGAAGGCGTGCGGCCAGAGGGTGACGGCGACGCTGAAGAAGTACGCCGCGCCCGTCCCGATCGAGACGAGCGTGGCCATGCTCGCCGTGCGGTAGCGGAGGTCGTGGAGGAAGCCCCGGTGGAACTGCCAGCCGACCCAGAACTGCACCGGCGTCGTCAGCGCGAGCAGGACCCACGGCTCGGAGAGCAGCGCGGGCACCCCGGGCACGACGTGGGACATCCCGCCCAGCAGGACCGGCGCCGAGAGGAGCGCGCCGACCGTGAACTTGCGCCGCTGCTCGCGCTGCTCGGCCTCGCGCGCCGCGCGCTCGCGGTCCACGGCGTCGGCCGCCTCCGCCGGCGGCGGCGGCTCGCCGAGCTCGTAGCCCGCCGCCTCGACGGCCTCGCGCAGGCGGGCGAAGTCGGTCCGCGCGGGGTCGAACGCGATCGTCGCCCGCTCCGTGGCCAGGTTCACGCTCGCGGCCTCGACGCCGGCGACCGCGGTCAGCGCGTGCTCGACCCGGCCCACGCACGCGGCGCAGTGCATGCCGCGGACGGGCGCGGTGACCTCGGTCGCCATCACTTCCCGCGGAAGCGCGCGAAGACGTCGAGCAGCTCGTCGATCTTCTGCTGCCGCTCGCCCTTCGAGCCCGTCCGCAGCGCCTCGGCGACGCACGACTCGATGTGGCGGCCGAGCAGGAGCTTCTCCACCTGCTCGAGCGCGCCGCGCACCGCCGAGGTCTGGAGCAGGATGTCCACGCAGTACGCCTCGTGCTCGATCATCCGCTGGAGGCCCTGCACCTGGCCCTCGATGCGCCGGAGCCGGCCGAGCGCCTTCGCCTTGGTGTCCTCGTTGATCACGCCTGATACCCCCTGGGGGTAGTATCCGCCCGGGCCGGGGACGTGTCAACCGGCCGGGCGCGGGGAGCACGGGCCCGCGCGGGACCGCGGCGCCGCGCGGGCCGGGCTCAGCGGCGGAGGCGCAGCGCGCCGGGGGCGACGCGCAGCGTGACCGGCGTCGGTGGCGTGGCCTCGCCGTCCAGGTGCGTCGGCAGGGGCGCGGCCGCGCGGAGCACGACCTCGCGCGCGCGGCGCGTGAAGATCCGCCGGTGCGCCAGGTGCTCGCCGCGGTACACCGTCGGCAGCCACCACACGAGCTCCAGGCGCCCGAGGGCGCCCAGCACCACGAGGTCGAGCACGCCGTCGGCGGGGTCGGCGGCCGGCGCGATCCGCATGCCGCCCCCGTAGCGCGCGCCGTTGGCGACGACCGCGGCAGTGACGGGCCCGGCCCACGCCGGGGCGCCGTCCAGCTCGATCTCGATCGGCACGGGCCGCTGGGCCCGGAGCGCCTCGAGGACGCCGCGCACGTACGGGACTGTGCCGCTCCCGCCGCGCGCGGCCACGCGCCGCGCGACGACGGCGTCGAACCCGGCGCCGCACGCGTTCACGAAGTACCGGCGCGTGCCGTCGCGCCACACGGCCGCGCCGAGGTCCACCGCCGCCTCGACGCCCGTCACGAGCCGCCGGGCGGCGAGCGCCGGGTCGGCGGGCAGGCCGAGGTTCGCGCACGCGTCGCGCCCGCGGCCGGTGCCGATGACGCCGAGCGCGGCGCCCGCGCGGCCGTCGGCGTCCACGAGGCCGTTCACGACCTCGTTGAGGGTCCCGTCGCCGCCGACCGAGACCACGAGCGGCCAGCCGTCGGCCGCCGCGCGCCGGGCCAGTGCGGTGGCGCCGCCGGGCCCCGCGGTGGCGGCCCAGTCGAAGTCGAGGCCGAGGCGCGCGAGGTCGTCCCGGAGCCCGCGCCACGCGCGCTCCGTCCGCCCGCCGGCGGCCGCCGGGTTGACGACGACGAAGGCGCGACTCACTCGAAGAGCGAGGGTTGCACGCCGGACGGCGCGCTCCGCCGCCGGCGTGGCCTGGCTGCGCCCGCCTTCCCCTTGCGCGGCTTCGCCGCGCCCGCGGGCGCGGCACGCGGGAGCCTCCAGCCCTTCTGCTGCGCGATGCGCTCGCCCTGCTTGATCACGAGCAGGTCCACGAGCCGGGCGAGCGGGTTGCCGAGCAGCACGAGGTACTTCTCCCAGTAGCGCGGCGAGTGGGCGAACGTGCGCATCCGGTCGAGCGCCAGCGCCAGCGCCGCGCGGTCGCCGCGCTTCGCGGCGAGGCGGAGGTCGGCGAGGATCCGCGCCTGGCTCTGGCGGGAGGGCGGCGTGCGCGCCATCAGTCCCGGGCCCCGCGCCCGCGGCTCACTGGCCGTTGCCCCGGACGCGGACCTCGTAGCCCTCGCGGTCGGCGTGGTTCGCCTGGAGCGTGAGCTTGCGGTCGAGGAGCCGCGCGAGCCGGGCCAGGTCCTCCTGGCCGTCCCCCTCGAGGTAGCGCGCGACGTCCGGGTGCACGCGGACGACGATCTCGCGGCCGTCCTGGGCCTCGGGCGCGGCCGCGACCTTGGCCCGCACCGCGCGGCAGATCTCGGCCGCGAGCGTCGCGTCGGCCTTGGTCACGCCGCTGCCCCGGCACGTCGGGCACTGCACGGACAGGAGCGCTCGGAGATCCTGGCGGACGCGCTTGCGCGTCATCTCCACCAGGCCGAGCTCGGAGATCTGCAGCACGTTTGTCCGCGCCTTGTCGTCGGCGAGCGCCTTCTTGAGCGCCCGGTAGACCTGCTCGCGGTGCTCCTCACGCTCCATGTCGATGAAGTCGATGATGATGATGCCGCCCAGGTCCCGCAGGCGGATCTGCCGGACCACCTCGCCGACCGCCTCGAGGTTGATCTTCAGCACGGTCTGCTCGAAGTCCCGCTTGCCGACGTACTTCCCGGTGTTCACGTCGATCGACACGAGAGCCTCGGTGTGGTCGATCACGATGTACCCGCCGCTCTTGAGCCAGACGCGGCGACGCAGCGCCTTCTCGATGTCCTTCTCGATGCCAAACGCCTCGAAGACCGGCTGCCGGTCCGCGTGGAGCCGGAGGCGGTCGACGAGCGCGGGCACGAGCGCCTCGACGTGGGCCACGCACTTGCGGTGGCCCTCCTCGGAGTCGATGACCAGCTCGTCGATCTCGGGCGAGAAGAGGTCGCGCACGACCCGGAAGACCAGGTCGCCCTCCTCGTGCAGCACGGCGGGCGCGGCCGCCTGCGCGAAGCGGGTCTGGATCTGCGCCCACAGGCGCCCGAGAAACTCGACGTCCGCGGCGAACTCCGCCTCGCCCTTGCCCTCGGCGTTGGTGCGGACGATGAACCCGCCCGGCGGGAGCGGGAGCGCGCGGAGCGCCGCGCGCAGCCGGTCCCGCTCGGCCTCGTCGTGGATGCGCCGCGAGACGCCGACGTGCCGGGCCTGCGGCATGTAGACGAGGTAGCGGCCGGGGAACGAGAGGAACGACGTGATGCGCGCGCCCTTGGTGCCGAGCGACTCCTTCGACACCTGCACGAGGACGTGCTGGCCCCGCGCCAGGAGCTGCTCGATCGGCGCGGCGGCCTCGTGCCGCGGCTGCATCTCGTCGGGGTCGACGTCGGGGTCGGCGTCGGCGTCGTCGTCCCCGCCCGCCAGCATGGTCCGCGCGTAGTCGCCGAGGTTGGTCGTGTAGTCGCCGGCGTAGAGGAACGCGTCCTTCTGGAGCCCGATGTCGACGAACGCCGCCTGCATCCCGGGCAGCACGTTCGTCACGACGCCCTTGTAGACGCTCCCGACGATCGAGCGCTGGCGGGGGCGCTCGAGGTACAGCTCGGTGAGAAGGCTACCCTCCTGAACCGCGACACGCGTCTCGGAGAGCCCGTCGTTGACGACGATCCGTTTGGCCACGGCAGCACCTCGCTGACACGGCAGGTCGCGTCGCGTGCGCGCCTATCCCGCGTCTCATTGGAACTGCCGCATTCGCACCGAGAGGAGCAGGCCCAGCGCCATCAGGGAGGCGAGCATCGCGGAGCCGCCGTAGCTCATCAGCGGCAGCGGGATGCCCACGACCGGCAGGAGCCCGATCACCATCCCCACGTTGATCAGCACCTGCGTCGCCAGCAGCGACGTGGCGCCCAGCGCCACGAGGCGGCCGACGGGCTCACGCGCCGACGCCGCGATGTCGAAGCCCCGGAGCAGGAGCAGGACATAGCAGACGAGCAGCACGAGACAGCCGACGAAGCCCCACGTCTCGGCGAATACGGCGAAGATGAAATCCGTGTGACGCTCCGGAAGGAACGCGAGCCGGCTCTGCGTCGCGCCGGCCACGCCCTTGCCCAGGAGCTGACCCGAACCGATCGCGATCTTGGCCTGGATCACGTT
>MGBU01000130.1:0-422 GCA_001790205.1 Candidatus Rokubacteria bacterium GWA2_73_35 | reverse complement strand
AGCATGACCGCGGTGCCGAGGTCGGGCTGCTTGACGATCAGCAGCGCCGGCACCGCGACGATCGGCAGCGTCAGGGCGACGGCGGTCCGGCCCACGGGCTGGGCCCAGCGGGACGTGATCACCCAGACCGCCATGAGGACGAAGCAGATCTTGAAGATCTCCGAGGGCTGCACGGACAGCGGACCCCAGACGATCCAGCGCCGGGCCCCGGACACGGTGCGGCCGAGCACGAAGACCGCGCCGAGCCCGGCGAGCCCGAGCAGGTAGAGCGCGGGCGCGGCGCGCACGAGCCGCCGGTAGTCGATGCTCGCGATCACGACCAGCGCCACGAGGCCGACGCCGAACCACACGAGCTGCCGCACGGCGGCGCCGCCCGTGCGCCCGACGTTCAGGTTCGCGAGCGTGACGGCGCTCGTCAGCAC
>MGBU01000129.1 GCA_001790205.1 Candidatus Rokubacteria bacterium GWA2_73_35 | reverse complement strand
GTGGGGGAATGCTCCTGAAAAAGTGGGGGAATGCCCCTGAAAAACTCAGGGCTCAGTGGGGGAATGCTCCTGAAAAATCACACAGAACCTGCCGCGGGCGCAGCTCATGCTTCAATTGAGCCGCGGCGTCGCCGCCGCGGAATCCCGCGGGCGGACCTCGGGCAGAAGATGATGTTCCTCTCGCTTCAATTGAGCCGCGGCGTCGCCGCCGCGGAATCCGGGACCACGTTTAAGAGGTAGGGAAGCTAGGAAGCTAGGCTTCAATTGAGCCGCGGCGTCGCCGCCGCGGAATCCGTCTCGGCGGGATGCCCGCGACCTCGCTCGACATCGTGCTTCAATTGAGCCGCGGCGTCGCCGCCGCGGAATCCCACGTAGCGCTGCTTCGCCGCCGAGGGTGGGAGATGCTTCAATTGAGCCGCGGCGTCGCCGCCGCGGAATCCGGCGCTTGCCGGTCCGCCCCACCACGGCGTTGAACAGGCTTCAATTGAGCCGCGGCGTCGCCGCCGCGGAATCCTTCCGAGCGCGGCGCCGGCCCGACGCGCGGGACCATGCTTCAATTGAGCCGCGGCGTCGCCGCCGCGGAATCCCGAGGGCTCGACCTCCACGGGGTCCGGCTACATGACGCTTCAATTGAGCCGCGGCGTCGCCGCCGCGGAATCCTGGAGCGCCGTTCGCGGCCCTGGCGCGGGTTGGCGAGGCTTCAATTGAGCCGCGGCGTCGCCGCCGCGGAATCCCAGCCGTGGCTCAGCCTCAAGATGCGCCAAGCCGAATTGCTTCAATTGAGCCGCGGCGTCGCCGCCGCGGAATCCTCCTCCCGATGCGCCCCTTCGAGGCGCGGCTCCGCTGGCTTCAATTGAGCCGCGGCGTCGCCGCCGCGGAATCCTGAGCGCGGCGCGAGACACACCTCCGATCTGGTAATCGCTTCAATTGAGCCGCGGCGTCGCCGCCGCGGAATCCCAGGGCACCTCCAGTCGGGGACGCCTGACAACAAGGCCGCTTCAATTGAGCCGCGGCGTCGCCGCCGCGGAATCCCTCCCGTTCCTCCCAAGGCGGAAGGTTCCGGGGTGTCGCTTCAATTGAGCCGCGGCGTCGCCGCCGCGGAATCCTCGCGTGCCCCGTCGATCGCCATGCTCTGGCTCTCCGCTTCAATTGAGCCGCGGCGTCGCCGCCGCGGAATCCTCGCCCAGGCCGTCAATGCCGGCGGGAAGCTCTGTGCTTCAATTGAGCCGCGGCGTCGCCGCCGCGGAATCCATGTCGCGACCCCTAGAACTCCGACGAGGAGGAGAGGCTTCAATTGAGCCGCGGCGTCGCCGCCGCGGAATCCTCCCCCTACTCTCTCGTCCCCAGCGCGGCGGAGAAGGCTTCAATTGAGCCGCGGCGTCGCCGCCGCGGAATCCCCGGGTCCTCCCGGTCAACCCAACCGTCCCGACGTCGCTTCAATTGAGCCGCGGCGTCGCCGCCGCGGAATCCTTACCGGGATCAGTTGTCGTTTCCTTACGTCGCGTGGCTTCAATTGAGCCGCGGCGTCGCCGCCGCGGAATCCCAACGAGCCGGCCGGGATGCGGAGTTGCTGGGCGACGCTTCAATTGAGCCGCGGCGTCGCCGCCGCGGAATCCGGGCGGGGGATCGAGCAGGCGCTCGGGGCCGTCGTGCTTCAATTGAGCCGCGGCGTCGCCGCCGCGGAATCCGCGGCCAGCGTGACGCTGCTCGGCGTCGGCGAGGGGTGCTTCAATTGAGCCGCGGCGTCGCCGCCGCGGAATCCTCCTCGTCAGCCCAGACCCCGCGCCCGAAGCCCCGCACGCTTCAATTGAGCCGCGGCGTCGCCGCCGCGGAATCCGCCACGCGGCTCCCCCCATACGCGGTCGAAGAGGGCGGCTTCAATTGAGCCGCGGCGTCGCCGCCGCGGAATCCTCCACGACCGCATGGGCCTGCTCGATGGCGCCATCCGGCTTCAATTGAGCCGCGGCGTCGCCGCCGCGGAATCCCCCCGGTACCCATACCACCTCCTGGCGACCAGTGCGCGCGCGCTTCAATTGAGCCGCGGCGTCGCCGCCGCGGAATCCCGCGATCGAGCTAAACAGCGACTATCTGGTGATGGGCATGCTTCAATTGAGCCGCGGCGTCGCCGCCGCGGAATCCCAGGGATGTAGCGCCCGGCGCCACCGGCGCCGACAAGCTTCAATTGAGCCGCGGCGTCGCCGCCGCGGAATCCTACCCTTGCCGCGGGTCCCCGAGGTTCAGGTAGGCGTAGCTTCAATTGAGCCGCGGCGTCGCCGCCGCGGAATCCGGTGAAGCTCTGGCTGCTGGTCGCGGCTCCAGCATTGTAGCTTCAATTGAGCCGCGGCGTCGCCGCCGCGGAATCCGACGATCAGGTCGACGACCTGGCTGTCGTCCAGCCAGCTTCAATTGAGCCGCGGCGTCGCCGCCGCGGAATCCTCCTCCGCGGCCCCGAGATGCGCTCCCGGCGTTGGGGCTCGCTTCAATTGAGCCGCGGCGTCGCCGCCGCGGAATCCCGCGCAGAGGCGCGGATCAACGCGGCGGCCGTTGTGCTTCAATTGAGCCGCGGCGTCGCCGCCGCGGAATCCACGGCATGCTCGGCTCGTCCCTGAACTGGCTGACGCGGCTTCAATTGAGCCGCGGCGTCGCCGCCGCGGAATCCCAGGCCCGGGCAGCTGGCGGTGTCCGACCAAGCCCTGCTTCAATTGAGCCGCGGCGTCGCCGCCGCGGAATCCACCGATTTCGAGGTTTCATGGAACAGACCAACCAGCGCTTCAATTGAGCCGCGGCGTCGCCGCCGCGGAATCCCGTCGTGCGACCCCTGCCACTGGCTGAGGTCGAGGAAGCTTCAATTGAGCCGCGGCGTCGCCGCCGCGGAATCCTGCTCTGCCTCCCGCGCCGCGTCGGCGATCTCGATGCTTCAATTGAGCCGCGGCGTCGCCGCCGCGGAATCCAGCCGCCATCATATCGCACGATCCATCAGGCACATACAGCAAGCAACGCGAGCGGTACATCGCACGAGCGTCGCAACCCACGAACAGGAATGAGGCGACCGAGCTCACGCCAGCGGGATCCCCGCGTCGAGACAGCACTTCAGCGGCTCTGCGAGCGCCTCGGTGGGATGTCGTGGCACATGACCGCTCGGCGGGAAAGCGGCGGCAAGGCGTCTCGATCTCACAGGACGACAGGACCGCGGTCCCGTACCGTCAGCGGCCGGCCGAGAGCCTCGATCTGGTGGATCGGCTGGGCCTGAGACGGCCCGAGGTCGATCAGAAGGACCTGATCCTCTTCCCGATCGATCGCCTTCTGGAGGGCCGCGATCATCGTGATGCGCTGCGCCGCGGTGAGGTCACAGGTGAACACCGACAACTGGAGGTGCTGGCCGAATCCCCGCATGGTCCGGTAGACCCGACGCCAGCGCCTGGGGTGCGAGATGTCGTAGCTGACGATGCACACCCGCCGCATCGCTCACTCGCTCATCGGGTCGTGAAGGAGGGGAACTCCGGGATCTCGTCGCTCAAGTGCCGGGCCAGAAGGCGCGCCTGGACTTCCAGGATCCGCCGATAGCTGATGCGGTAGCCGAAGACGGGATGTGTGATCTCCTGGCTCATCCGGCGCTCGTAGGCCTCGATGAACTTTCGGCGGCCGGCCGGGGTCAGCGAGACCGCGCCGAGAGCCCGCGCGAAGTGCTCCGACCGCAACTCACCGTTGTTCACCGCGGTGAGGACGAGCGAGTCCGCGATCAGCGGCCTGTACTCCTCCATGAGGTCAAGGGCGAGGGCGGGCCGCCCGTAACGCGGCTGGTGATAGAAGCCGAAGAAGGGATCGAAGCCCACGGAGAAGAGCACCACGGTCCACTCTCTCGTCAGCATGGCGTAGGCCAGGGAGAGCAGCGCATTGACCGGATCTCGTGGCGGGCGACGGTTGCGGGACTCCAGGTCAAACGTCGCCGTCTCTCCCTCGTCCGGGTGGAGCATCTCGGCAAAGGCCGAGAAGTAGCGGTGAGCCGCCGTTCCTTCCACGCCGAGGAGCGCATCGAGCCGGTCGGCCTGGCCAGCGCGCCGGATGTCCCCCTTCAGGTTCGACAGCAGATCCTCCGAAGGAGACGGGTGGTTGCGTCGGAGAAGCGTGCGGCAGTTGGCGATTTTCGCCTGAACGAAGCGCCGGGCGAGCGCCAGGCACCTCGCGGGGTCGCCACCCACCGCGTACTGGCGCCGGCGAAGCTCGACGTTCTTGTGGGACATGCCGTGAGTGATGCCGTAGAACCAGCCGCCGCTCGACAGGTAGCAGACGGGAATGCCCCGCTGGCAGAGTTCCTGGACGACCGGCGTCGTCAGGTGGACGCCGCCGAAGAGGACCACCTGCGAGGTCTCGGCGAGCCGCGCCTCCCCGATCACCTTGTCGTCGTCGACGATCTGCAGGACCTCGCCATCCTTGCGGATCCGAGCACCCGGGTGCTGCACGTGCAGAGGGAGTGCGTCATCGCGGGCGGGAACCAGGGGGCGGGGCGGAGCCGGGGCACCCTCGCCAAGGGTGAGGTACCGGACTTCGTCAGGCAGGCAGATGCCCACCAGCGAACAGCGAGGACACTTGGGGCTGTCCACGAGCGGCGGCGGGATCGGCCCGGCACCCGCAACGGCGCGCATCTCGACCGCGAGCTGCACGGTGCGTGCGACGATCTCATCGTCGAAGACCACCCTCAAGCGCTCACGAGAGCCGGCAAAGAAGAGGATGCCTTCGTCGCATTCGTAACCGTGATCTCTCAGCAACAAGGCCTGAGCGCAGAGCTGCACCAGCTCGGGCTCGTAGGCGCCGCGGGGGACATGGGGGCGCTTGCCGCGCTTGTAGTCCACCGGCGTGACGCGGCGCCCCTCGCCCTCGAGCAGGTCGATCTTGGCGCTGAGGCCGAGCGACTCGGATCCCAGCCACACCGAGCGCTCGTGGATCTTCGGGACTCCTTCGCCGTCATCCTGGCGCCTGGCCCGCTGCCGGACGCGATCGACGTTCCGGTGGTGGTACCGGCCTTCGACCGTGTCGTCGTTGTCGGCGAACTCGCCCTGGACCCACTCGAGGTACCCCAGGCGGGGGCAGTAGGCGAACTCGTTGAGCATGCGGACGGGGAGGAAGGGAGGAAGCACTTCGCTCCGCGCGGCCTGCGTCCCAATTTCCGGCGGAAGTGTCACTTCAGCTCCACGCCCGTGGCTGGCGTCAAGATGCCGAGGCCGAGCCGGCACCCATAGCACAGCGCGACCGATCCCGTGGACGCCCGCTTCCATGATCCCATACCAGGCCGGTAAGTGATCAATCCGTCTGCGGAGGCACGATCTCAGGCCCTTGTCGGGCATCGCCTATCGACGGCCGGAAGAGGCCGAGGCCGAAGCTGCTCGAGTGACC
Organism: Candidatus Rokubacteria bacterium GWA2_73_35; assembly: GCA_001790205.1. Classification (GTDB taxonomy): domain Bacteria; phylum Methylomirabilota; class Methylomirabilia; order Rokubacteriales; family CSP1-6; genus GWA2-73-35. Next base: position 18,110 of record MGBU01000129.1, on the reverse strand, counting down.
GAGACGGAGGGGACCTCGGACTGGCTCGCGAAAGATCAGGCGCATCCAGTATCCGCGCCGGTCCCCGAGAAAGGCGCGCTTTTCCGTGCGCGGCACATGCACGGACACCCACGCAGCGTCGCCGATCGGTTCGGCTTCGACCTGGTTGGCCGCTGCGATCCCACGCATGACAAGCTCCCGGCAGATCTGGGCGGTGAGCGACTCACGAGCGCGTTCCTTCCCCTTTCGCAGGTGGTGGCGTGGAGGCACGTACGGCGTCACCGACTCCCAGCAGCGCGCTGCGGCGCGATCGAAGCCGGGCGGCGGCGGGACAGCGCGGTCAAGGGGAACGAGTCGCACCTTCCACGCATCAGCGTCGAAGCCCGCCGCGGCCCACGAGAGCTCCCGCGACGCCGCGCGCAGGATAGCGGTCTGTTCGTCCTCGTCGAAGGGACGCTCGTCACGCCACACCAGCAGGCGCACAGGAACCGCGTCCTCGCACCAGGCGAGAAACTCCGCGTGCCGATGGCCGGAGAGCGGCTTGCCCTGAGTATCCTTCCCGACCATGTCGGCCATGGCCTCGCGAACAGCGGGCCCGACGCCGCTCCAGGTCGAAGCAGGGTCGCCTGTCTTGATTCGAAGCAGTTCCTTGAGCACCGCACCTCGGAACCTCGCCGTCAACCGCACGACGGCTCGCGGGTCGGGCGCCACGTTCCATCCGACGGCAAATTGAAGCAGCCGGCGGTCGGTCCGGAGCGACGGCACGTTGGCGTTCTCACGCGCCCGAGGACGGGGTGGCCGAACAGCGTAGCGCACGCATGACCCGGGAGGAACGGACCGCTTGACCGCTCCCGGGTCGCCGGTCACGCGCTCCACGTCAGCGCGCGTGGCATGCGGAGATGGAAGGAGCACGGGCACCGAGCCCGGCGTTCGGGAATCGGCGAGCGTGCAATTCGGCTGTGGCGCCTGTTCGGCAGCACGTCGAATGCTGGTGAACGCCTCGGCACGCCCAAAGTACGTCACACGCTCGAGGCAATGATCGAGCACGTCGACCAGCTCATCCGACCAGTCCTCACCTTCGAGAAACCACCAGACTGACCCATCCTCGCCGCACGGCAAACACCAGTAGTTGTCCTGGGCGAGGCTCGTGCTGTAGCTGCGCACGGCTGCCTTCTCTTTCGCCTTCGGGTTCCAGCCGAACTCTACTGGGAAGTAGTGCCGCAGGGGGCTGCCTCTCTGCGCGTGCGCCGGGAGGTGGAAACGGTACGTGCTCGTGCACAGCGCACGAATGAGCTGGTCGAGCTCTTTCGGAGAAGGCGCCGGCACCGCCTCTCGTGCCCACTGATGCCAGCGGCCGACGACCGCGCGGACGAGCCTCCAGGGGCTTGGCGGCCATTCGCCGTACGGGTCGTCGAAGGGGTTGACCTTCCATGGGGTCGCGTGGAAGCGGCCGAGTGGAAAGACCTGACGGAGGACGATCTGCATGGCTCAGTCTTCCTGCCCGTTCCCGTCGTCTTCACCGCCGCCCGCGGTCTTCGTACCCTCTTCCTCCTTGCCTTCCCGATAGAGTTCCTCCCGCGGCCACCAGACATCGGTGATCCTCGGGTCGGTGGTGAACCCCGCGTCTCTAATCGCATCCTTGATATTCACGGCGATCTCGACCTCCTGTCCGCCACTCTTGAGACTCGCGCAACGGAGATGGCAGCCGGACCGGAAGCGGAACGGAGCGGCCAGCAGTTGCTGGATCTTCCAGAGGGCGAGCGCTACCACGAATTCCTCCTGCTTGTCCGTAAGGCCAAGCGCCCCGGCGCCGTCCTGCCGGCCGAACGACCGCACCAGGGACAGGTCGAGGACGAACGTCGCCCGGATCTCGCGCGCCGTGGCATCGTCGACCGCGAAGATGGGCTGCCCTGACGTCGTCTTGCCGAGGCGATCGAACTTCACTCCCGAACGGTCAACACGGCTGGCGCCGAACGCTTCGAGGTGCGCAGTCAGGACACGCTGGATCTTGATCTGCCACTGCGGAAAGAGCACGCCGTGGACAAGGGAGTTCGGGTCGTACTTGAAGATGGTCTTGAAGACGCTCCACCACTTTTCGGTTGGCGGGTGGGCCTTCGAGCTACCCGCGAGCTCGATGCCACACTCTCTGATCAACGCGGCCTGCAGCGTCGCTTCCTGTTCGATTTTCTTCGCCTCGGCTTCCTTCTTCTTGCCTTCCGCTTCCTTCTTCTTTCCGTCATCGTTCTTGAGTTTTTTCGCTTCTTCCTTGAGCTTGTTCGCGTCCTCCCTGAGCGAGTTCGCGCGGGTTACAGCGGATGTATCTCTCACCCCTTCGAGGAAGTACGTCGAAGCAATCCGATGTCCCTCGGTGAGGCTCGTGACGACGACCTCTGGCGTGGCGACTCTTCCGCCATCGAGCCCACCGGTGACGCATCGCACGTACGGCATCCCCTGTAGGTCCTCGACGAGTTCGTAATCGTGCGGGCCGCGCAGGCAAACCGACTCTAAGTGGTTGGCCATGCTGGCCGCGCTGTCGACGATGCAGACTTGCTCCACGCGCCCATCTCCGCGCGGCGCCGGGTAGATCCTGTGCCCGACCTCGGGGAAACCGGCAGGCTGGAAGCGGTCGAGGCCCCCCACGGGCTCGAGCCTCGCGACGAGAACCAGCGGGCTGTCGCCCCTCAGGGCATCGGCGGGGGTGATCTTCTGCTTCTCGCTGTCAGGCATGCGCTTCGCCTCCTTGCTGGCGCCGAGGCCGGAGCCAGCGTTCGATGAGCACCGTACGTTCGCTGTCCTCGATGGGAAAGAGCACCGATGCGAGCAGCCGCTCGGGGTCGTCGATATGCCACGGCCCCACCGTCCACGCCAGGGGCGCACCAGCCATTGCGTAGCGACTGCTCGCGAGGCGCACCGCAGCCTCGATCTGGCCTGCCCGCACGAGGCTAGCGAGCGCCCGCGCCATAGCCGGTGTCCGAGCGCCGCTCTCGGGATCGAGCAGGTCTCCGGCCTGGGGCTGGTTTGGCCGAAGCACCGGCTGAAGATTGAACAGCGGGTGAAGCATGCCGAAGAGGGCAAGCGGCCCGCTCACCGGCGGCGTGTTCGCGCCACGCAGAGAGAGTTCGTCGATCACAGGCGCCGCGATCACCCTCCAGTCAAACAGCGCTAGCCTCGAGATCCACCGCCAAAGCAGCGTCTCGTCGATCGTTCCCTCCAGCCAACCATTCACGGCGTCGAGCGAGGCGGGGATCAGGCATCGCGCCGATGGCTCCTTGTTCCCGGTCTTGGCGGATTCTTCCCAGTCGAGCACACGACGCTGAACGACGGACGAGAGCACACGCGAAAGCGGCCCGGGTCCCCAGACGCAGCGCGCGGGCGAATGCGCGGGGTGCTCGAAGCCGACGCGCCTCTTTTCGACCCCTAAGCGGTAAAGCGTGAACGGCCGCGACACAGGAAACCCCGACACGAGAGCGAGCGCCAGGCGGGCCTCGACCGCGGGCGGCTCCCCTCCGAAGAGCGCCGGTAACCATTCGATAGGAAGCGGCTCCCACGATATGCCCGGTTCGCGGAAGCTCCGGTTCCGATCCACGCGGTCGAGCACGGCGACTACCGCATCGAGCAGACCACACGCCGCTCCGGGATCTCCGGGCTCCGCCGCGAGTTGCAGCATGGCCCTCTCGATGGGACCCCGCAGCCCCACGAATCTCCAGCGCTGGCCTATCTTCCGATCTCTCGGCAGGTGATCGACGAGACCAAGCGCCCGCTCGAGCGCCGTCGATGCCGCAGTGCCCTCCGGGCTCGACGAAGGCGACGGTACGGCAGGGGCGGCGCGCAGGCGGAGGGTACCGTCGAACCGCGGCTCGAACGTGTTCGCGCTCGTCGTGCGTCCAAGGACGAACCGCCGGAACTCGGTGATCCCCGCATCGACGCCGCGGCGCACGATCGCGGTGGCGAACGCGCTCGGCGTGAGCACCCCACGTCCCCGAACCTCGGCGCGCCCCCGCAAGAAGAGCGCCCGCGTTTCGGGGAGCGTCATCGGGCGGTCCCAGAGCGGCGCCCACAGCTCGGCAAGATCCCGCCCCGCTTCGCCGGCCGCATCGGGCGCTGCGGCGCGCGTGACGAACGGGAAAGCACCGACCGCGCGCGCCCGCGTGCCGAGCCGCCGCGAGGCACCGCCGGCCAAGAGCGCGAGTCCTTCGCACGCCAGCGCCATGGCCCAAGGTGAGAGCCGACCTTCTCGAAACGGTGACTGCCCGCTGTTGAAAAGCTTGTTCGCGTCGCTGAACCAGGAGGCGGCGTTCAGGTTTTCCAGCAGCCAGGTCGTCGGCTCCCCTCGCAGCAGCGCATCGAGCTCCTTCCTCGGGTCGGGCACATTCGCATTCGTCTCCTTGCCCTTCTTCGGCGTGGCTGAGGCTATAGGCGCCAGGGCGTCGGTCGCTTTCTTCCACCCATCAGAGAAGGCTCGCTTCCCCGCATTTCCGCCGCTGCCGAGCAGGGGATTGAAGCTCACGCGGGCGGCGGGCACTGCATGGGCGTTGAACAGCTCCAGCACATTCTCGTTGGCTGCGGCCTGCCACATAGCCAGAGGGGCACCTGATTTTGCCCTGGTGCTTCTCTTCTGATCCTCGGCCCAGCCGCGCTCGTAGGGCGTCCACGCCCGCTTCGCGGCGATGTCAGCGAATGCGTCCAGAAGCTCGTCCATGTCGATCGGACCGCCGACGACGTGGAGAATGTCCTCGCGCCAGGCGATGCGTACGCTCGGCCACTTGCGCGCGAGCGAGCGCAAGAGTCCAAGCGACGCGAGGTAGTCCCCGGGATTGTCCGGCGGAAGGCCCGGGATGGCCAATGCGGGAAGTCGCCCGGAGCTATCGGCCACGCGACACCTCCTCGGGCTTGATGCTTGCCGAGGGTCGCTCGCTCGCGCGCCAGTCGGCGACCCGCACGAGCGCCTCAAGGTACGCGAGGACGAAGGGCCCAAGCCGCCGGGGCTCTCGTTGCGGCAGGACGCCGACTTCGGTCTCGTCGTCAGCGCGCCACGGGCCGAGCAGATCGGCGACGAGCCCCGTCCATCCATGGCCGGTCAAGACGAAGCCGTTCTCGCGCCACTCGCCTTCCGCGCCGTCCTTCGCCACGGAGAAATCGAGCGGCCAGCGGCCGGCGGACAGGTCGAGCGCATCGGAGTCGCGGTGCACGCCGAACACGTCGTCGCCCCTGTCGGTCGTGGCGCGCAGGACCGTGCGGACCTTGCCGTGGTGCGCAGCCGCCAGATACACCGCGAGCGCCGGGTACGGCGCGCCTCCTTCGCGGTAGCGCCGCCACATCGCGAGCGCAGAAGCGGCCTCGTGTCGCATCCTCGGACGGAACGGAACGTGACCCGCCCATCGCACCCCACCGATCCCCTTCAACCCCTCGATCGTTTGGCGTTTCAGCTTCTCGGCCACGGCCCATCGGAGGCGCACGCGTTCCTCACGCCCGGGCCGGCGCGTCTCGTCCGGCAGCGCCAACGCGCCGTCGAGGCGCTTGGAGACTTCTGCGCGGACGCTCTCCGCATCGCCCGCCCTCACGTCCACGGCGAGCACGCGGGGGCACTTCGCCCAGGGCCCGCCGGGCAGCGCCGAAACGGCGGGAAGAGCTTGCTGCCACTGCGGGTGCGCCTTGCCGAGGTCGTGCAGCGCCGCCCCTTCGATGATCGCGGTGCGAATGCGGGGGAACATCTGGTCCTCGTCGTCGAGTCCCAACGCGGCGCACAGTCTTCCGGCCTCGGATCTTGCATCGGCAAGGTGCGTGTCGAGCGATGCCCAGTAGCCAGCCTCGGTCCGCTCGTCGTCGCGCAGCGCGCGACCGCGGCCCACGCGGGGCACGTCGCCGAGTACGTCGTCCTTCTCGCCGGTCCACCCCAGGCGGGCGTCGTAACCGCCGACGTCGCGATGGAGCATGATGACCATTCCGGGACAAAGGTCTCTCGGCGCGACGTGTTCCCATGCGTCGTCCTCGTCATTCCACGTCCGCGCAACCGCGCGCCGTGCCTTGAGAGCGTCGCGGAGATGGAAGAACGGGACCGCGCATCCTTCGTTCTGCACATCGAGAGGTGGACCGTCGAGATCGTCGCCGCGAGGAGGAGCCGTGCCTCGCCAGTCGCGCCAGAAGACAGTGAGGTCGGCGTCGGGACCTGTTCCGCGCACGTACGCGCTCACGTCCGTGAAGCCGCCGTGCACGTCGCGCTCTGTCGAGAACAGGCCGTGCACGTCCAGGGCGCGCGGCATGGGTGCTAGCTTCGGCTGGAGTGCCTTCTCCGCGTCCCCGGCGTGTTGTTGCTCGAGGTCCTTGATCGCCTCGGCAAAGGGCTTGTCGGACAGGAGAATCAACGCATCGAGAAGCTTCTTCGCTCGTTCGACGTCCTCGGCGTCGTAGGGTCCGATCCGCTCCTGTGCCTTCTTGCCGCCATCCCGTTCCGGCGTCTCCCAGAACCACGCCTTCGCTTCGTTGTTTCGACCATCGCGGTTCAGTCGGCCGAGCCGCTGGATCACCGAGGGCCAGGGCGCAAGCTCCGACCAGAGCTGGTAGGCGGAGATATCGACCCCCGCTTCCACGACCTGGGTGCTCACGCAGACGAGGCCGTCGTCGTCGGGGATCGGCTTGCCCCGGTCCTCTAACCTGCCCTCGCTGTCACGCTTCCTCTCCTCCGCTCGCCTCTTCGCCTCGAACTCAAGCAACCGTCGCTCATGCTCGTCTCGGTCCTGACGCCGAAAGCGAGACGTGAGGAGAACCTTGGGCTGGGAATCGGGCAGCGCGGAGAACACCTTGCGCGCTGTGTCGACCGTGTTGCAGACCACGAGCGACAGCGTCCCCCGCTGATGCTTCTGTTTCACTTCGGAGGCTACATCATTCCCATTTGTGAACCATTCCACAGTTCGCTTGGCAGCACGCCGCAACTTCATCTCCGGATGCGGATCGCTGTCGATAGGCAGGGCGATCGCAGACATGACGCCGAACCCGTCCCGCGTGCGATCGGTTGTTGCAAGGAAGCCCGGGCCGACCGTGGCGCTCATCCAGGTCGTGCGGCACGGCTTCACGCACGGGAAGCGCTTCTGGCGCATCCAGTCGAGCTGCGCGGTCGCCCAGAGGCCAGGGCCCATGAGCTGCACTTCGTCGATCACCCAGCGGCAGTCATTGTTGAGCAAGCCGAAGTGCACCGGCCACTCGAACCGGCTCATCGCGTAGCCGCGGTTCAGCGCGCGCGACAGGAGCTGGTCCTGCGTCCCGACGAGGACCCACGGCTTGTCGGGCCAGCGTGCCCATCCCTCGTCGACCGCACCGCCCATCAGCTGGTAGACGGAGACCTCGAGCGAGCGCTTCTGCTTCAGCGCCTCGAAGTACTGGTCGAGGCGTTCAACAGTCTGCCTGACGAGCGTCCGCATCGGGAGACAGTAGACAAGGTGACGCGGCTCATCGGCGCCGCCGGCGCGCCGCCACGCCCACGCGAGCGCCACGCCCTCCGTCTTGCCGAGCCCCGTTGGAACAGCGAGGACGCCGGGCAACCCCTCGATCGCGACCTTGACCTGCCATTCGTACGGCGCAAAGCCGGTTGCGTCGCAGAAGAAGCTCCGGAATCTGCTAGCCCCGTCGGCTCTCTCGCGTGTCATCACGGTCACCGCCCGCGCTCCGGCTGAATCCGGCCGTCCTTCCCCATCCGCACGGTCTTCCACTCGCAATTGCCTGCCTCGAGGGCGCGCTGGATCGAGCGCTGGACGCGCTCCCGCGCGTGGCCGAGCGCCGGGCCGTCGAAAAGAACGATGCGTGTCACAGCCGGCGAGGCATTCATTCCGTCGAAGACGATGTAATCGACCGGATCGAAGAGCGGCTTCACGTCGTGCGCGAAGTAGCCGCGGCAGGCGAAGAGCGGCTCGGCCTCGCGCAACAAGCGCGGCAGGGCCCGCCGGCCGCGCTCCTTCGCCAGCTCGCGGATCCGCTGTTCGTCCTCGGCGAACCTGTCCTCGACCCGTTGCTGGCGGCCCTCGTCCGCCTCGAGACTGTCCAACCACGTGACGGCCGGCTTGGCTCGGTACGCGATCATGAGATCGGTCAGGCGGAAGACTTCGCCGCAGCACGGGCACACGCCGAGAATGCGCCGGAAGTCCTGAAACGTCGCGACGAGCGCCGACTTCACGGCCGGGCCTCGATGGAATACTCCTGCCACTCGACTTTCCCGGCCTCGACGACCGCCCGGATCTGTCGCTGTCGCCGGTTCAGTGCGCCGCCGCCCGTCTTCACGTCGAGGAACGTGATGGACTTCACTTCGCCGTGCGCCGAGAGCCCGTTGAAGACGACGTAGTCGATCGGATCGAACAGCGGACGGCAGTCGCGTGGGACGCTCCCGAACCCGTCGCACACCGGCGCGACCCTCTCGAGAATCTTGCCGACGTTCACATCGATCGCCTTCTGCATCGCGCCTTCTCGCGCACTGCGGCGGCCCGCGCGAAGCGCTATCGCGCGAGCCTTAAGGTCTGCTCGGCGCGCCTCGAGCCGTTTCCGTGCCGAGTCCGGAAGCGGCGCGTCCGCATAGAAGAGGAGCGCCCGCTTCAGCGGGAAGTCCTCGTCACAGCTTGGACACCGACCGTAGATACGGGCGTCAGCCTGAAGTTGTGTGATGGTATCTGGTCGTCGCATGGCCCTAGACAAGGTGCTCCTCGTGAGAATCTCCTTCGTCGACACGAATGATTGCCCAATGTCCGTCGATGTGTCGGGATCCCCCTCTCAGTCAGTTGCCGGCAGCTTACCCCCCGCGTGTGACAGATCAGGTCACTCCCGCCCGGCGATTTTTCTGGCCTCCTCCCGCACCCTGTCCCTCAGCTCGGCCGGCCGGACCACCCTCACGCCCCGGCCGAAGCTCAGGATCCACCCGACCAGCTCCCGGGTGTCGGCGACGCGAAGCGTCATCCGCAGCCGGCCGCCCCGGAGCGGTGCGATCTGCTGGCTCGGGTGCCAGACGCGGTCCCGCGCCCAGGCGGCGGTGGGCCGGTCGAACACCAGCTCAACGGCGATCTGCCGGCCCCGCATCACCACGAGCGCGTCCTGCACGTACGCCTCGACTTCGAATCCGAGCGGGAGCTGGTACGCGTGGTCCGTGATCGTGAGGGAGCGAATTCGCTCGACCGCGAACATGCGCACGTCCCGCCGGCGATGGCAGTGGCCGATCAGGTAGAGCCCGCCCGCCGCATACCAGAGGTGATAGGGATCGACCTCGCGGCGACCGGTCTTGCCGCTGGACGCGGAGAGGTAGCGGATCTGCACGGTCCGCCGGTCGGCGATCGCGCGGCTGGCGCGATCGATCACGTCGCGGTGCGCGCGGTAGGTCTTGTGCGGGCCGAACCGGACCGAGAGGAACTCGCGCATCTGGCGGACGAAATCGAGGCCGGCCGGCGGAAGCGCGGCCGACGCCTTGGTGAGCGCGGAGTCGAGCGCCGCATGGATGTGCGTGCCCTGGAGGGGGCGGAGCAGGTCGCGGCTGAACACGAGCGCCATCAGCTCCGACGGGGCGAACCCGAGCGCCGGCAGCCGCCGGAAGCCGTCGAGGAGCTTCCAGCGGGTCTGACCGTTGACGCGCTCGGTCAGCAGCGGGACGCCGACGCTCTCCAGCGCATCAAGATCCCGGCGCAGGGTGCGGAGATGCTTGGGGGAGTCGTCGGGCAGTCCGTCGGCAAGCTCCTGCAGCGTCAGCCCCGTCGAGCCTTCCAGGCGCCGCAGGAGGTGCCACTGGCGGATGACCTGGGCGTTGCGTGCCACGGTGCTCGATCTTGCCACGAACAGGCACCGATAGGCGACAGGGATCGCGCCCCCTCAGGGCGCAGGGGGGGGCCCGCCTACCGGGGGAGCCGGTCGAGGAGCGCGCGTTCCTCCGGGGTCAGCTCCGCGGCCAGGCCAGGATCGGCTTCCAGCAGGGCCTGGGCGTCGGCGAAGTCCTGGAGCCGCTTCGAGCGCCGGCGCGCCGGATCGGAGCCGGAGCGCAGCTTCTCGTGCAGCAGGTCGGCGCGTCGGATCACACGCAGGCGCGTGCCCTCCACCTCGATCTCCTCGGCGCGCGCGATGGCGTGCGAGAGCGCGCGATCGTCGGTGAACTGGACCGGCGTCTCCTCGGGTCCGATCCAGTTCTCGGAGTGGGCGAAGCGGCCGGTGAGCCGGAGGCCCGCTCCTTCGAGGCGGGCGCGTGGGATCTGGTCGAGCGCCGGGACGGCCAGGTCGATGTCCGGTGTGGTTCGGGGCTCCGGCTGGTGGACCTGGAGGGCGACCCCATCGATGATGGCGTACGGCACGGCCGCCTCGTTCAGGAGACGCGCGGCGAGCAGGAGCGCGGGCCGTTTCGTGCGCTCCATCTCCCCTCGCAGCCAGTGCCACTGGCGGTCCAGGATGAACCCCGTCTCGACGCCGCGGCGAGCCATGGAGTGATGGTAGCCGATCAGGGCTTCTCGCCGCGCGCCAGGCGCGCGTCGACGTCGTCGAGGCACGGGAGCAAGTCGGCGATCGTGTCCACGACGTAGTGCGCGCCGCCCATGCGCAGGCGCCCATACGCGCGCTCGCGCCGCGCCTGCTGCTCGGCGGGCGGGAGCGCCTGCCACGCGGCGAGCGGTAGCCCCACCTCGTTGCCGCTGACCGCGAGGCCGACCGTCCACATGCCGGCGTTCAGGCCCTCCTCGATCCCGGGCAGCGTGTCGTCCACCTTCACGCACGCCTCCACGGGCCACACGCGCAGGTCGAGCATGTTCTGCAGGCACATGTACGGGTACGGGCGGCCGGCCGGGACGTCCGAGGCGCACACGGTCGCGTCGGGCTCGTAGCCCTGCGCCTTGGCGTCGGCCAGGTTGATCGCCATCATCTCGCGCAGGTAGCCCGTCGTGGAGCCGAGCTTGACGTCGCGCGCGCGGAGCGCCCCCACGACCTCGAGCGTGCCGGGGATGAGCGTCGAGTACTCGGACAGGCACTCGAGCTGGAGCGGGACGAAGTCGGCGAACATCCGGTCCACGTCGGCCTCGCCCGGCGGCCGGCCGTGGCGCGCCTGCCAGCGCGCGCGGACGGCGTCTTGCTCGGTGAGCTTCTGGATGTGCACGCGCTTGTGGGCGCCCATCGGCGCGCGCGCCTCGTCCATCGTGATCGGCACGCCCGCGCGCTCGAAGACCTTCACGAACACGACGGCGGGCGCCATGCAGCCGAAGTCCATCGTGGTGCCCGCCCAGTCGAGCAGCACGGCCCGGATCCTGCCGCGGTAGCTGCGCCGGTAGCCGAACGTCATGGTCGTCCTCTCTCGTCTGGAGGCGAGGCTAGTCGAGCGTCGGACGCTTCGCGGCCCACGGCCGCGCCCGCTCGTACGCGGCCGAGGCCTGGAGCACGGTCAGGTCGGCGAAGCGCCGGCCGACGATCTGGAGCCCGACGGGGAGCCCGGCCGGTGTGAACCCGGCGGGCACCGTCGCCGCGGGCTGGCCGGTGAAGTTGAACGGATAGCTGAACGAGGCCCACGCGATCCAGTCCCACGCGTGCTGCGGCCAGTGCTCGGGGTTGATCCGCCCCACCGGGAACGCGGCGACGGAGAGCGTCGGCGTCAGCAGGAGGTCGTAGCGCTCGAAGAGCGGGCGCACGCTGTCCCAGTACGCGAGCTTCTCGCCGCGGGCCTCGATGTACGCGGCCAGGCTCACGCGCAGGCCGTCCTCGATGCACGCGACGAACCCCGGGTCCATGCGCTCGCGCCACGCGGGCAGGTACTGCGCGTAGTTGCCCGCCTCGTGGGTGCTCCAGAGCAGGCGGATCAGCTCGTGCGAGTCGGCGAAGCCCGGCTGCACCTCCTCGACCGCGCAGCCGAGGCCCTCGAAGGCGCGCGCCGCCCCGCGCGCGAGCGCCGCCACCTCCGGGTCGACGCGCAGGCCGCCGAGGTCGGGGCTCCACGCGACGCGCAGCCCCTTGATCCCGGCGTCGAGCTGGCCCACGTAGTCCGCGGGCGGCGCCTCGAGCGAGGTCCGGTCCCACTCGTCGGGCCCGGCCATCACGGAGAGCATCAGCGCCGCGTCGGCGACGGTGCGGGTCATCGGGCCGACGTGGGAGGCGTAGTCGGTGTTCGAGACCGGCCACGTGGGCACGCGCCCGAACGAGGGCTTGAGGCCGTAGATCCCGCAGAAGCCCGACGGGATGCGGATGGAGCCCGCGCCGTCGGAGCCCTGATGCAGCGGGCCGATCCCGGCGGCGGCCGCCGCGCCCGCGCCCGCGCTCGAGCCGCCCGTCGTCAGCGCCGGGTTCCAGGGGTTGCGGGTGATGCCGGTGAGCGGGCTGTCGCCGATCCCCTTCCAGCCGAACTCCGGGGTCGTGGTCTTGCCGAGCATGATCCCGCCCGCCTCGCGGAGCCGGCGCACGAACGGCGGGTCCACGTCGGGCACGCGCGTGGCGAACACGTGCGAGCCCGACATGGTGCGGATGCCCTTCGTCAGGCTGAGGTCCTTGATCGAGTACGGGAGGCCGTGGAGCGGGCCGAGCGGCGCGCCCTGCATCACCGCCAGCTCCGCGTCGCGCGCCTCGGCGAGCGCCAGGTCGGCCGTCACCGTGCAGAACGCGTTGAGCGCGGGGTTCAGGCGCTCGAGCCGCGCCAGCACCGCCCGCGTCAGCTCGACGGGTGAGAGCTTCCGGGCGCGGATCAGCTTCGCGAGCTCGGTCGCGGGCGTCCAGCAGAGCTCGGCGGCGTCCACGGCAGGCTTCTCCTTTCGGCGACGATGGCGATAAAGTGGAAGCATCATACCCCGCCGGGGACGGAGAAGACCATGGGACTCGAAGAGACGCTCAGCGACACGCTCACGCAGGCGATCCGGGCCAAGGACGCGCGCACCGCCGACGTCGTCCGCATGCTGAAGACACGGCTCCAGGAGCGCCGCACCGCGAAGGGCTTCACGGGCACGGTGGACGACGCCCTCGTCGTCGACGTGATCGGCGCGTACCGCCGGCAGCTCCAGAAGGCGCTCGCGGAGTACGAGAAGCTGGGCGAGCGGGGCGCCGCCCAGGCCGCGCAGCTCGCCTTCGAGATCGCCTTCTGCGAGCGCTTCCTGCCGAAGGGTCTCGACGCGGCCGCGCTCAGGACGCTCGTCCGCGAGCGCCTCGCGGCGCTCGGGGTCACCGACCCCAAGCAGGTCGGCCGCCTCGTCGGCGACGTCATGAAGACGCACAAGGGCCAGGTCGAGGCCGCCGAGGTCAAGCGCGTCGCCGAGGAGCTGCTCGCGGCCGGCTGAGCGCCGGCCCCGCGCGCCGGCCCGCCGGGGGGCTTGGGGGGCGCCCGGAGCCCCCCATGACCTCAGTACGCCTGGACCGCGCGGTACTCGCCGAACACGCCGCGGAGCACGTCGCAGATCTCGCCGACCGTCGCGTACGCCTCGACCGCGCGCACGAGCACGGGCAACAGGTTGGCGTCGCCCGCCGCCGCGTCCCGCAGCTCGCCGAGCGCGCGGGCGACCGCGCCCCCGTCCCGCTCCGCCCGGAGCGCGGCCAGCTCCGCGGCGCGCGCCGCCGCGACCTCCTCCCGGTGGCGGTGGATCTCGACGCGCGGGGGCTCGGCGTCCACGTGGCGGTTGACGCCGACGACCACGCGCTCGCCGGCCTCGATCTGGCGCTGCTGCTCCCACGCCGCGTCGGCGATCTGCCGCTGGACCCAGCCGGACTCGATCGCGGCGAGCATCCCCCCGCGGCGCTCCACCTCGGCGATGAGCGCCCGCGCGTCGGCCTCGATCTCGGTCGTCAGCGACTCGACGTAGTACGAGCCCGCGAGCGGGTCCACCACGTCGGCCACGCCCGCCTCGTAGGCGAGCACCTGCTGGGTGCGAAGGGCCAGGTCCACCGACTTCTCGGTCGGCAGCGCCAGCGCCTCGTCGTACGCCGCCGTGTGGAGCGACTGGGCGCCGCCGAAGATCGCGGCGAGCGCGTGGAGCGTCACGCGCACGATGTTGGTCTCCGGCTGCTGCGCGGTGAGCTGGCTCGCCCCCGAGCCCGCGCCCGTGCGGAACAGCCAGCTCGCCGGCGTCCGCGCGCCGAACCGCTCGCGCATCAGGCGCGCCCAGAGGCGCCGCATCGCCCGGAACTTGGCCGCCTCGCGGAGGAGCTCGGTGCCCGCCGTGAAGTTGAACGCGAAGCGCGGCGCGAACGCGTCCACGGGCACGCCGCGCGCGCACGCGGCCTCGACGTAGGTGATCGCGTCGGCGAGCGCGAAGCCGACCTCCTGGACGAGCGTCGAGCCGGCCTCGCGCATGTGGTAGCCGCAGACGTTGATGAAGTTCCAGCGCGGCAGCCGCGCGGCGCAGAACTCGATCACGTCCGTCACGAGCCGGAGCGAGGGCGCCGGCGGGAAGATGTAGGTGCCCCGCGCGACGAACTCCTTGAGGATGTCGTTCTGCGTGGAGCCCGAGAGCCGCTCGAGCGGCAGGCCCTGCCGGGCGGCGAGGGCCACGTACATCGCCAGGATCACCGCCGCGGGCGCGTTGATCGCGTTCGCGGGGCTCGCCTGCTCGAGCGGGATGCCCTCGAAGACCGTCTCGAGGTCCCGGAGCGAGCTGACCGGCACGCCCACCTTGCCGACCTCGCCGCGGGCGAGCGGGTGGTCGGAGTCGTAGCCGTGCTGCGTGGGGAGATCGAAGGCGACGTTGAGCCCGCCGAGGCCCTGCGCGAGCATGTGGCGGAACCGGCGGTTGGTCTCCGCCGCGGTGCCGAAGCCCGCGTACTGGCGCATCGTCCAGACCCGCCCGCGGTACATGGACGGGTGGATGCCGCGCGTGAACGGGTACTCGCCCGGAGCGCCGAGGTCGCGCGCGTGGTCGAACCCGCGGGCGGCGAGGTCCTCGGGCGTGTACGCGCCCCCGGGGCCCTCCGCCCGTTCCCCGCCCCGCGCCTCCTCGAGCATCCGTGTCACCCCCCTGGCGCCCCCAGGGTACCGCCCCGCGGCGGGATGGCGCCGCCCCGCGTGGGGCGGGCGCGCCCCGGCCGGGCCAGCCGGGCGGCCGGCCGAACGTCTGTGCTCTCGGATGGTTAGGAGCCCTTCACCCCTGGCAGCCAGCTTGCTTAAAACATAGCCGGCCATGGATCCTGCCTCGCTACCGCCCGCCGTCCTCGAGTGCCTGGACGCGGTCTCCCGCCTCGAGCGCGAGGAGCCGCCGGCCTCCCGCGCCGCGCTGGCCGCGCGGCTCGGCCTTGACGACGCGGCCGCGGGCGAGCGCCTGGGCCAGCTCGAGACACTGGGCCTGCTCCGCGCCGAGCGCGGGGGGCGGCTCCGGCTGACCGCCGCGGCCCGGCCCATCGCGCTCAGGCTGGTGCGCCGCCACCGCCTGCTCGAGCGCTTCCTCACCGACCAGCTCCGCCTGCCGTGGGAGCGCGTGCACGAGGAGGCCTGCCGGCTCACGCCCGTCCTCGCCGACGACGTCGCCGAGGCGCTCGCGACGCTCCTCGGCGACCCGGCGACGTGCCCCCACGGCAACCCGATCCCCGCCCCCGACGGCACGCTCCGCCCCGAGCACGCCACGTCCCTCGACCGCCTGAAGGCCGGCCAGGCCGCGATCATCCTCCGGATCGAGCGCGAGGAGCGGGGGCTCCTCCGCGACCTCGCGGCGCTCGGCCTCCTGCCGCAGACGAAGGTCGAGGTCGACGAGGTCGCGCCCTTCGGCGGGCCGCTCCTGGTGCGCGTCGGCAGCGCGCGCTACGCGCTCGGGCGGGACGTCGCCGCGCGCATCCTGGTGCGGAAGGCGTAGCGCGTGCTCTCCTGCCACGGCGAGATCGCGCGCTGGAAGCGCGAGATGCCCACGGGCCTGGCGCTGGCCGGCAACCCGAACGTCGGCAAGTCGAGCGTGTTCAACCGGCTCACGGGCATGGGCGTCGTCACCGCGAACTATCCGGGCAAGACGGTCGAGGTCCACCTCGCCACGACGCGCTTCAAGGACGAGGAGATCGGCGTGATGGACCTGCCCGGGACCTACGCCATCGGCTCGACCTCCGAGGACCAGTGGGTGGCGCGCCGCGCGCTGCTCGACGGCGGGCCCGACGTCGTCTGCGTGGTCGTGGACGCGACCCGGCTCGAGCGCAACCTCTTCCTGCCGCTCCAGCTCCTCGACCTCGGCTTCCGCCTCGTGATCGCGCTGAACCTCGTGGACGAGGCGTGGCGTGAGGGGCTCCGGATCGACGCGCGGCGCCTCGCGCGGCTCCTCGGCGTCCCCGTCGTCCCGACCGTCGCGATCCGCGGCCAGGGGCTCGACCAGCTCGTCGAGGCCGCGCTCGCCGAGGCTCGTGCCGCCGCCCCGCGCCGGGCGACCCCGCGCTACGGCCGGGACGTGGAGGAGGCGGTCGCCGCGCTCGCCGAGCGGCTCGCCGCGGCGGACGTCGCGCTGCCGTGGGGTCTCCCGCCGCGCGCGGTCGCCCTGCTGCTCCTCGAGGAGGACGACGAGACGCGCGCCTGGGCACGGGACCTGCCGGCGGGCGAGCGGATCCTCGCCGACGCCGAGGCGGCCGCGGAGCGCATCGCCGCGGGCCACGACGAGCCCGCCCCGATCCGCATCGCGCGCGAGCGCCACGGCCTGGCGGGCGAGATCGCCGAGAAGGTGAAGACCCGCGTGTGCGCGCCGTCGGCGCGGCAGGACCGCTTCTGGCGGCTCACGACGGCGCCGGCGACCGGCTTCCCGCTGCTCGCCGCCGTCCTCGTCGGCCTCTTCGCGACGCTCTTCTGGATGGGCGACTACCTCTCGACGCTCCTCACCGCGCTCTGGGAGGCGTGGGCGTCGCCCGGCATCCGCGCCGCCGTCCGCCTGGCGCTCGGCGAGGGCGCCGCGGGGCGCAGCCTGCTCTGGGGCGTGGACGCCGGCGTCAACGCCGCGCTCGCCGTCGGCATCCCCTACGTCCTCACCTTCTACCTGATCCTCTCGGTGCTGGAGGACACCGGCTACCTCAACGCGGTCGCCTTCCTCACCGACCCCTTCATGCACCGGCTCGGCCTGCACGGGCGGGCGGCCATCCCGCTCGTCGCGGGCGCGGGCTGCAACGTGCCCGCGATCATGGGCACGCGCGTGCTCGCGACGATGCGCGAGCGCGTCCTGGCGAGCACGCTCGTGTGCCTGATGCCGTGCAGCGCGCGCACCGCCGTGATCGCCGGCGCGGTCGCGCGCTACGTCGGCTGGGCGCCGGCGGTGGCGATCTACCTGATCGTGGCGGGCCTCGGCTTCGGCGCGGGCCTCGGGCTGAACCGCGTCCTGCCCGGCCGCTCGACCGGCCTGGTGATGGAGATGTTCCCGTTCCGCAGGCCGTCGGTCCTCGGGATGCTCCGGCAGACGTGGCACCGCTTCAAGGGCTTCGTCTGCGTCGCCACGCCCGTCGTGCTCGCCGGGAGCCTCGCGCTCGGCGTGATCTACGAGACCGGGCTGGTCTGGGCGTTCACCGTGCCGCTCCGGCCCCTCGTCGAGGGCTGGCTCGGGCTGCCCGCCGTGGCCGGCCTCACGCTGATCTTCGCGGTGCTGCGCAAGGAGCTGGCACTCCAGCTCCTGATCACGCTCGCGATCGCGCAGTACGGCACGGGTGCCGACGACCTCCTGCGCTTCATGGACCGCGGGCAGATCTTCACCTACGCGCTCGTCAACACCCTCTACATCCCGTGCATCGCCACCGTCGCGGTCCTCGCCCGCGAGCTCGGCTGGCGGCGCGCGCTCCTGATCTCCGCCTTCACGATCGCGCTCGCGCTCCTGGCGGGCGGCGTCGCGCACCGCCTCATCGCGCTCATGGCCTGAGTCGGCTCACCGCGCCGCGCGCTCCGGGCGGGCGGCCTGCTTCAGGTAGCGGTAATAGTCACTGTCGGTCGTGAGGATCAGCACCGAGTCTTTGTTCTGCCCCTCCCGGTAGGCCTCGAGCGTCCGTGAGAAGGCGTAGAACTCGGGGTCGCGGCTGTAGGCCTCGCCGTAGACGCGCGTGGCCGCGGCGTCGGCCTTCCCGCGGACCTCCTGGGCCCGCCGGTAGGCGCCCGAGCGGATCTGGCGCAGCTCCTTCTCCAGGGTCCCCAGGATCTCGGCGCTCCGGCCTTCGCCCTCCGACCGGAACCTGGCGGCGATCCGCTTCCGCTCGGAGATCATCCGGGCGTAGACCTTCTCCCG
>MGBU01000128.1 GCA_001790205.1 Candidatus Rokubacteria bacterium GWA2_73_35 | reverse complement strand
CATCGTGAAGGCGTCGATGGGACACGTGCGCGACCTGCCGAAGTCGCAGCTCGGCGTGGACCCGAAGAAGAACTTCAAGCCGAAGTACGTCGTCACGCCCGCGAAGAAGAAGGTCCTCGACGAGCTGAAGCGCGCGGCCGCGAAGGCCGACGCGCTCTACGTCGCGACGGACCCGGACCGCGAGGGCGAGGCGATCGGCTGGCACCTTGCGCAGGAGCTCGACGTCGACCGGAAGAAGGTCTACCGGGTCACGTTCAACGAGATCACCGAGCGCGCCGTGAGGGCGGCGTTCACCCGGCCCGGCAAGATCGATCTCAAGAAGGTGGACGCCCAGCAGGCGCGGCGCGTGCTCGACCGCCTCGTCGGCTACAGCCTCTCGCCGCTCCTGTGGGAGAAGGTCCAGCGCGGCCTCTCGGCCGGCCGCGTCCAGTCGGTGGCCGTGCGCCTCATCGTCGACCGCGAGCGCGAGATCCAGGCGTTCGTGCCGGTCGAGTACTGGTCGCTGCACGCCCGCCTGGCGTCCACGCTGCCGCCGGAGTTCGTGGCGACGCTCAAGGAAGTCGCCGGCGCGAAGGCGTCGCTCGGCGACGAGCAGGCCGTGCACGGGCTCGTGGCGTCGCTCGAGGACGCGCGCTTCACCGTCCGGTCCGTGACGCGCGGCGAGCGGAGGCGCAACCCCACGCCGCCGTTCATCACGTCGACCCTGCAGCAGGAGGCGGGGCGCAAGCTGGGCTTCACCGCGAGGAAGACGATGACGGTCGCCCAGCAGCTCTATGAGGGCATCGACCTGGGCGCCGAGGGCGCCGAGGGCCTGATCACCTACATGCGCACGGACTCGGTCCGCGTCGCGCGGGAGGCCCAGGACGAGGCGCGCGGCTGGATCACCGCGCGGCTCGGCCGCGAGTACGTGCCCGACGCGCCGCCCACCTACCGCTCGCGGGGCAGCGCCCAGGAGGCG
The DNA here is from genome assembly GCA_001790205.1 of Candidatus Rokubacteria bacterium GWA2_73_35. GTDB lineage: Bacteria > Methylomirabilota > Methylomirabilia > Rokubacteriales > CSP1-6 > GWA2-73-35. The sequence continues at coordinate 12,852 of MGBU01000128.1, read as the reverse complement.
CACGAGGCGATCCGGCCCTCGGAGGTGCGGCACGACCCGCGGTCCGTGGCGCGCTTCCTCACGAAGGACCAGCTCGCGCTGTACCGCCTGGTCTGGGAGCGCTTCGTGGCGAGCCAGATGATGCCGGCCGTGTACGACACGGTCGCCGCCGACATCGAGGCCGGGCGGTGCCTCTTCCGCGCCCAGGGCTCGACGCTGCGCTTCAAGGGCTTCACGGCGGTCTACGAGGAGAGCCAGGAGGACGAGGCGCCACCCGTCGACGAGGAGCCGGAAAGCGCGCTGCCGCCGCTCGCGGAGGGCGAGGTGCTGCGCCGGCTCGGGCTCGAGCCGAAGCAGCACTTCACCCAGCCGCCCCCGCGCTACACGGAGGCCTCGCTCATCAAGGCCCTCGAGGAGCTCGGCATCGGCCGGCCGTCCACGTACGCCTCCATCCTCGGCACGATCATCAACGACCGCGGCTACGTGCACCGGGAGCGGCGCACGCTCTTCCCGACCGAGCTGGGGAGCACCGTCACCGACCGGCTCCAGCCGTTCTTTCCCGAGATCATGGACGTCGAGTTCACGGCCCAGATGGAGAACTCGCTCGACGCGATCGAGGAGGGCCAGCGCGACTGGGTCGAGACCGTGCGCGAGTTCTACGAGCCGTTCAAGGCGGACCTCGCGCGCGCCCGCAAGCACATGGTCAACGAGAAGGCGGGCGAGGACATCGGCGAGGCGTGTCCGGAGTGCGGCGAGCCGCTGCGCGAGCGGCGGGGCCGCTTCGGCAAGTTCATCGCTTGCTCGGCGTACCCCGACTGCAAGTACAAGCGCAACCTGCCCGGACAGGAGCGCGCCGAGGACCAGCCGACGGACGAGACGTGCCCGACGTGCGGCAAGCCGATGGTCATCAAGCACGGCCGCTTCGGCAAGTTCATCGCCTGCTCCGGCTACCCGGAGTGCCGGACGACGAAGCCGGTGACCCTCGGCATCGCGTGCCCGGAGCCCGGGTGCGCGGGCCAGCTCGTCGAGCGGCGCTCCAAGCGGGGGCGCACCTTCTACGGGTGCTCCGCGTACCCCGGGTGCAAGTTCGCCCTGTGGCAGCGGCCGGTGGCGGCGCCGTGTCCGAAGTGTGGCGCATCGTTCCTCACCGAGCGGGCGGCGCGCGGCCGCGTCGTGCAGCGCTGCGTGCGCGAGGGCTGCGACTTCGAGCGGGAGGCCGGGCTCCCGGTGGCATGAGCGATCCGCTGGCCGCGTTCCTCAGGCACCTCGCGCTGGAGAAGGACGCCTCGCCGCACACCCTCCGGAGCTACCGGAGCGACCTCCTCGAGTTCCAGCGGGTCGGCGGCGGTCGACGCCTCGCCGACGTCGACGCCCGCGCGGTGCGCGCGTTCCTCGCCCACCTGCACGCGCGCGGCCTCGATCCGGCCTCGGTCGCGCGCAAGCTCGCCGCGGTGCGGAGCTGGTTCCACTTCCTCGTGCGGCGCGGCGTGCTCGCGCGGAACCCCGCCCGCGAGGTCCGGGGGCCGCGCCTTCCACGGAAGCTCGTCTCGTTCCTGCCGATCGACGAGGCCACGGCGCTCGTCGAGGGGCGCGCGCTCGGCGGCGCGGCGCGCGCCCGCGACCTCGCGATCCTCGAGCTGCTCTACGCGTCCGGGCTGCGCGTCTCCGAGCTGGCGGCGCTCGACGTGGGCGACGTCGACCTCGCGGAGCAGACCGTGCGTGTGCTGGGCAAGGGACGGAAGGAGCGCATCGTCCCCTTTGGCGCCAAGGCGGCGCGGGCGCTCGGCGTCCACCTGGCGGCGCTTGGGGCGGCGCGGGGCCCCTTCTGGCGCAACGGGCGCGGCGGCCGGCTCACCGCGCGCGCGATCCACACGATCGTGCGCCGGAGCGCGCGGGCGGCCGGGATCGCGCAGCGGGTGAGCCCGCACACGCTGCGCCACACGTTCGCCACGCACCTGCTCGACGCCGGCGCCGACCTCCGGGCGATCCAGGAGCTCCTCGGGCACAGCCGCCTGTCCACCACCCAGCGCTACACGCACGTGAGCGCCGACCAGCTCATGCGCGTCTACGACGCCGCGCACCCGCGCGCCCGCGCGCGGGCCTGAGCCCGGGGATGGCCCCGGTCCCCGCCGTGCACGCGACCACCATTGTCTCGGTGCGCCACCGGGGCCAGGTCGCGCTCGCCGGCGACGGGCAGGTTTCGATCGGCGAGACGATCGTGAAGGCGGGGGCACGGAAGGTGCGCAAGCTCCATCACGACCGGGTGCTCGCGGGCTTCGCCGGCACCGCCGCCGACGCGTTCACGCTCTTCGCCCGGTTCGAGGGCAAGCTCGAGGAGCACCGCGGCAACCTCGCGCGCGCGGCGGTCGAGCTCGCCAAGGACTGGCGCCAGGACCGGGTCCTGCGGCGGCTCGAGGCGCTGCTGGCGGTCGCCGACCGCGACCTGTCGTTCATCCTCTCGGGCACGGGCGACGTGATCGAGCCCGACGACGGCCTGATCGGGATCGGCTCGGGCGGCCCGTACGCGCTCGCCGCCGCCCGCGCCCTGGTCGCGCACTCGGGCCTCGACGCCCGGGCGATCGCGACCGAGGCGATGCGCGTGGCCGCGTCGATCTGCGTGTACACCAACGAGCACGTGACCGTGGAGGTCCTGTGATCACGGACGGTCTCGCGCTCACCCCGGCCCAGATCGTCGCGGAGCTCGACCGCTACATCGTCGGGCAGGAGCGGGCGAAGCGGGCGGTCGCGGTGGCGCTGCGCAACCGCTGGCGGCGGCAGAACCTGCCGGCCGAGCTGCGCGACGAGGTCGCGCCGAAGAACATCATCATGATCGGGCCGACGGGCGTCGGGAAGACCGAGGTCGCGCGCCGGCTCGCCAAGCTCGCGCAGGCGCCGTTCCTGAAGGTCGAGGCGTCGAAGTACACCGAGGTCGGCTACGTCGGCCGCGACGTCGAGTCGATGATCCGCGACCTGACCGAGCTGTCGGTGACCATGGTGAAGGCCGAGATGACCGCGCGGGTGCAGGAGAAGGCCGAGCAGCTCGCGGAGGAGCGCCTGCTCGAGCTGCTGCTGCCCCGGCGCCAGCAGGAGCCGTTCTCGAGCGGCTCGCTCGAGCAGGTCTCGGCCGACGCGCCGTGGGAGGCCACCAAGGAGAAGCTGCGGGCGCAGCTCCGCGCCGGCAAGCTCGACGAGCGGTCCGTCGAGCTCGAGACCCAGCAGCAGACGATGCCCATGGTCGAGGTCCTCTCGGGCCAGGGCCTGGAGGAGATGGGCATCAACCTCCGCGACATGCTCTCGAACGTGCTGCCGACGCGGACGAAGCGGCGGCGGGTCCGCGTGGCGGAGGCGCGGCGGCTCCTCGCGCAGGAGGAGGCGCAGAAGCTCGTCGACATGGACGAGGTGGTGGCCCAGGCCGTGCGGCGCGCCGAGAACTCCGGCATCGTGTTCCTCGACGAGCTGGACAAGATCGCGGGGCGCGAGGGCGCCCACGGGCCCGAGGTGTCCCGCGAGGGCGTCCAGCGCGACCTCCTGCCGATCGTCGAAGGGTCGGCGGTGACGACGAAGTACGGGATCGTGCGGACCGACCACATCCTGTTCATCGCCGCCGGCGCCTTCCACGTCGCCAAGCCGTCCGACCTGATCCCCGAGCTGCAGGGGCGCTTCCCGATCCGCGTCGAGCTGGACCCCTTGACGCGGGAGGATTTCGTCCGCATCCTGACAGAGCCCCGGAACGCGCTGATCACGCAGTACGTGGAGCTGCTGCGGACGGAGCGTGTCACGCTGCGGTTCGCGCCGGACGCGGTGGACGCGATCGCGGAGATCGCGATGCTGGTGAATACGGGCACCGAGAACATCGGCGCGCGCCGGCTGTACACGGTGATGGAGAAGCTCTTGGAAGAGATCTCGTTCGACGCGCCGGAGATGCCGGGCAAGGAGCTGACGATCGACGCCGGATACGTCCACGCCCGGCTGGCGGAGATCACACGGGACCAGGACCTGTCGCGGTACATCCTGTGACGGTCATGAACGACGTCCGCCGGGCCGAGATCCTGCTGGAGGCGCTCCCGTACATCCGCGAGTTCCGCGGCAAGACGATCGTGATCAAGTACGGCGGCGCGGCCATGGAGCGCGCGGACCTCAAGGAGCCGTTCGCGCTCGACGTGATCCTGCTCCGCTTCGTCGGCATCAAGCCGGTGATCGTCCACGGCGGCGGGCCGCAGATCGGCGCCCTCATGCAGCGGCTCGGCAAGGAGCCGCGCTTCGTCGGCGGCATGCGGGTGACCGACGAGGAGACCGTCGAGATCGTCGAGATGGTCCTCGTCGGGCGGATCAACAAGGAGATCGTCGGCCTGATCAACCACCACGGCGGCAAGGCCGTGGGGCTCTCGGGCAAGGACGCGCAGCTCCTCCGGGCGCGGCGGCGGTTGCACCGGCTGCCGAGCGGCGAGGAGGTCGACATCGGCCTGGTCGGCGAGGTGGAAGCGGTCAACACCGAGCCGATCCGCCTGCTCGAGGACGCGGGGTTCATCACCGTGATCGCGCCGGTCGGCGTGGGGGCGGGCGGCGAGACCTACAACATCAACGCGGACCTGGTCGCGGGCCAGGTCGCGGCGGCGCTGGGCGCCGAGAAGCTGATTCACCTGACCGACGTCCAGGGGATCCGAGACCGCGACGACCGGCTGATCAGCACGCTCGCGCGCAAGGACGCCGAGCGGCTGATGGGCGAGGGCGTGATCGAGGGCGGGATGCTGCCGAAGGTCGAGTCCGCGCTCCGGGCGCTCGAGGGCGGCACGGCGAAGGCGCACATCATCGACGGCCGGGTGCCCCACGCGATCCTCCTCGAGCTGTTCACGCGCTCGGGCATCGGCACCGAGATCGTGCTGTAGGAAGGGGACGGGCCATGGACACGCGGGAGCTGCTCGAGTGGTCGGCGCGGTACCACACGCCGAACTACGGCCGGGTGCCGATCTGCCTCGTGCGCGGCGACGGCATGCGCGTGTGGGACAGCGAGGGCCGCGAGTACCTGGACTTCGCCGCGGGCATCGCGGTGGTCGCGCTCGGCCACTGCCACCCGCGCGTCACCGGCGCCATCCGCGAGGCGGCGGCGACGCTGCTGCACGTCTCGAACCTGTACCACTCGGCGCCGCAGATCCACCTGGCGAAGCTCCTGTGCGACCACTCCTTCGCCGACCGCGTCTTCTTCTGCAACTCGGGCGCGGAGGCGAACGAGGCGGCGATCAAGCTCGCGCGCAAGTACGCCAAGGAGCGGTTCGCGTCCGACCGGTACGAGGTCATCGCGGCGCGGAACTCCTTCCACGGCCGCACGCTGGCCACGGTCACCGCGACGGGCCAGGAGAAGTACCAGCACGGCTTCGAGCCGCTGATGCCGGGCTTCAAGCACGTGCCGTACAACGACCTCCGGGCGATGGAGCGGGCGCTCGACAGCCGCACCGCCGCGATCCTCGTCGAGCCGATCCAGGGCGAGGGCGGCGTCAACGTGCCCGACGACGACTACCTGCCGGGGCTCCGGAAGCTCTGCGACGAGTCGGGCGCGCTCCTGATCCTCGACGAGGTGCAGACCGGCGTCGGGCGGACCGGGCGGCTCTGGGCGTACGAGCACGCGGGCATCGAGCCCGACGTGCTCACGCTCGCCAAGGCGCTCGCCAACGGCGTGCCGATGGGCGCGATGCTCGCGCGCGAGGAGGTGGCGCGGGTCCTGACGCCCGGCTCGCACGCGTCCACCTTCGGCGGCACGCCCTTCGTCGCGTCCGTGGCGCTCGCGACGCTCGCCACCGTGATCGAGGAGAAGATCCCCGAGCGGGCCGCCCGCATGGGCCGTCACCTCGTGGAGGGGCTGCGGGCCCTGGCGGGGAGCGTTCCCGCGATCCGCGAGGTCCGGGGCCGCGGCCTCCTCATCGGGATCGAGCTCGACCGGCCGGCCGGCCCGGTCGTCGAGCGCTGCCGCGAGGCCGGCCTGCTGGTGCTGACGGCCGGCGAGCGCGTGCTCCGGCTCGCGCCGCCGCTCATCGTCGAGCGGCCCGACTGCGACCGCGCCCTCGCGGTCCTCGCGACCGCGCTGGGCGGCCCGGCGTGATGCGCGGCCTCCTCTCGTCGGCCGACCTGACGCGCGACGCCGCCCTCGGCCTCTTCGCGCTCGCGGCCGAGCTCAAGCAGCGCTCGAAGGCGGGCCAGCGCGCGGCGCCGCTCGCGGGGAAGACGTTCGCGCTGATCTTCGAGAAGCCCTCGCTCCGGACCCGCGTCACGTTCGAGGTCGGCCTCATCCAGCTCGGCGGCGGGGCCGTGTACCTCTCGGGGCAGGAGATCGGCCTCGGCACGCGCGAGTCCGTGCCGGACGTGGCGCGGAACCTGTCGCGCTGGGTGGACGGCATCGCCGCGCGGGTCCACCTACACGCCACGGTCGAGGGGCTCGCGCGCCACGCCACGGTGCCCGTGATCAACGCGCTCTCGGACTTCGAGCACCCGTGCCAGGCGCTCGCCGACTTCTTCACGCTCTGGGAGCGCGGGCTGGACCTCACGCGCCTGCGCCTGGCCTGGGTCGGCGACGGCAACAACGTCTGCCACTCGGTCCTGCTGCTGGGCGCGCTGCTCGGCACGACGACCGTCGTCGCGTGCCCGCCCGGCTACGAGCCCGACCCGCGCGTCGTGGAGGCCGCGCGCGGCCTCGGCGGCCGCTGCGAGATCAGCGCGGACGCGCGCGCCGCCGCCACGGGCGCGGACGTGCTGTACACCGACGTCTGGACGAGCATGGGGCAGGAGGCCGAGCGCGAGCGGCGGCTCGAGGCCTTCAGCCGCTACCAGATCAACGAGACCCTGCTCGGCTTCGCGCGGCCCTCGGCGCTCGTGATGCACTGCCTGCCCGCCCATCGGGGCGAGGAGGTGACCGACGGCGTGCTCGACGGCCCGCAGAGCCTCGTGCTCGACCAGGCCGAGAACCGGCTCCACGCGCAGAAGGCCGTGATCCTGCAGCTCCTGGGAGGCGCCCTCGATGACGTCTGACCCCAAGCGCGTCGTTCTCGCGTACTCGGGCGGGCTCGACACCTCGGTGATCCTCCGCTGGCTGATCGAGCGCTACCGCTGCGAGGTGGTCGCGTTCTGCGCCGACCTCGGCCAGGGCGAGGAGCTCCTGCCGATCCGCGAGAAGGCGCTGCGCACCGGCGCGGCGGCCGTCCACATCGTGGACCTCCGGCAGGAGTTCGTGCGGGACTTCATCTTCCCGATGCTGCGGGCCAACGCGGTCTACGAGGGCGCGTACCTGCTCGGCACGTCGATCGCCCGCCCGCTGATCGCCCGCGCTCAGGTCGAGATCGCGGCCAGGGAAGGCGCGGACGCCGTCGCCCACGGCGCGACCGGCAAGGGCAACGACCAGGTCCGCTTCGAACTGACGTACGCGGCGCTCGCGCCGCACCTCCAGGTGATCGCGCCCTGGCGGGAGTGGGAGCTCGGCTCGCGGACCGCGCTCCTCGAGTTCGCGGCGCGCCACGACATCCCCGTGCCGGTGACCGCCGAGCGGCCCTACAGCACCGACCGCAACCTGTTTCACATCTCCTACGAGGGCGGCGTGCTGGAGGACCCGTGGGCCGAGCCGCCCGCGAAGATGTTCCAGCTCACGACCGACCCCGAGAGCGCGCCGGACGCGCCCGCCGAGGTGGAGATCGAGTTCGAGCGCGGCGACCCGGTGGGGGTCGACGGCGCGCGGCTCGACCCTGTCGCACTCCTCACGAGGTTGAACCGCCTGGGCGGCGAGCACGGCGTCGGCCGCGTGGACCTCGTCGAGAACCGCTTCGTCGGCATGAAGTCGCGGGGCGTGTACGAGACGCCGGGCGGCACGCTCCTGCACGTCGCCCGGCATGCGCTCGAGTCGCTGACGCTCGACCGCGAGGTCCTGCACCTGCGCGACACGCTGGTGCCGCGCTACGCGGAGATGATCTACTACGGCTTCTGGTTCTCGCCCGAGCGCCGGATCCTCCAGGGCCTCATGGACGAGTGCCAGCAGGACGTGACGGGGACGGTGCGCCTGCGCCTGTACAAGGGCGGCGCCAGCGTCACCGGGCGGCGGTCGCCGCGCTCGCTGTACCGGACCGACTTCGCGACCTTCGAGGCCGACACGGTCTACCGGCAGCACGACGCCGAGGGCTTCATCAGCCTCAACGCGCTCCGCCTCAAGATCCGCGCCCTTCGCGACCGCACGCCCTGACCGTGCGCGTGGACGTCGTGCCGACGGCGCAGGCGGTCGCCCGCGGCCAGCTCGCGGGCGCGACCGTGCTGGTCGTGGACGTACTCCGCGCCTCCACCTCGATCGTCAGCGCGCTCGACGCCGGCTGCGCCGCGGTCGTGCCCGTCGCCGAGCCCGAGGAGGCGCTCGCGCGGGCGCGCGCCGCGGGCGGGGACGGCGTGCTGGCCGCGGGCGAGCGCCGCGGCCTGCCGATCCCGGGCTTCGACCTGGGCAACTCGCCGCTGGAGTTCACGGACGGCCGGGTCCGCGGCAAGACCGTCGTGTTCACGACCAGCAACGGCACGCGCGCCCTGCTCGCGGCCCGCGGCGCCGCCGCGGTCGGCGTCGCGGCCCTCGTGAACGCGGGGGCGGCGGCCGCGTGGGCGCTGGCGGAGGCGCGGGACGTGGTCGTGCTCTGCGCCGGCGAGCGCGGACAGCGGTCGCTGGAGGACTGGGTGTGCGCGGGGCTGCTGGTCGAGCGGATGCGGCGGCGGGCGCCCGACCTCGCGCTGACGCCGGCGGCCGCGGCTGCGGCGGCCGAGGCGCGGGGCTACGCCGGCGACCCGGCGCGGCTCGCCGAGGACTCGCCGTGGGCCCGGCGCCTCCGGGCGGTCGGGCGCGGCGGGGACGTCGCCGCGTGCCTCAGGCTCGACACGAGCGTCCTCGTGCCCGTGTACCTGGCGTCCGTTGACAAGGTCGTCGCCGGGCACCGATAATGGCGTGGCCCATTCGGAGCACCGACGGAGTCGCCGTGTGAATCTACCCATCGGCCTCACCCTGACGCGGATCGTCGCCGTGCCGCTGCTGATCGTGTTCCTCATCTCCTCGTCGCGGGTGCACGCGGCGATCGCGGCCGTGATCTTCATCCTGGCGTCGATCACGGACTGGGCGGACGGCATGCTCGCGCGCCGCCGCAACCAGGTGACGACGCTCGGGACGCTGCTCGACCCGATCGCCGACAAGCTGCTCGTCGCCGCCGCGCTGGTGTCGCTGCTCGCGATCGACAAGATCGCCGCGTGGATCGTCGTCGTGATCATCGGCCGCGAGCTCGCGGTCACGGGGCTCCGGGCCGTCGCCGCGTCGGTCGGCGTCATCGTGCCGGCGTCCCGGCTCGCCAAGTGGAAGACGGTGAGCCAGTACGTCGCGGTGACGCTGCTGATCGTCGAGAAGGGCTTCGACCCGCCGGGCTTCCACGTCACGGCCTCCGGCGTGCTCTGGGTGGCGGTCGTGCTCACGGTGATCTCGGCCGTCGACTACTTCTACCGGTTCTTCCGCAAGGCCGACTACCGCGCGATCGTGCCGGGCGGCGAACGCTGGTCGTGAGCGTCGCGCTCGCGCTCGTCGCCGCCTACCTGGTCGGCGCCGTGCCCGTGGGGTTCCTGGTCGCCAGGGCCGCCGGCGTCGGCGACATCCGGCGGCACGAGAGCGGCAACATCGGCGCGACGAACGTGCTGCGCGCCGCCGGCCGCGCCGCCGCGCTCGTCACGCTGCTCGGGGACGTCGCCAAGGGCTACGGCGCCGTCGCGCTCGGCGCCCTGATCGCGCCGCCGGCGGCGGCGGCGTGCGCGATCGCCGCCGTCGCCGGCAACTGCTGGTCCGTGTTCCTGCTCTTCCGGGGCGGCAAGGGGGTCGCGACGGGGCTCGGGGCGCTCCTCTCCGTGGTCCCGCTGGCGGTGCTGCCGGCGATCCCCGTGTGGCTGGTCGTGACGCTGAGCTTCCGGTACGTGTCGCTCGGCTCGCTGCTGGCGGCGCTCTGCGTGCCGCTCGGGAGCCTGCTGCTCGGCTACCCGCTCGCCGCGGTGCTGGCCGCGGCGGCGGTGGCGGCGATCATCGTCGGGCGCCATCACGGCAACATCGGCCGCCTCCTGGCCGGCACGGAGCGGCGCGTCGGCGGGAAACGGAACGGCGAGGCGGCGTGACGCGGTGATCGCGCTCGTCGGCGGCGGGAGCTGGGGCACGGCGCTGGCCGTGCACCTGGCGCGCGCCGGCGCGGCCGTGCGGCTCTGGGCGCGCGAGCCCGAGGTCGTCGCCGGCGTCCGCGCGGCGCGCCGCAACCCGTGGTACCTCGCCGACATCGAGCTGCCGGCCGGCGTCGAGGTGACCGGCGACCTCGCCGCCGCCGCGCGCGGGGCGAGCCTCGTGGTGATGGTCGTGCCCTCCGAGTTCTTCAGGGTCACGCTCGCCGGGCTCGGCCCGGTGCCCGACGAGGTGCCGATCGTGAGCGCCACGAAGGGCTTCGAACCCGAGCGCCACCTCCGGATGAGCGAGGTGATCGCCGAGCGCTTCCCCGGCGCGCGCGTCGCCGCGCTGTCGGGCCCGACGTTCGCGCGCGAGGTGGCGCTGGGCCTGCCGACGGCGGCCGTGGTCGCGGCGCGCGACGACACGCTCGCGGCCGCGCTGCAGCGGCGGCTCGGCACGCGCGAGCTCCGGCTCTACGCGAACCGCGACGTGATCGGCGTCGAGGCGGGCGGCGCGCTCAAGAACGTGACGGCGATCGCGACCGGGATCGCCGACGGGCTCGGCCTGGGCGAGAACGCGCGCGCCGCCCTCATCACCCGCGGCCTCGCCGAGATGACCCGACTCGCGGTCGCGCTCGGCGCGGCGCCGGCCACGCTCGCCGGGCTCGCCGGGCTCGGCGACCTCGTGCTCACGTGCACCGGCCACCTCTCGCGCAACCGCGCGCTGGGCATCGAGCTGGCACGCGGCCGGAGCGCGGCGGCCGTCGAGCGCGAGACGCGGATGATCGCCGAGGGCGCGCGGACGGTGCGCTCGGCGCTCGCGCTCGCGCGCCGGCACGCCGTGACGCTGCCGATCTGCCAGGAGGTGGCCGCGGTGCTCTTCGACGGCAAGCCCCCGGCCGACGCCCTCGCGGCGCTGCTCGAGCGGCCGCCGCGGCGCGAGGACCACTGACGTGCCGGAGCTCAGGAAGGACCCGGTGGTGGGCCGCTGGGTGATCATCTCGACCGAGCGGGCCCGGCGCCCCTCGGACGTGGCGGGCGAGCCGGTGCGCCCGGTCGGTGACGCGTGCGTGTTCTGCGAGGGCCGCGAGGCGCAGACGCCGCCCGAGCTGCTCGCGGGCCGTCCCGGGGGCGGGCCGGCGGACGGCCCCGGCTGGACGTACCGCGTCGTGCCGAACAAGTTTCCCGCGCTCCGGATCGAGGGCGAGCTCGAGCCCGAGGGCGAGGGCGTCTTCGACCGCATGAACGGCGTCGGCGCGCACGAGGTCGTCATCGAGACGCCGCGGCACGACGGCTCGCTCGCCACGCTCTCGCCGGACGCCGTCACGGACGTCCTGGTCGCGTGCCGCGACCGGATCGCCGACCTCAAGAAGGACCCCCGGTTCGAGTACATCCTGATCTTCAAGAACCACGGCGAGGCCGCGGGCGCCTCGCTCGAGCACCCGCACTCCCAGTTGATCGCCACGCCGATCATCCCGGTCATGGTGGCCGAGGAGCTGGCCGGCGCCGCCCGCTACTTCGAGCTGAAGGAGCGCTGCGTCTGGTGCGACATCGTCCGCCAGGAGTCCCGCGCGAGGCGGCGGCTCGTGCTCGAGGAGGACGGCTTCGTGGCGCTGGCGCCGTTCGCGCCGCGCCTGCCGTTCGAGACGTGGATCCTGCCGGCGCGGCACCGCGCCTCGTTCGAGGACGCGGGGGTCGAGGAGCTGCGGGGGCTCGCCGGCGTGCTCGGCGAGTTCCTGCGGCGGATGAACCGGGTCCTCCGCGACCCGCCGTACAACTTCATGCTGCACACCGCGCCGCTGCGCGAGCCGCCGGGGGACTCGTTCCACTGGCACCTCGAGGTCATCCCCAAGCTCACGAGGGTGGCGGGCTTCGAGTGGGGCAGCGGCTTCTTCATCAACCCGGTGCCGCCCGAGGACGCCGCGGAGGCGCTCCGGGCGCCGGCGGGCCCGGTTCCGTGATACGATGAGCCGCTGTGGCGCGGGAATAGCTCAGTGGTAGAGCACGACCTTGCCAAGGTCGGGGTCGCGGGTTCGAATCCCGTTTCCCGCTCCAGCACTTCACCGCGCGCGCCGGGGCGGCGTAGCCAAGTGGCCAAGGCGGAGGTCTGCAAAACCTCTATTCAGCGGTTCGAATCCGCTCGCCGCCTCCACCCCACGCCCGCCCCGTAGCCGGCGTCGGAGAGCCCACATGGCCGAAGAGATCAAGCGGAGCGGTCCTCCCAAGGCGAGCGATCTCAAGGGCGAGGAGTTCACGTGGTCGATCCCCCTGAGCCAGCCGCCGTCGCGCGAGTGGTCGCGGATCTTCTCGGAGCCGGCCGAGACCACCGCGGTGTGCCATCCCAAGCGCCTCGGGATGATGCACCAGGCCCTCGTGTTCAAGTGCGACGAGACGCACCTGCCCGCGTGGATCGAGCACATCGACAAGTGGATCGCGGGCGCGAACGCGGCCCTGGCCGCGCAGGAGGAAGCCGACAAGCGCCGCCGCGGCGAGCAGCTCCGGCAGGAGGAGGAGAAGCAGCGGCGCCTCCAGGAGGTCAACGAGAAGTTCAAGGGCCTGTGAGGAAGGCGTGCTGGTGTAGCCCAAGCGGCAGAGGCAGCCGACTTAAAATCGGCCCAGTGGGGGTTCGAATCCCTCCACCAGCACCAAGGTTTCGGGGCTGCCGCCGCGGGCCGTGCTATC
>MGBU01000127.1 GCA_001790205.1 Candidatus Rokubacteria bacterium GWA2_73_35 | reverse complement strand
CATCACCGGGGACTTCCTGACCGGGACCGGCCCGGGCGGGATCTCCGGGACGCTCTCCTTCCGCGGAAACACGGTCGAGCGGAACCTGGCCGAGGGGCGGGCCGCGTTCGAGCGCGGGGACTACCGCATGGCCATCGACCACTTCAAGAGCATGCTCGAGGTCGACCCGAACGACCCGACCGCCCTGAGTTACCTGGGGATGATCCTCGCCCGGGGCGGCCACGCGGACGCCGGCCTCCAGGCCATCGACCGCGCGCTCCGCACCGCGCCCGACCACCCGCTCGCGCTCTGGACCAGGGGCCTCGTGCTCTACGAGGCGAAGGGCGATCCCGACGGCGCGATCCGGGCCTGGGAGACGCTGCTGCGCCGGCCGCTCGCGTCGCCCGACGCCGACGCCGTCGCCCGGATGCTCGCCGAGGCGCGCCGGCAACTCGCCACACCGGCCACCGGGCTCTCGTCCAGGGCTGCGCCGCCTGCGCCCGCCGCCGAGCGCCGCCTGATCGCCGGCGCGGTCACGCTGTCCGAGGGCATCCGGGGCGAAGCGCCCGTCACCGGCACCCTCTTCGTGATCGCCCGCCGGGGCGCGGGCGCGCCCGTGGCCGTCAAGCGGATCGTCGATCCGAAGTTCCCCGTCAGCTTCGTGCTGGGCCCCGAGGACGTCATGCAGCCGGGGGCGGAGCTCGCGGGCGAGGTCACGCTCGTCGCCCGGCTCAAGCGCGACGGACGGGCGGGCCCCGCGGTGCGCGGCGACCTCGAAGGCGCGGCGCCGGGGCCGGTGGCGGTCGGCACGACGAACGCCCGCATCACGCTCGAGGCCGTGCGATGAGAGCCGTCATCGCGGCCTGGCGCGCCCGCCCTCTGACGTGGATGCTCGCCGTCGGGGCGCTCGCCGCCGGCGCATACACCCTCGTCTACTCCGGCGGCGCCGCGGGAGCCGGCGTGCTGCGGGGCCGCGTGCTCCTCGCGGCCGGCCTCGGCGGCTGGGCGCTGGCCTTCACGCCCCCGCTCCTCGTCCTGCTCGTCCCGCTGGCGACGACCGTCTGGCTGGGGGCCCCCGAGCGCCCCTCCGGTCCTCGGTGGCCCTGGGCCCCGCCGGCGCTGTTTCTCGCCGGCTTCTCACTGACGTTCGTGGTCGCGATCGGCGGCGTCCCGGACCCGCTCGCTCGCGCCATATACCGCGCCCACCACCCGCTCGGCGAGGTCACGCTGGGCGGCCTGCTGCTCCTCTGGGGCCTCGCCGTGACCGTGCGAGTCCCCTCGCACGTCCGGGCGCGAGCCGGCTCGTATGCGGCCGGACTCGGCGTCGCCATGGGGCTCGTGCGCTACCACGAGCTCGATCCGTCGTTCGACTCGGTTTTCTTCGCGACGGGCAACGCCGTCGCCAGCTCCCACGCGCCCCTCACCGTGGCGGTATTCTCGACGGCGCTCTCGGTCCTCCACTTCGTCGTCGCCGCGACGGCGAGCCGGTGGCGGCTTCCCGCCGCTCGGGCGCTCGCGGGGGCCGGGACCGTCGTCCTCGGCGCGGCGGTCGCCGGAAGCGGACTCGGGACCGCGGGCGCGATCCTCCCGCGATGAGACACGCTGACGAGGAGGATCGCATGAGCGACACCCCTGGCACCGTCCACGACCGTGCGTCCCGCAACGAGCGCCGCCGGCTGCGGGTGCAGCAGCAGGAGACGGCGCAGCGCCGCCCCGCGCGGCTCCGGAGGATTCGCGCGGGTCTCCGCTGGGGTGTCCTCGGCCTGGTCGCCGCCCTGGGCCTGGGCTGGCTCGGCTACTCCGTGGCGACCGCCAAGCGCCTGCCTCCCACGTCGATGACCGGTCACGTCGAGGCGGCGCCGGGCGCTCACATCCTGACCGAGCCGATGCCGCTCGAGATCCAGAAACAGATGCTGGAGCACGCCGACGGCGGGGGCCCGCCGGGCGTGATCATCAATTACAATTGTGCGAAGTTCGGGTGCCCGGAGGGGTTGATCGACCGCCTCGCGGCGGTCGCGCGCGCCTACCCGACGTTCGTCTATCTGGCGCCCTACCCGGAGATGGACGTCAGGATCGCCGTGACCAGGCTCGGAAGGATCCTGGTCCTCGACGAGCTGGACGAGGGCCGGATCCGCCGGTTCATCGAAGGGTAGGACCGAGCCAGGAGCTCTCGCGCCGTCAGCGTCGCCCGAGCACGGCCGCGAGCGTGAAGCCCGCGACGAACAGGAGCGCGAAGATCGCCAGTCCGCCGAGCATCGGCGTCACCCAGCCGTGGCCGGCCCAGGCCACGCCCGGCACGAACGAAGCTGCGAGACCGGCGCCAGCCGCCACGAGCCGAGTCATACGCGAGCCAGCGTACCGCATTCGACCGCCGAAGGGCGTGCCTCCCCGCGCGGGGCAGTCGGTATAATCATTCGGAGGATCAGGAGTGACCCTTCCTGAGCGCCTGCGCGATCTCCGCCGGCTTCCGCTCCGCGCGCCGGCCCTGGTGGCGATGGCCATCGCCGCGCTCGTCTACTTCCCCGGGCTGGGCGCGATGCCCTTCATCGATCCGCCCGAAGGGTTCCACGCGGAGATCGCCCGGGAGATGGTGAGCAGCGGGGACTGGGTGCTGCCGCGCCTCAACGGCGTGCGCTACTTCAGCAAGCCGCCGGTGCCGTACTGGCTCATGGCGCTCTCGTTCACGGTCGGCGGCCCCACGCCCTTCGCCGCCCGCGTCTGGTCCGCCCTCGCCGCGGTCGCCCTCGCCGGCCTCACCGCGCGGATCGGCGCGTTCCTCGGCGGCCCCCGCCTCGGGCTCCTCGCGGGCGTGCTGGTCTCGGCGAACCTCGGCGTGTTCGTCTTCGGCCGTCTCCTCAAGCCGGATCTCCTGTTCATCCTCGCGATCGCGCTCGCCTTCACCGGCTTCGGGCTGGCCTACGCGGCGGGGCGGCGATGGGGCCTCGCGCTGTTCTACGCGGGGCTCGGCGCGGCGGCGATCACCAAGGACGTCCTCGGCGCCCTCGGTCCGGCCGCCGCCGTCGCGGCCTTCCTCTGGTGGTCGGGCGAGCGCGACGTCCGGCGGTGGGTCCCCTGGTGGGGCGTGGGCCTCTTCGCCGCCGTCGCCGTGCCCTGGTACGTCGCGATGGAGGTGCGAAGCCCGGGGTTCCTCTGGTTCACCGTCGCCGACGTCCATCTCCTGAACTTCACGCGGCGCCGCAGCTTCCCGGACGAGGACGTGCCGCTCTCCACGCTCGAGTTCCTCGGCGTGACGGCGCTGGCCTTCCTGCCGTGGGCCCTGATGGTTCCGGCCGCGATCGCCCGCGTCGTGCGCACGGCGGCGCAGAGCGTCCAGGATCGGCTGTGGCAGCTCGTCGCGGTGTGGGCGGTCGGCGTCATCGCGCTCTTCGCGGTCTCCCCCTTCAGGCTCCCTCACTACGGCCTGCCGGCCTTCCCGGCCCTCGCCCTGCTCGCCGCCCGCGCCTGGAGCGAGGCGACGGACGGGGCGGCGCGCGCTCGGCCGGGGGCACGGCGGCTCGCCCCCGTGCTCGCGGCCTTCGCCCTCGGCGCGGTGCTCTTCGCGGTGGCCAGGGCGGGGATGCTTCCCGACACCCGCGCCGCCTGGCAAGCGGTCGACCTCGCCGCGCGGAACGCCGCGGCCCGAGGACAGGCCGCGGAGTCCCTCCTCGAACGGTTCCGGCCCCTCCTCGGCGGCATCGGGCTCACGCTCGGCGTGGGCACGCTCCTCGCGGCGCTCGCCCTCGCGCGACGCCGCGCGGGCGCGGCGATGGCGGTCGCCGTGGCCACGATGCTCGCCTTCCTGCTCCTGGCCGGGCGCGGCGTGGCGCGCTTCGCCGAGGCGCGCTCGGTGCGCCCGATCGCCGAGGCGCTGGCCCGGCAGGTCCGGCCGGGCGACGTCGTCATCCACGAGGGGCCCCTCGAGAACAGCGCGTCGCTGCTGCTCGGCCTGCGCGCACCCATGCCGGTCGTCGGCGGCACCGCCTCGAACCTGGCCTACGGCGCGACCTTCGCCGACGGGCGGGAGCGCTTCTGGAGCCCCGAGCGGCTCGGACGGGAGTGGGAGGCCGGGCGCCGGTTCCTCGTCTCCGCCGTCGCGCCGGATCGGAGCGTGGTCGGCGCGCTTCCCGCGGGGAGCGCGCGGTTGCTCGTCGCCGCCGGCGGTCGGCGTCTCTACGCCAACGCGAAGGCGGCCGGGAGTGCGCCATGAGGGCCACGGTCGACTTCTCGGTGATCGTGCCCGTCTTCGACGAGGTGGCAAGCCTCCTGCCCTTCTGGACGACGCTCGAGCCGGTCCTGGGGGCCCTGCCCGGCGAGACCGAGGTCGTCTTCGTGGACGACGGCTCGACCGACGGGAGCACCGAGGTGATCCGCGGCCTGGTCCACCGCGACGCGCGCGTCCGGCTCGTGCGCCTCGCGGCCAACGCCGGCCTCAGCGCCGCGTTCCACGCCGGGTTCGCGGCCGCGCGCGGACGGATCCTCATGACGCTCGACAGCGATCTCCAGAACGACCCGGCCGATCTCCCGCGACTGCTCGCCCACCTCGACCGCTGGGACGCGGTCGTCGGCGCCCGGGACGCGCGCCACGACCCGTGGCTCAAGCGCGCCTCCTCGCGCCTCGCGAACGCCGTGCGACGCCGGGTGACGGGCGACGAGTTCCGGGACTCCGCCTGCAGCCTGCGGATCATGCGCCGGGAATGCGCCGCCGCGATTCCGCCCCTCGACGGCATGCACCGGTTCCTGCCCTTGCTCCTGCAGCTCGCCGGCTACCGGGTCGTCGAGGTTCCCGTCCGCCATCACCCGCGGCCGTTCGGGCGCTCGAAGTACGGCGTGCGCAACCGGCTCGCCCGCGCGTCGCTCGATCTCCTGGCGGTGCGCTGGATGATGGGCCGCCGGTTCCGGTTCGAGATCGCGGAGGTCGCGGAGGAGGGCGAACGTCGCGCGCCGACCGGCGCCCCCCCGGCGACCCGGCCGGCGGGCTGAGGTCTCGCCCGGCGCGCCGCTGACAAAATGTCGGAGGCCGCCGGCTCCGGCGCGCCGCGTTCGACGTTCGGTCAGCCGCCACGCGCCGGCCTCCCCGGCGCCGTCCTCCCAATCGGCTGAGCCCGCGCGTGGTTCTGCGCCTCGGGGGACGTGGCACTTCGCTTGCTGCTGAACGGGCGAGTCGCGCAACCGGTCTCCGAGGCGGGGCGGCCGTGACGACTGCCTTCGGCGGCCCGCTGTCATCGGCACCCAGGGAACGAGGTCAGACATGACGCAGCGAATCTTCTCCCCAGCGTGGAACCGCTGGCTGCTCGTCGCGAGTCTCTCGCTCGCCGCGTCGGCCCTGCCCGTCCCCGGACAGGCGGCGGAGCCGAAGGACCGACCCGAGCGCGCCATCGCCGTCTCCACGGAGTACTCCGAGATCGCCGTGCCCGTCGGCGAGACGGTGCGGATGGACCTCACGGTGGAGAACCGGGGCCGCC
>MGBU01000126.1 GCA_001790205.1 Candidatus Rokubacteria bacterium GWA2_73_35 | reverse complement strand
GAAGGCCGACACGGTCGCGTGATGACAATCCGCTGACTCGCCCCTCGAACTTTCAGCTACTTACAGGTCGAAAAGGGAAACATGGGCTAGCAGGATGCATGCGGGGGGACGAGACGCGTGCCGCGTCCCCACGGCGCCCCGCGCGGATCAGCGCTCGCTACGGGTGGTGGGGTCGGTGCCGCGGAGCACGAGCCGGCGCGCGGCGCCGGCGACGAGCAGCGCGACGCCGACCATCAGGGTCATCCAGTATCGCGGGACCTCGAGCGTCGCGCCGAGCCCGACGACCAGTCCGACCAGGCTGACGATCACCCCGGCGAGCAGCAATCCGTTTCCCGAGCAGTGGCGTGCCATGGCAGCCCTCCTTGCGCGACCAGGATCGCCCGGGGCCACCGGCCTGTCACGCGCGATCGGACGAAGGGTCGAAAACGCGGGACGAACGGCCGGCGGCGGCGGATCGCCCGCGCTCAGCCCCCGACGGCGACGGCGAGGATCACGAGCCAAGCCAGCGCGAACACCAGCGGCGAGAAGAGCAGGTACCACTTGGACG
This sequence comes from Candidatus Rokubacteria bacterium GWA2_73_35, assembly GCA_001790205.1. GTDB lineage: Bacteria > Methylomirabilota > Methylomirabilia > Rokubacteriales > CSP1-6 > GWA2-73-35. The sequence continues at coordinate 4,913 of MGBU01000126.1, read as the reverse complement.
AGACCGCGCCGAAGGTGCGGAGCATCGGCCGCGCGCGCCGCCTGGCGTCCTCCACCTCGAGGATCGAGAAGCGCGGGTCGCCCGGATGCCGGGCGCGCAAGTCCGCCAGCTTGATCTGCCACACGTCCTGGAAGAGCGAGGTCCGGCCGATCGAGAACACCCAGATGACGCTGAACACGGCGCCGGCGAGGTAGACGTACCACTTCCCGGGCGTGATGCCGCCCGAGATGTTCACGGCCGACACGAGGAGCGCGTTGACGGCGAGGAGCACCTGGAGCTTCGTGGTCTTGATCGGGTTCTCCTTCGACCACAGCTCGAGCAGGCTCTTGTAGGTCTGGTAGTCGCGCTCCACCCGGTCCTCGGTGCTGACCGGGGTCATCATCGCTTGTAGAGCCCCATCAGCGACGCCTTCGCGAGCGTGTTGAAGTTGAGATAGAAGCCCACGACGGCGGCCGCGGTGTCGGCCGTCACCGGCAGCGTGTCCAGGGACACGGCGTGGACCGTGAAGAGGTAGCGGTGCGGGTGATCGCCCTCGGGCGGGCAGGGGCCGCCGTAGCCCGGCTTGCCGAAGTCGGTCCGCACCTGGAGCGCGCCCGCGGGGAGCCGGCCGCCCGCGGGGTTGCCGGCGTCGGCCGCCAGCTCGCTGACGCCCGGCGGGATGTTGACGACGACCCAGTGCCAGAAGCCGCTCCCCGTCGGCGCGTCGGGGTCGAAGCAGAGCACCGCGAAGCTCCTGGTCCCCGCGGGCGCGTCCTCCCACCGGAGGTGCGGCGACCGGTTGCCGCCACGGCAGCCGAAGCCGTAGTCCGCCGACAGGATGTGCTCCGCGCCCAGGTAGTCGCCGTCCTTGAAGCTCTCGCTCGTGAGCCTCATCGCGCGTCCTCCTTTGCGCCAAGCCTCCACGGTCCGGCAGTGCAACGCAAGCCTCACCGGGCTCCCCGCCAGAGCTTCCAGAGTGTCCGCTCACCCCCGCCGTGGGCCGGGTAGCGGAGGATCGCTTCCCGGCGGACGTCGCCGAAGATGTCCTTCCACATCGCCTCGTCACCGGGCCAGAGCCGCCGGTAGACGCGTCGCCAGCCCCATTTGCCCCGCTCCGTGTGCGAGCCCATGTCGACGAAGGTCACCGGGATCGTCGCCGCCAGGTGGGCGGCGATCTCGGCTGCGCGGGCCGGCGACGCCCTCCAGACGACGTGGTGGAGGACGTTCAGACACAGGCAGACGTCGGCCGGCGGCAGCGTCGCCAGATCGACCGTCGTCAGGTCCGCGCGGCGGAACGTGAACCCGGGCCGCGCCGCGATTCGCAGGTCCTCCAGGTCCACCCCGATGACGGCTGACGCCAGACCGGCGTCCATGAGGGCCATGCTGATCCGCCCGTCGTTGCAGCCGAGGTCGAGCACCGCCGACCCGGGTGGCACGTGGGTGGCCACGGCGGCCGTCCGCATCGCCAGGACGCGGGCGGCCTCCGGGAGGTCGTAGTAGCCGCGCTGCCCGCGGTGCGGCGGGCGGGCGGCGGTACCTCGCTGAGCGCGCAACACGCTGACCGCTTTGGCCATCTCGTCCCGGGTCATAGTCTTCGGGGTAGGTTGCGACGAGAATCAGCGCCGGGCGCGGGTCCCGGCTTCGGGGAACCGGCGCCTCACCGCTTCATAGTTCTGGAGCCACGAGCACCGACACGTCCGGGACGATCGAGCTACACGGACGAGCGCGACTGCTGGGCTGCGACCCGGCGCACTATACCACGCGAGTCGGCGGCGAGAAACCCAGATCGCCGCCCTCAGTCGGGGAGGTTGCCGTCGGACAGGATCAGGTCGCCGGCCCACATGAGGTCATCGGTGAGGGCCGCCCGGGCCGCCGCGGGGTCCCGCGCCCGGAGCGCCTTGATGAGGCGATCGTGGCAGTCGGGCCCCGGGTAGCGCAGACGGTCCTCGGTCCGCATCCGCAGGCTCAACAGCAGCACCGGGCCGATCTGGAGCCAGAAGGTCTCGATGGTGCCCAGCAGCACCGGCATTGCGGCCGCCTCGTAGACCGTGAAGTGGAGGTCCTTGTTGCCGCGGAACATCCGCCCGAGGTCGGGGCGCTTCCGGTGCAACTCGCGCGTGAACGCCTCGTTGAGCGCCGCCAGCCGGTCGAGGGCCTCCTCCGTGATCAGCGGCGTCGCCTCGGCGACGGCCAGCCCCTCGAGGAGGATCCGGATGCGACGCAGCTCGCGGAAGCGTGACTGGGTCATCACGGGGACTCGGATCGCGCGGTTCGGCAGGGCGTCGAGTGCCCCTTCGGCGGCGAGCCGTCGGACGGCCTCGCGCACGGGCATCGGGCTGGTGCCCAGCGCGCTCGCGAGCTGCCGGAGCGTGAGCTTCTCGCCCGGCCGGGCCTGGCCGGCCATCAGGAAGTCCCGCAGCCCGCGGTAGACGCGCAACGTGAGCGTGTCGCTCTCGACCGGTCGGATGCCGGCCAGTGACGGTTGAGAGACCTTCATCCCCCTGCGTCCTCCACTCAGCCTGAGCCCAATGATGGACACCTGATGCCTCAGAACGAGGGCATTGACAAGCTCTTCTCTGTCGGCTATATGCCAGCTTGATGATCGTTGATCACATATCACATCGCAGTGTCGAGCCGCAAGTGGTCGGTCCCCGGGAGCCGGGTCGAGGAGGAGAGCCGCCATGAAACCCTCGCGAGTTCGCTCTGGCGCAGCCGTTCTGCTTTCCATCCTGCTCGTCGTCGCGTCCGGCGGCGCCGCGCTCGCCGCCGAGACCGTCAAGATCGGCGTGATGTACAGCACGACCGGGCCCGGCGCACCCGTCGGCAAGATCCAGATCGATGGGGTCAAGCTGGCGATCAAGCAGGCGAACGACAGGGGCGGCGTGGCGCTGGGCGGCAAGCGGCTCAAAGTGGAACCCGTGATCCGGGACGACGAGACGAAGCCGGACGTGGCGGTCCGCAGGCTCCGCGAGTACCTGAACGATAACATCCGGCTCATCGTGGGCGGGACCTTCGCTCACGTCAGCACCGCCATCAACGAGCAGATCCGTGGCGGTCAGGCCTATTTCATGGCGACCAATGGCGTCGCCGAGAAGGTCTTCCGCAAGGACGAGAAGGCGCCGTACTACATCTCCACCCTCGGGGCCGTGGACGGCATCGGCCGGATGAGCGCCGACTACGTCTCCAGGACGTACAAGCCGAAACACGTGATGCTGTTCCTCCCCGACTACGCGTACGGGCGGGGGGCGGCGGTTGGCGCCCACCGGGTCTTCAAGGGCAAGTACCCCCAGATCCGCGTGAGCGAGATCTGGTCCCCGGTCGGCACTCCCGACTTCTCCTCCTACATCATCAAGATCAAGGAGGCCAGACCGGACGTGGTCATGATGGGCCACTGGGGCAGCGACGCCATCAACGCCCTCAAGCAGGTCCACGAGCTCGGTCTGAAGAGGGACACCAAGGTGTTCTTCAACTCCATCATCACCACGCTCGCCATCGGCGTCCCTCCCGAGGCCCTCGACGGCGTCACGATGGGGATGTGGTGGTACCACAACCTGAGCGGGCTCAAGGATCCCGACACCGTGAAGGCGGTGGACGAGCTGTCCCGGGTGTGGCGGAAGGAGTACGGAGAGCCCCCCGATCCCTTCGCCGTCTACGCGTATCTCGGCATGCAGGAGACCCTGCGCGGCATCGAGCTGGCCGGGTCCCTGGAGCCGGAGCGCGTCTATCGGGCGCTCATGGGCAAGCCCGAGTTCATGAGCGTCAAGGGGCCCGCCCGCTGGCGCGTCGACGGGAGGCCCGAGTACAAGTACGCCAAGTTCATCGTGGACGGGAAGCACCCCAAGGACAAGACCGAGAAGTGGGACATCGCCACCCTCGCCGACGTCTACATGGGCGAGGAGCTGTCCCTGCCCCTCAAGGAGATGGGCTGGTAGAGAACCGCATGGCGCAGGTCCTGAGCACGGAGGGGCTCAGCAAGCATTTCGGCGGCCTCGTCGCCGTCGACGGCGTCGACTTCCACGTCGCCGAGAACGAGGCCGTCGGCATCATCGGCCCGAACGGGTCCGGCAAGACGACCTTCTTCAACCTGCTCTCGGGCCTGTTCGCGCCGACCGCCGGGCGCATCGTCTTCTTCGGGCGCGAGATCACCGCGCTGCCGCCCGATCAGCGCGTCCTGCGGGGGATGGCGCGGACCTTCCAGCTCGTGTCCGTGTTCACGTCGATGACGGTGTGGGAGAACCTGGTGCTCTCCAGCGTCCGGTTCCGGAAGGAGTACGCCGCCGGCTGGAGGTTCCTGCTGTCCCGGGCGGACGACGAGACGATCCGCGCGAACTGCCTGGAGGCCATGCGACTCGTCGGGCTGGAGAGCAAGGCGCTGACCATGACGTCCCAGCTCTCGTACGGCTTCAAGCGCATGCTGGAGATCGGCATCGCCCTCGCGCTGCAGCCGAAGCTCCTGCTCTTGGACGAGCCGCTGGCCGGACTGAGTGACTCGGAGATCGTCGATGTCCTGCAGCTCCTCCAGCAGATCAAGCGGAGGCTCACGTTGATGGTGATCGAGCACAAACTGTCCAAGCTCGTCGGCCTGGTGGACCGCCTCTGCGTCATGAACGAGGGGAGCGTCATCTGCGAGGGCCGGCCGGACCGGGTGCTGGCCGACCCGATCGTCCGGGAGTGCTACTGGGGGAAGGGCGAGGTCGCGCTGGCGTAGGGGCATTCGATGCTGGCGGTCAAAGACCTCGACGTCGCCTACGGCTATGCCCGGGTCCTGCACGACGTCTCGTTCCGGCTCGAGCAGGGCCACATGGCCTTCGTCATCGGGCGCAACGGCGCCGGCAAGACGACGCTGCTGAAGACGCTCATCGGCCTGCTCAGGCCGCGGCGCGGCTCCGTCAGCTACCAGGGCCAGGAGATTTCGGGCGTGCCCCCGGAGGAGT
>MGBU01000125.1 GCA_001790205.1 Candidatus Rokubacteria bacterium GWA2_73_35 | reverse complement strand
AGGACGCGCGCGAGCCGCGCCGCCGCCTCCGCGCGCGTGGGGGCGTGGACGATCAGCTTGGCGAGCAGCGGGTCGAAGTGCGTCGGGACCTCGCTGCCGCTCGCGACGCCGGCGTCCACGCGCGCCGGTGGGTCCGTCGGCGGCGCCCACACGAGCACGCGCCCGGTCGAGGGCAGGAAGTCCTGCGCCGGGTCCTCGGCGTAGAGCCTCGCCTCGATGGCGTGCCCGCGGCGCGCGATCTCCTGCTGCCCGTAGCCGAGGCACTCGCCCGCCGCGATCCGGAGCTGCTCGCGCACGAGGTCGAGTCCGGTGACGGCCTCGGTGACGGGATGCTCCACCTGCAGGCGCGTGTTGACCTCGAGGAAGAAGAACCGCCCCGCGGCGTCGAGGAGGAACTCCACCGTGCCCGCGCTCACGTAGCCGAGCGCGCGCCCGGCGGCCAGCGCGGCCGTGCAGAGCCGCTCCCGCAGCGCGTCGTCGACGCCGGGCGCCGGCGACTCCTCGACGAGCTTCTGGTGTCGCCGCTGGATCGAGCACTCGCGCTCGAAGGCGTGGACCAGGTGGCCGTCGGCGTCACCGAGGATCTGCACCTCGACGTGCCGGCAGGCGTCGAGGCAGGGCTCGGCGAACACGGTGTCGTCGCCGAAGGCGCCGGCCGCCTCGCGCCGGGCGGCCGCCACGCTCGCGGCCAGCTCGCCCGCCGCGCGCACGACGCGCATCCCCCGCCCCCCGCCGCCCGCGGCGGCCTTCACGAGCAGGGGGTAGCCGAGGCCCGCGACCGCGCGCGCGGCCTCCGCCGGCGCGAGCCCGGCGAGGGGCACGCTCGGCAGCGTCGGCACGCCGGCCGCCGCCATCAGCCGCTTCGCGGCGAGCTTGTCGCCCATCGCGGCGATCGTCTCCGGCGCGGGGCCGACCCACCGGAGCCCGGCGGCGAGCACCGCGCGCGCGAAGGCGGCGCTCTCGGCGAGGAACCCGTAGCCCGGGTGCACGGCGTCGGCGCCGGCGCGCGCCGCGGCGGCGACGAGCCTCGCGGCGTCGAGGTACGTCTCGGCCGGCGTCGCGCCGCCGAGCGCGACCGCCTCGTCGGCCTCGGCGACGAACGGCGCCGTCCGGTCCGGGTCGCCGTAGACCGCGACCGTCCCGAGGCCCATCGCGCGCGCGCTCCGGATGATCCGCCGCGCGATCTCGCCGCGGTTGGCGATCAGGAGCTTCCGGATCGGCCCGGCGGCGCTCACATCCTGAACACGCCGAAGGCCCCGGCGCCCCGGACCTCGGCCGAGTGGCACGCCGAGAGCGCGATGCCCAGCACGGTGCGCGTGTCGCGCGGGTCGATGACGCCGTCGTCCCAGATCCGCGCGGTCGCGAAGAGCGGGCTCGACTCCCGCTCGATCTGCTCCTCGACCATGCGACGGGTCAGGGCGTCCTGCTCGGCATCCCACGTCCGTCCCGACGACTCGGCGGACGCCCGGCCCACGATGGACATGACGCCGGCGAGCTGCTGCGGGCCCATGACCGCGATCCGGTGGCTCGGCCACGTGAAGACGAAGCGCGGGTCGTAGGCGCGCCCGCTCATCCCGTAGTTGCCCGCGCCGTAGGAGGCGCCGATCATCAGCGTGACGTGCGGGACCTTCGAGTTCGTGACGGCGTTGATCATCTTCGCGCCGTCCTTGATGATCCCGCCCCGCTCGTAGGCGCGGCCCACCATGTAGCCGGTGATGTTCTGGAGGAACAGGAGCGGGGTGTCGTGGCGGTTCGCGAGCTGGATGAACTGCGTGGCCTTCTCCGACTCCTCCGAGAAGAGGATGCCGTTGTTGGCGAGGATCCCCACCGGGTAGCCGTGGACGGACGCCCAGCATGTCACCAGCGTCCGCCCATACAGCCGCTTGAACTCCTCGAGCCGCGAGCCGTCCACGACCCGCGCGATGATCTCGCGCATCTCGAACGGCTCCTTGAGATCGGGCGGCACGATGCCGAGCAGCTCTTCGGCGTCGTAGAGGGGCTCGTCGGCGGAGCGCGACGGCCCCGGGCCGCGCTTCGACCAGTTCAGGTGGGCGATGATCTCGCGCGTGATCCGGAGCGCGTCCGGCTCGTCCTCGGCGAGGTAGTCGCCGAGGCCGGAGACGGTCGCGTGCATCTCGGCCCCGCCCAGCTCCTCGTCGGTCGTCTCCTCGCCGATCGCCATCTTCACGAGCGGTGGCCCGCCGAGAAAGACCTTGGAGCGCCCGCGGATGAAGACCGTGTAGTCGCTCATCCCCGGCACGTAGGCCCCGCCCGCCGTCGCGTTGCCGAAGACGACGGAGACGGTCGGCACCCCTTCGGCGCTCAGGCGCGTGATCTCGAAGAAGGTGCGCCCGCCGGGCACGAAGATCTCCGCCTGGTTCGGCAGGTCCGCGCCCCCCGACTCCGTGAGCTGGACGACGGGCAGCCGGTTCGCCCGCGCGATCTCGAAGGCGCGCAGCACCTTCCGGACCGTGTACTGGTTGAGCGCGCCGCCGCGTACGGTCGGGTCGTTCGCCATGACCAGGCACTCGACCCCCTCGACGACGCCGATGCCGGTCACGATCGCGGCGCCGACCGCGAACGGCGTCCCCCAGGCGGCGAGCGACGACAGCTCGAGGAAGGGGCCGTCGCGGTCGAGCAGCAGCTCGATGCGCTCGCGCGCGAGGAGCTTGCCCCGCGCGCGGTGGCGCGCGACGTACTTCTCGCCGCCGCCGGCGCGCACGAGTGCCTGCTGCGCGTCGATCTCGGCGAGGCGGGGGAGCATCGTCTCGCGGGCGGCGCCGTACCGCTCGCCCGCCCGATCCAGCTCCGTCCGGTACACGTCCATGGTCGGCCCTCTCCGCGGAGGATCGAGGGGCATTCTAGCGCGGATCATTCATGAACGACCCGGGCTGGCGGCGAACGGGTCCTGCCGCGGCGGGCAGCCCCACGAAGCGAGCCACCCCCGCCCGGTGTGGGGTCCCCCGGCTCGCTTCGTGGGGCCCCCCGCCCGCCGCGTCACCCGTTCGACCACCGTGTGCGCGCTCATGAATGACCCGAGCTGGCGCGCCCGCGTCAGAGCCCGCGGGTCATCGTGTCGACCGCCGCGCGCAGCTGGCGCGCGTACTCGGGCAGGCGCTCGCGCTCGAGCCGCACCATCGGGCCCGCGACGACGAGCGAGGCGACGCACGCCTTCGTCCGGTCGAGGATCGGGACCGCGACCGCCCAGGCGCCGCTCGCCAGCTCCTCCTCGCCGTAGGCCCAGCCCTGGCGCCGGATGCGCTCGATCGCCGCCCGCAGCTCCGCGCGCCGCGTGATCGCGCCGGGTCCGAGGCGCGGCAGCGGCAGGCGGGCCAGGAGCACCGCGCGCTCGTCGTCGGGCAGGAACGCGAGGATCACCTTGCCCGACGCGCCCGCGTGGAGCGGGAACACGCTGCCCGACTTGATCGCGTGGCGGATCGTGCCGCGGGTGCCCTCGAGCGCCTCGACGCAGACGCGCGCGGTCCCCTCGCGCACGTAGAGGTAGACGGACTCGCCGATCTTGTCCACGAGCGTCCGCATCACCGCGCGCGCCGCCTGCCGGAGCTCGCCGAGCCAGGCCCCGCTCGAGCCGAGGCGGTACAGGACCGCGCCGGGCGTGTACTCGCCCGTGAGCGGGTCCTGCCGGAGGAAGCCGCGCGACTCGAGCAGCGCGAGGAAGCGGTAGAGCGAGCTGCGCGGGATCCCGGTCGCGGCGGCCAGCTCCGCGAAGTGGCGTCGCGGCCGCTCGGCGAACGCGTCGAGCACGTCCAGGCCGCGGCTCAGCGCCTTCATGGGCGCGCGGATCCGCTTAGGCGGCCGGGGCCGCAGGCTCGCGGCCGGCGGGCATCAGCGGGACGTAGATGCCCGCCTTGGCGATCGCGTACTTCGCGAAGAAGTCGCCGGCGAGCGACGTCGCGCCGATCGCCGCCAGCACGGCCTGGGACAGCGGGCCCGCGACGCCGACGGCGCCGAGCAGGATCGGCACGACGAGCCCCACCGCGACGGTGCCGAGGTAGAAGGCGGGCGCCGCGCGTCCGCGCACGAGCTCGGCGACCGAGCGCTGCGCCGCCAGGTTCGTGCCCCGCATGACGCCGAGGTAGAAGCCGAGCATGACCGCGGCCGAGACCGCGACCCACAGCTCGATGAGGCCGACGGCGTGGGCGTCCACCCCGCGCCCGCCGAGCGGCAGCGCCACGAGCAGCAGCGCGAGCCCGCCGCGGATCGCGTACGTCGCGTAGAGGATCGGCAGCACCGGCGAGTTCCAGAACGGCACGCCCTTCGACGCGGCGTAGACGTTGCCCTTGTAGACGATCAGGACGGCGGCGCCGACGGTCGCGAGCGCGAGCCCGAGGCTCCCCCACGCTCCCGCGGGGCGCAGGAGGTGGAGCGCCGCGCCGGGCAGGAACAGGCTCATCCCGACGAAGCCGCGCGCGATCCACGACGTCCGCACCCGGTACATCTTCCAGAACCGCGCGCCGCGGCCGAGGAAGCGCAGGTGGGCGAGGCCCGAGAGCGCGACCGCGGCGAGCGCCAGCCCGAGGCCCGGGCGGTAGCCGAGCCAGAGCGAGAAGACCCACGTCCCCGCGCCGACGCTCGAGAGGAAGTGGCCGACGATCAGCCAGACGCCGCGCCCCTCCACCCACTGGCGCTGCGGGCGGAACGTGGTACCGAGGTCGGCGAGCAGGCGGTCCGGGGTCGCGCTCGGCGCCATGGCGTCCGCCCTCACGCCGGGGGCAGGTAGTAGACGCTCGGGTGGGTGCCGAGCTCCGGCTGGAGCTGCTCGCCGCCGCGCAGGCGGACGAGCTGGGAGACCTCGCTGAGCGGGTCGTCGAGGTCGCCGAAGGTCCGCGCGCGCGCCGCGCAGTTCGCCACGCAGGCCGGCTCGAGCCCGGCCTGCACCCGGTCGAGGCAGAAGTTGCACTTCATCACGATGCCCACGTTTTGCGCCGCGTACTTCCTCTGCTCGTAGGGCGTCAGGCCCTGGCCGGGGAAGTAGCCCGTCTGCGTCTCGTTGAAGTACCGCGCGCCGTACGGGCAGGCCTGCATGCACGCGCGGCAGCCGACGCAGTCGTCCGTCGTCACGTCGACGACGCCGCCCTCGCGGTAGTGGCTGGCGCCGGTCGGGCACACCTCCACGCAGGGCGCGCTCGCGCAGTGGAAGCAGAGCATCGGCAGGTGGACGAGCTGCGTGTTCGGGAACGTGCCGATCTCGCGCTTGACGACGCGCGCGAAGAGGACGCCGGGCGGCGTGCCGTGCTCCGCCTTGCACGAGAGCTGGCAGCCGTAGCAGCCGACGCAGCGCTTGAGGTCGATCACCATCCCGTACCTCATGGCGCGACCCGGAGCTTCACGCAGGTGTCGAGGTTCAGGTTCACGGGGCTGCCGTGCGCCCAGTCCACCTCGAGCAGGTCGTTGAACATCACGCCCTTGCCCCGGGCGATCGGCAGCGTCCGGGCCCAGTGGCCCGCGCAGCC
>MGBU01000124.1 GCA_001790205.1 Candidatus Rokubacteria bacterium GWA2_73_35 | reverse complement strand
AAAACTTGGACGACGGCCGATAGTGACGCAACGCGCGCCTAACCTCTCGCAATATCAGCATTCCGGTCCCGAGACCGCGGAAGTTGGGCTAGCCGGCGCCGGGCTGCGTGAGACGGGCGCGGCGTACCCGCGCCTGGACGTCCCGGACGACGTCGTGCTCGAGCGTGATCTCGACCTCGTGGTGCTCCACCTCCCAGCGGTCCACGGTCGCGACCCAGCCGAACCGGCGGCGCCGCTGGGGCGCAACGCGCCGGCCGCGGTAGACGAGCCGCCGGTGCTCGGGCCGCCCGAACTGCTCGTGCTCCTCGGCGTCGGCGCCGCAGAGGCGCAGCACCTCCTCGTACGTCGTCTGGCCGGGCGCGAGGCGCTCGAGCGCGTCGCGGGACACGATCGTGCCGGCCTGGCGCTCGCGGGGCGCGGCGGCCTCGGGCCCGAACTGGAAGCGGTCCTTGAGCCTCGGGCCGAAGTGCCGGGCCAGCGTGACGAGGAGCGGGCCGGCCATGTTGCCGAGCACGAAGACCAGCGCGGTGATCAGCACCGGCGCCCACGCCTGCAGCCGGGTGTAGTACCCGAACTGCACGGTCAGCACCTGGGGCACGAGCCCCTCGGAGCGGTCGAGGAAGAGCGAGACGATCTCGGTCGCGGCGCGCCCCTCGGCCGAGCGGCGGCTCGCGGTGCGCGGGAACACGTCGTGGATCCGGAGCTGCTCGGCGCGGCTGAAGGTGGCCAGGAGCTGCGAGGGCTCGTCGGCCAGACGCAGCAGGCGGTCGCGGTGCTCGAAATACATCGGGAAGATCCCGCGCCCGCGTACCTCGTTGTACGAGAGCGCCAGCGTGTGGCGCCGGCCCCAGAAGAGCCGCTCGATCCACGTCGCCGGCACGGGCCGGACGAGGCCCCCGAGCTCCATCCGGAGCCCCATGAGCCACGTGCGGTTGATCATCCACGGGTGCCACGGGATGCGGACGTAGGTGACCCGCGGGTTGACGCCGAGCGGCCCGCCTTCCTGCACGAAGGTGACGAACGGCGCGCCGCCGGCGATCGGCTCGGTCGGCCGAGTCCCGCCCGTGCCGTAGAGGCCGCGCGCGTAGAGGTGGAGCCGCCCCTCGCGCACGGGCGTGAGGCCCCGCTCCCGGACGTAGCGCGCGAGCGCGGGGTCGGGTGGGCCCGCGGCCGCGTCGCCGTTCACCTCGCCGGGCCACAGCAGGTAGAGGTCCTGCTCGAGCGCGGCGCCGCTCGCCGTCGGCGGCACCACGAGGCTCCACAGCACGTCGACGGTCACCACGTCGAGCGCGGGCGTCACGCTCGCGCGGACGAACAGCGGCCCGATCGTGAGGTCGGGGCTCGGTCGCGAGCCGAGGAAGACCTGGGCCCGGGCGGCGCCCGGCGCCGCGAGCAGCACGAGCCCGGCGAGCGCCCAGGCCGGGGCGCGCCGGGCGACCGACGGGCGCCGGCCTCCTTGACTTTTCGGGCGATCTTGCATACGGTGTGACGCGCTTTCCATGGGTGACGTTCTGCGGGCCCGCCGCAATCTTCTCACAGTCCCATGACGGCGGCGCTCGTCGGCTATGAGACGAACGACGGGGTCGCCTGGCTGACCCTGCGGCGCCCCGAGGTGCTCAACGCGCTCGACACCGAGCTCGTGGCCGCGCTGGCCGACGGCGCGGAGGCGGCCGCGGCCGATCCGGACGTGATCCTCGTCGTGGTCCGGGGCGAGGGGCGCGCGTTCTGCTCCGGCATCGATCGCACGGCCCTGGCCGCGGGCGCGATCGGCGAGGCGTTCTACCGCCACTGGGTCCGCGCGCTCAACCACCTCGAGGACATGCCGAAGGTCACCGCCGCGGTGCTCCACGGTTACTCGATCGGCGGCGGGCTCCAGCTCGCGCTCGCGTGCGATCTCCGGATCGCGACCGAGGACGCCGTGCTGGGGCTCGGGGCGACGCGGCACGGGATCATCCCGGACGGCTCGGTGCTGCGGCTCGCCCGCGTCGTCGGCCTGGGCCGCGCCAAGGAGCTGACGCTCCTGAACGACGACCTGACGGCCGCCGACGCGCGCGCGATGGGGCTGGTCAACTGGGTGTGCCCCGCCGGCGAGCAGGCGCGCGCGCTCGAGACCCTGATCGCGAAGGTGCGCGGCGCCTCGCCCACCGCCAACGCGCACGCCAAGCGGCTGCTCCACGAGTCGTTCCACCGGGACCCACGCGCGATGCTCGAGGACGTGCTGAGCGCGCAGCGCGCCTGCATGGCCTCGTGGGAGGCCGCGGAGGCGAATCGGGCGTGGGTGGAAGGTCGCGAGGCCGTCTACCACCCGCGTCGCCCACACAAGAACCCCTGAGGTACGGAGCTGCCATGAGCTATACGGACATCCTCTACGAGAAGCGGAACGGCGTGGCCTGGATCACCATCAACCGGCCGGAGGTGCGCAACGCGTTCCGCACGCGCACCGTGCACGAGCTGACCGACGCCTTCATGGACGCGCGCTTCGACCCGTTGGTCGGCGTCGTCGTCCTCACGGGCGCGGGCGACCGCGCCTTCTGCTCGGGCGGCGACCAGAAGGAGCGCGGCACCGGCGGCTATTCCAAGGACGGCGAGCGGCCGATGTACGTGGACGGCCTGCACAGCGCGATCCGCCACTGCCCGAAGCCCGTGATCGCGATGGTCAACGGCTTCGCGATCGGCGGCGGTCACGTGCTGCACGTGCTCTGCGACCTCTCGATCGCCTCGGAGAACGCGGTCTTCGGCCAGACGGGACCGCGCGTGGGCAGCGTCGACGCCGGGCACGGCACCGGCTACCTGGCGCGCGTCGTCGGCGAGAAGCGGGCGCGCGAGATCTGGTACCTGTGCCGCCAGTACTCGGCGCAGGAGGCGCTCGCGATGGGGCTCGTCAACAAGGTCGTACCGCCGGCGGAGCTGCGCGCCGAGGTCGAGCGCTGGTGCAAGGAGCTGCTGGAGAAGAGCCCGACCGCGCTGACGCTCGCCAAGCAGTCGTTCAACATCGACTCCGAGGCGCGGGCGGGCGTCGCCGAGTTCGCGGCGACGGCGCTGCACATGTACTACCAGACCGAGGAGGCGATGGAGGGGCGGAACGCGTTCGTCGAGAAGCGTCCCGTCAACTTCTCGAAGTTCCGGACGTAGCCCGTGGCGGCGTTCGAGACGGACCTCGGCGAGGCGCGCGTGCGCGAGTGCACGCGCCTCGGATTCTGGCGGAACGAGACCGTCGAGGCGTACCTCGACCGCTGGGCGCGCGAGCGGCCGACGAAGACCGCGATGGTCGACGGCGTGTCGCGGCTGACGTACGCGGAGCTGGCCCGCGCCGTCGAGCGCGTCGCCCACGGGCTCGCCGCCCACGGCCTCGGGCCGGGGGGCGTGATCTCGTGCCAGCTCCCCAACTGGAACGAGTTCATCGTCCTGCTCATCGCCGCGGGCCGCCTGGGCGCGGTCGTGAACCCGATCCCGCCGATCTACCGCGCCAGCGAGCTGCGCTTCATGCTGAACCGCCTCGAGTCGTCGATCGTCGTCATCCCGGGCACGTTCCGGGGATTCGACCACGTCGCGATGCTCGCCGCGCTCCGGCCCGAGGTGCCGCGCGTCGAGCACGTCTTCGTCGCCCGCGGGACGCCCGGCGACGGGATGCTGCCGCTCACGCGGCTGACGGACACGGCGTGGGAGGCGCGCGAGGGCCGCGGCGGGCTCCCGGGCTCGGACCCGAACGGCGTGCACGAGGTGATCTTCACCTCCGGCACGACGGGCGAGCCGAAGGGCGTGATGCACACGCCGAACACCGTGCTCGCGATCATCTACCCCGTGATCGAGCGACTGGCGCTCTCGGAGCGCGACGTCGTGCTCATGTCGTCCACGTTCGCCCACCAGACGGGCTACCTCTACGGCTACTGCATGACCTTCATGCTCGGCGCCACCGGCGTCTGGCTCGACGTCTGGAACGCGGCCGAGGCGGCGCGACTCATCGAGGCGGAGGGCGTCACGTTCACGATGGGCGCCACGCCGTTCTTGCAAGACTTGACGTACGTGACGACGAAGGCCCGCCTCGACTCACTGCGCGTCTTCATCTCCGCCGGCGCGCCGATCCCGCGGCCGCTCGTGCGCGACGCGCGCGCGCGGCTCGGCTGCGCGATCTCGCCGGGCTGGGGCATGACGGAGAACGGCCTCGTGACGTGCAACGGGCTCCGCGACGCCGAGGAGAAGGTCTTCACGACCGACGGCCACCCGCTCGCGGGAATGGAGCTGCGCGTGGTCGACGAGGCGGGGCGGAGCCTGCCGCCGCGGGCGGAGGGCGACCTGCTCGTGCGCGGCCCCTCCCAGTTCGTCGGCTACTTCAAGCGTCCCGACTTCACGCGGGAGTCCTACGCGGCCGACGGCTGGTTCAGGACCGGCGACCGCGCGATGCTCGACCGCGAGGGCTTCCTCTCGATCACCGGGCGCTCCAAGGACCTCATCATCCGCGGCGGGGAGAACATCCCGGTGGCGGAGGTGGAGAGCCTGCTCTTCGCGCACCCGAAGGTTGCCGGCGTGGCGATCGTCGGGATGCCGGACCCGCGCCTGCAAGAGCGCGCGTGCGCGTTCATCATCCCCAAGGCGGGCGAGACCGTCACGCTCGCCGAGGTCGTCGCCTACCTCGAGGCGAAGCAGCTCGCGCGGCAGAAGTTCCCCGAGCGGGTGGAGCTCGTCACCGAGTTCCCGATGACCCCCAGCGGCAAGATCCAGAAGTTCCGCCTCCGCCAGCTCGTCACCGAGCAGCTCGAGCGGGAGGCGGCGGCGCGCCGTGGCTGAGGCGGCCGGCGGCCCGCTGGCCGGACGCGTCGCGCTGGTGACCGGCGCGAGCCGCGGCCTCGGCCGCGCGATCGCGCTGGCGCTCGGCGAGGCCGGCGCGACGGTCGCGTGCGCCGCGCGCTCGGGCGACCAGGTGGAGGCCGTCACCGCGGAGATCCGTGCGCGCGGCGGCCGGGCGCGGGCGTTCCGGCTGGACGTCACCCGCGCCGACGACGTTCGCGCGCAGACCGCGGCTGTCGCGGGCGCCCTCGGCGCGGTGGACGTCCTCGTGAACAACGCCGGGATCACCATCCAGCGCAAGACGCTCGAGGTGAGCGACGCGGAGTGGGACACGATCCTCGCGACCAACCTGACGGCGATGTTCCTCTGCGCGCGGGCGGTCGCCCCCGCGATGATCGCCCGCGGCTGGGGCCGGATCATCAACGTCGGCTCGATGTGGGGCAAGAGCGGCGTGCCGCGCTACACCGCCTACTGCGTCAGCAAGGCGGGCGTGGACGCGCTCACGCGCTGCCTCGCCGTCGAGTGGGCGCGCCACGGGATCCGGGTCAACTGCCTGGCGCCGGGCTACATGAACACGGACTTCCCGCGGGAGGCGATGGCCGACGAGCGGACGCGCGCCCTCATCCTCTCCAAGGTGCCGCTGCGCCGCATCGGCGAGCCGGAGGAGGCGGGGCCGCTGGCCGTGTACCTCGCCTCGCCCGCGTCCGACTTCCTGACCGGGCAGACCATCTACCTGGACGGGGGGCAGACCGCCTCGTGGTGACGGACGGAGGCAGGCTCGCCGGGCGGGTCGCCGTCGTCACCGGCGCCTCGCGGGGCATGGGGCGCGCGATCGCGCTGCGCCTGGCGCGGGACGGCGCCGACTGCGTGGTCATGTACCGCCGCGACGCCGCGCGCGCGGGCGAGGCGGTCGCCGAGATCGAGCGGCTGGGGCGGCGAGGACTCGCGCTCAGGCTCGAGCTGGCCGAGCCCGCGGAGGTCGCGCCCGCCTTCGCGCGGATCGGCGAGGCGTTCGGGCGCGTGGACATCCTCGTCTGGAACGCCGCCGCGACGGCCTTCCGGCCGACGCTCGAGCAGAAGTCCCACAACGTCGACCGCACCTTCGCGATCTCGGTGGACTCGTTCGTGGCCGCGGTCCAGGCCGCGGTGCCGCTCATGCGCGACCGCCCCGGCCGCGTCGTCGCCGTCTCCGGCATCGACAGCCACCAGGCGATGACCGCCCACGGCGTGCTGGGCGCGGCGAAGGCCGCGCTCGAGAGCCTCGTGCGCTCGCTCGCGATGGAGCTGGGGCCGCTCGGCATCACCGTGAACGGCGTGAGCCCCGGCCTGGTCGAGACCGACTCGGCGCAGTTCTACGTGGAGCGCGGCATCAGCCGGGAGTACACGGACGCGGTGAAGCGGATCGTCGCCCTCACGCCGGTCCGCCGGGCGGGCACCGGCGAGGACGTGGCCGCCCTCGTCGCGTACCTCGCCTCGGACGCGGCCGCCTTCCTCACCGGCCAGACGATCGTCATCGACGGCGGCCTCACCGTCGTGTCGCCGCTCAACCTCATGCAGGCCTGACCGGCGACCGGCCGAGGCAGTACAATGCCCCCACCGGCGCCGGCGACGAGAGGAGACCGACGATGGAGCTGAACCTGGCGGGCAAGAGCGTGATCGTCACCGGCGGCGCGTCCAACATCGGCCGCGCCCTCAGCCTGGCGTTCGCGGGCGAGCGGGCGCACGTGACGATCGCCGACATCGACGAGGCGCAGGCGAAGAAGGTGGCGGGGGAGGCGCAGGCGCGCGGCGCCGCGTCGGCCGCCGCGGTGCGCACCGACGTCACGCAGTGGGACTCCGTCCAGGCGCTGGTGAAGGACGTGGAGGCCCGCTGCGGGCGCGTGGACGTGCTCGTGAACAACGTCGGCTGGACGATGGACCGGCTCTTCGTCGAGAAGACCCGCGAGGAGTGGGAGCGCGAGATCCAGCTGAACCTCTGGGGCATGATCAACTGCACCCGCGCCGTCCTCGACGGGATGATCGCGCGGAAGGCCGGCGCGATCGTCAGCATGGGCTCGGACGCCGGGCGCATGGGCGAGTTCCGCGAGGCCGTGTACGGGGCGTGCAAGGCGGGCGTCATCGCGCTCAGCAAGAGCCTCGCGCGCGAGGTCGGCCGCCACGGGATCCGCCTGAACGTCGTCTGCCCGGGGATGACGATGCCGGCCTCCGACGAGGAGATCGGCCCGCTCAGCATGTGGGCCGCCGACGTGAACCGCCAGTGGCGCACGGACGAGATGAAGGCGCGGATCGCCAAGGTGTACCCGCTGCGCCGGGTCGGCACGCCCGAGGACGTGACGGGCGCGGTCCTGTTCCTGGCCTCCGACCGGGCGGGCTTCGTCACGGGCCAGACGCTCTCGGTGAGCGGCGGCTACACGATGATGTGAGCGCGGGAGGGGGACGAGCATGGCCTTCGACACCGTGACCTGCGCCGTGGACGGCGGCATCGCGCGCGTCGTCCTGAACCGCCCCGCGCAGCTCAACGCGATCTCGCCCGAGCTGCTCGAGGACCTCGACCGGGCGTGCGCGGTCGTCGAGCGCGACCCGGGCGTGCGCGTCGTCACGCTGACGGGCGCCGGGCGCGTCTTCTGCGCCGGCGCCGACCTCAAGGCGGTGCGGGCGCTCGTCGGCGACCCCGAGCGCTGGAACGGCTTCCTCCGCCTCTGGCACCGCGTCTTCAACCGGATCGAGGCGCTGCCGGTGCCGGTCGTGGCCGGCGTCCACGGCCTGGCGCTCGCCGGCGGGCTCGAGCTCACGCTCGTGGCCGACCTCGTCGTCCTGGACGCGGCCGCGCGCCTCGGCGACCAGCACGCCAACTTCGGCCTCGTCGCCGGCGGCGGCGGCAGCCAGCGGCTGCCGCGGCTGGTCGGCGCGCGGCGGGCCAAGGAGCTCATGCTGCTCGGCGGCTGGCTCGACGCCGAGCAGGCTCTCGCGTGGGGCCTGGTGAACCGGGTCGCGCCCGCGGGCGGCGTCGCCGCGGCCGTCGAGGAGCTCGCCCGCGCGCTCGCGCAGAAGAGCGCGGCGGCGAGCCGCACCGTCAAGACGCTCGTCGCCCGCGGCCTCGGGCTCGCGCTCGCGGACGGGCTCGAGCTGGAGCTTCGGCTGGCGGGGGAGCACATGCGCTCCCCCGACGCCGCCGAGGGGCTCCGCGCGTTCGCCGAGCGGCGCGCGCCCGTGTTCACCCCAGCGTAGCGAGCGAGGCGCCGATGGACTTCGCGTACACGCCCGAGCAGGAGGAGCTGATCCGGACGCTGCGCGCCTTCGCGAGGAAGGAGCTGGCGCCGCGCTCGCGGCAGTGGGACCGGAGCGGCGAGCTGCCGTGGAGCGCCTGGCGGCAGATGGGCGAGCTCGGGCTGCTCGGGCTCCGCGCCCCCGCCGCGTACGGCGGGCAGGAGGCGGACCTCGTCACGATGGGCATCGCGACCGAGGAGATCGCGCGCGGCGACTTCAGTTGCACCTACGGCATCCAGCTCGCCGGCCTGGCCGGCGAGATCCTCGGCAAGAACGCCACGGAGGAGGTCAAGCGCCGCTGGCTCCCGCCGACGTGCGCGGGCGAGGCGATCGTCGCGCTCGCCCTCACCGAGCCCGGCGTCGGCTCCGACGCGGCGAACCTCGTCTGCCGCGCCGAGCGCGACGGCGACGCGTACGTGATCACGGGCGAGAAGTCGGGGATCACGCTCGCGATGGCCGCCCAGGCCACGATCCTCTTCGCCGCGACGGCGCCGCGCAAGAAGGCGCGCGGCGTCACCGCCTTCCTGGTGCCGCTCGACCTCCCCGGCGTCGCGCGCAGCGCGCTGCGCGACCTCGGCTCGCACGCGGGCGTCCGCGCGGTGCTCTCGTTCGACCACGTGCGGATCCCGGCCTCCCACCGCCTGGGGGAGGAGGGGACCGGCTTCTACCAGGTCATGCAGGGCTTCGACTACAACCGGATCATCATCGCGCTCGCGTGCCTGGGCGCGGCGCAGGTCTCGCTCGAGGAGACGATGGCCTACGTGAAGGAGCGGCAGGCCTTCGGCCGCGCGCTGGCGCGATACGAGGGCGTGTCGTTCCCGCTCGCGGAGGCGGCGACGCACCTCGACGCCGCGCGCTGGCTCTGCTACCGGGGGCTCTGGCTCGCCGACCACGACCGGCCGTACACGAAGGAGTCGGCCATGGCGAAGTGGTGGGCGCCGAAGCTCGCGGTGGAGACGATCCACCAGTGCCTGCTGCTGCACGGCCACTACGGCTACACGGACGAGCTGCCGTTCGAGCAGCGGCTGCGCGACGTGATCGGGCTCGAGATCGGCGACGGCACCGCCGAGGTCATGAAGATCATCGTGGCGCGCGAGCTGATGGGCCGCGAGAGCCTGCCGTACTGAGGGGCCGAGCCATGAAGGCACTGAGTCGTCGGAGGTTTCTGGGGGCGGGCGCCGCCGCGGCGGGCCTCCTCGCGCTCCCGCGCGGGCTCGGGGCGCAGCCGAGGACGATCAAGATCGGCGTGATCAGCCCGGTGACGGGCCCCCTGGCCGAGGTCGGCCAGGACTCGCGCCTGGGGGCGCAGATGGCCGCGGAGGCCGTCAACGCCGCGGGCGGCATCACGTCGATGGGCGGCGCCCCCCTCGAGCTGCTGCTCGCGGACAGCCAGACGAAGGCCGAGGTGGCCCGGGCGGAGGCGGACCGGCTCGTGAGCGCCGGGGCGCGGCTCCTGACCGGGGCGTTCCACTCGGCGCACGTCGCCTCGATCGCCTCGCTGGCGCAGCAGCGCCGCGTGCCCTACATCATCGACATCTCTGCGGCCGATGCCCCCACCGCCAACGTGGCGAAGTCGGTGCGCGAAGGGCAGCAGAAGACCCAGTACGTCTACCGGACCTTCCCCGGCAGCGCGATCTTCGGGCGCAACGCGGTCCGGTACATGACCGAGATCTTCCGCGAGGCCGGCGTGAGCCCCAAGCGGGTCGTCGCGATGTACACGAACGACCTCTTCGGCAAGACGCAGACGGACAGCTTCCTGGCCGCGCACCGGGCCGCGAACCCGGGGTTCGAGATCGTCGACGTCATTCCCTATCCCGAGAATGCGGTCGACCTCTCGACGGAGGTCTCCCGGGCCAAGGCCGCCCGGCCGGACGTGCTCGCGCCGGTGACGCGCCCGGTCACCGCGATCCTGCTGCTCGAGGAGCTGGCCCGGCAGCGCGTCGAGCTGATGGGCGTCATCAGCCCCGGCGCGCCCGGCCTCTACGAGACGAAGCAGATCCGGCAGCTCAAGGACCGCATCGAGTACGTGATGGACATCACGGTGTGGCCGAACTACCGCCTCCCGCTGACGCAGCGGGTCGCCGCCGAGTACGTGAAGCGGTCCGGAGGCCGGAACTTCGACGCGAGCGCCGCCTACACCTACGAGGCGGTGCTGGTGATCGCCGACGTGCTCGAGCGCGCCGCGTCGGTCGATCCCGACGCGCTCGCGGCGGCCATCAAGCGGACGAGGTTCACGGGCGGGCTCACGGTCGCGACCGGCCCGATCACGTTCAACGAGGTCGGCGACAACCCGAACGCGAGCACGGTCGTGCTCCAGATCCTCGGGCAGAAGCCGCGGGCGGTCTGGCCGAAGGCGGCCGCGCAGCAGCGGTTCGTGTTCCCGCGGCCGAAAGCGTAGCCCGGCGCATGCGCGGCGCGGTCGAGCGCTACTTCCGCCTGGGCGAGCGGTCCACGGACCTCGGGACCGAGGTCCGCGCGGGCCTGACGACCTTCATGGTCATGGCCTACATCGTCTTCGTGAACCCGATCGTCCTTGGTTACGTCGGCGTGCCCGGGCTCGAAGGTAAAGGATTGCCATTCGCCGCAACGCTGACCGTCACGTGTCTGACCGCCGGTGTTCTCTCGATCGCCATGGGGCTCGCCTCGAACTACCCGCTGGCGCTGGCGCCCGGCATGGGGCTCAACGCCGTCGTCGCCTTCGAGCTGGTCGCGGGGCGCGGGCTCACGTGGCCGCAGGCGATGACGGTCGTGTTCCTCGAGGGGCTCGTCATCACGCTGCTCGTGCTCACGCGCTTCCGCGAGGCGGTGATGGATGCGGTGCCGGTCGGGCTCAAGCAGGCGATCAGCGTCGGGATCGGCCTCTTCATCGCCTTCATCGGCTTCTTCAGCGCCGGCTTCGTCGTCAAGCCCGCGTCGGGCCCGCTGCCCGTCGCGCTGGGCTCGTTCGGCGGCCTGCCGAGCGTGGTGTTCCTGCTGGGCTTCCTGCTGACCGCCTGGCTCATGGCCCGCCGGGTGCGCGGCGCCCTCCTCCTCGGCATCGTGGCGACCACGCTGCTCGCGATCGTCCTGAACGGCGCCGTCGCCGGCTGGCGGGGCTTTCCGACGCCCGGCGCGGCGCGGATCCCCGCGGCGGTGGTGCAGTGGCCGGACTTCTCGACCTTCGGCCGCCTGGACTTCGGCCTGGTCGCGAAGCTCGGCGTCCTCACCGCCGTGCTCGCCACGTTCTCGATCATGCTGAGCGACTTCTTCGACACGATGGGCACGATCATCGGCGTCGGCGGCAAGGCGGGCTTCCTGGACCGCCGCGGGCGGCTGCCGGGCGCGAACCGCGTGCTCCTCGTGGACTCGCTCGGCGCGCTCTTCGGCGGCGTCGCGAACGCGTCGAGCAACACCACCTACATCGAGTCCGCCGCCGGCGTCGCCGAGGGCGGCCGCACGGGCCTCGTCGCGGTCGTGGTCGGCGTCCTCTTCCTCGTGGCGATGTGGTTCTCGCCGCTCGCCGCCGTGATCCCGGCGCAGGCGACGGCGCCCGCGCTGATCATCGTCGGCTTCTACATGATGACGATCGCGCGCGACATCGCCTGGGACGACTACGAGGAGGCGATCCCCGCGTTCACGACGATGCTCGTGATGCCCTTCACCTGGTCCATCACCAACGGGATCGGCGCCGGGTTCGTGACCTGGACGGCGATCAAGGTCCTCGGCGGCGGCGCCGGCCGCGTCCACTGGATGGTCTGGGTCGCGTCCGGCGCGTTCGTCGTCTACTTCGCCCTGCCGCTCGTCGAGCAGGGGCTCCGCTGACGGCGGCTCACTCCGCCAGCCACACCGCGTCGAGCTGCTGGTTCAGGAAGTGGGCCGGCGTGATCGTCCAGCCCCGCACCCTGGCGCTGTGCGGGATGATGCGGTGCCACTGGAGCGTATAGAGGTAGTGGACCTCCTCGTCGAGCAGCCGCTTCTCGAAGACGCGCAGGAGACGCCGGCGCTCCTCCGGGTCCACCGCGCGCGCCTGCTTGGCGTACAGCTCGTCGAGCACCGGATCCTTGTACCGTCCCCAGTTGCGGCCCGCGGCCCCGGAGGACTGGAACTTCTCGATGTCGATGTCGGGCTCGACGACGAAGCTGCACTGGAAGTCCATGGCCACGTCGAAGTCGCCGCGCGCGAGCATGGGGTGGTACGCGGAGGCCTCGACGATCTCCTGCTTGACGCTGAGCCCGACCTGGCGCCACTGGTCCACGAGCCAGATCCCGATCGGCTCGTAGGGCTGGGGGATGCCGCGGTTCTTGAAGGTGAACGCGAAGCCCTCGGGAATGCCGGCCTCGCGCAGGAGCCGCTTCGCCTCGGCGCGGCTCGTGGCGATGTCGCGCCCGTAGCCCGCCAGCTTCTCCAGCTCCGCCGGCGGCGTGGCCCACGGCGTGCCCGGCACCTGGATGCCCGCCACCTCCTTCACGATGGCGATGCGCGAGAGGTTGCGCGAGGCCTCGTACCGGTCGAGCGCGAGCGTGAGCGCGCGGCGGACGCGCCGGTCGTCCCAGGGCTTGCGCTCGTGGTTCATCGCCACCAGCAGCACGCAGTCCCACGGGCTCTCCTGGACGGTGATCCTGGGCCCGAGGGCCTGGAGGAGGGTGTCGCGGTCCCCCGGCGTGAAGCCCCGGAACTGGATGTGGGCGCGCTCCCCGCGGATGGCCGCCACCTGGGCCGAGGACGCCGAGATGAAGACCGCCCGGTAGCCATCGAGATAGGGCTTGCCGCGGTCCCAGTAGTCGGGGTTCTTCCGGCCGACCCAGTGCGAGCCCTTCACGTGCTCGACGAACTTGAACGGACCGGTCCCCATCACGTTCTTCTCGTACCAGCGCAGGTCCCGGGCCAGGATGTCCGCCTTGTAGATCCAGCTGAAGGGCGACGCCAGCACGGTCAGGAACGAGGCCTGCGGGTACTTGAGCCTGAAGCGGACGGTGCGCGGGTCCGGGGCCTCGATGGCCTCGACCGCCTGGTAGCTGCCCTTGCGATACGAGCGCATGCCCTGCGGCGGGAAGACGATCTTGTCGTAGCTCGCCTTGACGTCGCGCGAGGTCAGCACGCTGCCGTCGTGGAACCTGACGCCCTGCCGCAGCGTGAGGGTGTAGGTCAGCCCGTCGGGGCTGATCGTCCAGGACTCGGCCAGGTCCGGGACCGGTCGCGTCCCCGTCCGGTCCTTGGGGTCCATGCGCAGCAGGGTGTTGTAGTGGGGCGCCAGCGGGTGCACGACCCCGAAGGTCCCCTCCTGGTGCCCGTCGTAGGACGGCGGCCCGGAGGGAACCAGGAAGATCAGCTCGCCGCCGTAGCGTGGCGTGTCCTGGGCCTGGGCGGCCCCGAGGCCGAGCAGGGACAGGGCCGCGACGAGGATTCCGATGAGCATTGGGCACCTCCCGGTGCTGGATGGGATTGCCCTAGCGCCGGGCGACTCCCGTGTCAAGGGGATGGCGCCCCAAGGGCCTTGACGCGGTGCGCTAGCCCTGATAGCGTGCCCGCGGACCCGGGGGGCTCGGGCCCGGGGCCAAGGGGGAAGCCCATGAAGACGCACTCGGCGCTGTTCTCCGTCGTGGTACTCCTCGGCGCCACGCTTCTCGGGCCCGGCGGGGCCCAGGCGCAGGGGCCCATCAAGATCGGCGTGCTCCAGGGGGTCACGGGCCCCTTCGAGGTCTACGCCAAGCAGATGATCACGGGCTTCAAGCTCGGGCTCGAGTACGGCACGGGCGGCAAGCACGAGCTGCTCGGCCGCAAGCTCGAGGTCCTCGTCGAGGACGACCAGCTCAAGCCCGACGTCTCCAAGCGCCTGATCACCAAGCTCTACGCCGACGACAAGGTCGACCTCGTCGTCGGCACGACGTCGAGCGCCGCCGCGCTCGCGATCCTGCCCGTGGCGCAGGAGTTCAAGAAGCTCCTGATCGTCGAGCCCGCGGTCGCCGACTCGATCACCGGCGCCAACTGGAACCGCTACGTCTTCCGCACCGGGCGCAACTCGGGCCAGGACGCGATCGCCAACGCGCTCGCGGTCGCCCGGCCGGGCGCCCTGATCGCGACGATCGCGCAGGACTACGCCTTCGGGCGGGACGGCGTGGCCGCCTACAAGGCCGCCGTCGAGAAGGCGGGTGCCAGGGTGGTCCACGAGGAGTACGCGCCCGTGCAGGCGACGGACTTCACGGCGCCGGTCCAGCGGATCCTCGGGGCCCTCAAGGACAAGCCCGGTGAGAAGTACGTGTTCGTGATCTGGGCCGGCAAGGGCGGGCCGTTCCCGCAGCTCCTGGCGAGCCGCCTGGACAAGCACGGCATCACGCTGACCAGCGGCGGCAACGTGCTCGACGTCCTCAAGGCGATGAAGGCGATGGGGCTCGCCGGCATGGTGGGCGGCCTCTACTATTACTACGAGATCCCGAAGAACCCGGTGAACGACTGGCTCGTCCGCGAGCACCAGAAGCGCTTCGGCTCGCCGCCCGACTTCTTCACGGCGGGCGGGTTCGCCGCGGCGATGGCCGTCGTCACGGGCGTCCGGAAGGCCGGGTCCACCGACACCGAGAAGCTCATCGCGGCGATGGAGGGCATGGAGTTCCCGACGCCCAAGGGGCCGATGACCTTCCGCAAGGAAGACCACCAGGCGCTCCAGACGATGTACGCCTTCAAGATGACGGTGAAGCCCGACGTGCCGTGGCTCGTGCCGGCGCTCACGCGCGAGCTCTCGCCGGCGGACACGGCGCCGCCCGTCCAGAACAAGCGTTAGCCGGGTGGCCCGCGGCCGGGCGGGCCCGCGATGACCGTCCCGATCGTCTCGACCCGCGACCTGACGATCCGGTTCGGGGGGCATGCGGCGGTGGACCGCGTGTCCCTCGACATCGCGCCCTGCACGCTCAAGTCGATCATCGGGCCGAACGGCGCGGGCAAGACGACGCTCTTCAACCTGCTCTCGGGCCAGTACCGGCCCACGGCGGGCCGCGTCTGGTTCAAGGGCGAGGACGTCACGCGCCTCGGCGCCGCCGCGCGGGCGCGCCGCGGCATCGGCCGCTCGTTCCAGCTCACGAACATCTTCCCCACGCTCACGGTGCTCGAGAACGTGCGCATCGCCGTCCAGGCGCGGCGCCTGCCCGGCCTCCGCGCCTGGCGCGACGCGCGGCGGTTCCCCGAGCTCGAGGACCGCGCCTACGCGATCCTCGAGTCGGTGCTGCTCGACACGAAGTGGGCCGCGCCCGCGAGTGCCTTGGCGCACGGCGAGAAGCGCAAGCTCGAGGTCGGCATCCTCCTGGCGCTCGAGCCGGAGGTGCTGCTGCTCGACGAGCCGACGGCCGGCATGTCGCTCGAGGAGGTGCCGGCGATCATCGGCCTGATCGAGCGGATCAAGGCGGCGCGCGAACGCACGATCCTGCTCGTCGAGCACAAGATCGATCTGGTCCTGGCGCTCTCGGACTCGATCGCGGTCCTCAAGGACGGGCGGCTGCTCGCCGACGGGCCCCCGGACGCGATCGGGCGCGACCCCGCCGTGCAGGCCGCGTACTTCGGCGGCGGGGCCGGCCGTGGCTGAGACGCTCCTCGAGCTCGACGACGTCCACACGTACATCGGCCAGCACCACATCCTGCAGGGCGTCACGCTGGCCGCCCGCCGCGACGCGGTGACGGTGCTGCTCGGCCGCAACGGCGCGGGCAAGACCACGACGATGCGGACGATCGTGGGCCTGCTCCAGCCGGCGCGCGGGAGCATCCGGCTCGAGGGGCGCCCGATCCACGGCCTCAAACCCTACGAGATCGCCCGCCGCGGCATCGGCTTCGTGCCGGAGGGGCAGGGGATCTTCGCGACGCTCACGGTGGACGAGAACCTCCGGCTCGCGCGCCTCGGCGACGACGCGGAGGCGCACGCGCGCCTCGCGCGGGTGCTCGAGCTGTTTCCCGACCTCGAGCGCTTCCGCGCCGCCCGCGCGGGCACGCTGTCGGGCGGGCAGAAGCAGATGCTCTCGATCGCGCGCGCGCTCGTGAACCCCAACCGGCTCCTGCTGGTGGACGAGCCCTCGAAGGGACTGGCGCCGATCGTGATCGAGCACCTCGTCGAGGCCCTCCGCGCGATGAAGGCGCACGCGACCGTGCTGCTGGTCGAGCAGAACTTCGCGATGGCGCAGGCGCTGGCCGACGACTTCTACCTGATCGACGACGGCCG
>MGBU01000123.1 GCA_001790205.1 Candidatus Rokubacteria bacterium GWA2_73_35 | reverse complement strand
CGCCACGCCTCGACCTCGTTGTGGTTCATCTCCGGCAGCGCGCCGGCCAGGGCGAAGCGCTTGGCGTTCTCCTCGAGGTCGGTCTTCCACCGGTACGCGACCGGCCCGGTCAGGGGGCCGCCGTAGACGGCGGCAAGCCGGTCGCCGAGCGCCCAGGCGAGGCGCTTGGCCTCGTTCGCCTCGGCCGGCTGCCCGGGGACGAGCTCGGCGGTCAGCGCCTCGACCACCGCGAGCGCCTCCCCGAGCTCGGCGTCGGTGGCGACGGCGAGCCCCGCGGCCTCGAGCACGCGCGCCGCGGCGAAGAAGAGATAGCCGAGCGCCATCCGCGGCATGAGGCCCGCGGGGAGCGCCACGCGCGGCACGCCGCGCGCCCGGGCGAGGGCGTCGAGCGCGCCCCCCGAGCTGAGCGCCACGAGCGCCGCCCCGCGCCCGAGGGCGGCCTCCGCCGCCGACAGCACCTCGGCGGTCTCGCCCGAGTAGGACGAGGCGAGAACCAGCGCGCGCTCGCCCGCGGCGGCCGGCAGGCCGTAGCCGCGGTGGACGAGAACCGGGACCTCGAGGTGCCCGGCGGCGCACGCCGCGAGCAGGTCGCCGCCGGCCGCCGAGCCGCCCATCCCCGCGAGGACGACCAGGGCGGGACGGCGCGCCGCGAGCGGCGGCTCGGCGCGGAGCGCGGCGCCCACGCGGCAGTGCTCGGGGAACGCGGCGAGCACGTCACGGGCGCGGTGCGGGTCGCCCCGCTCGTAGAGGGCCGGGTCGTCGAGCGTCATGCCGCGGCGAGCGTCAGGCGCATGCCGAGCGCGCCCTCCTCCGCCGGTCCGAGGTCGACCGGCCAGACGAGGAGCAGCGCGGTGCCCTGGTAGATGCGTTCGAAGCCGTCCTCGGAGAGCGACACGGTCTGCACGGGCCCCCAGGCGAGCTCGGCGCCCGGCGCCCACTCGAGCCGGGCCTCGACCCCGGCCCACTCGTCCACGAGCGAGACCTCCTGGGCGCCCGTGAGCCGGCCCGCGCTCCCGAGCGACGGGCGCTCCGGCGCGGTGAGGTAGCGTCCCGGCGCGTCGCCCGCCGTCAGGGCGAGGTTCCACTGCACCGCGAAGCGGCCGGCCAGCGCCGCGGCGGGGCGGAGCCGGTAGCGCGCCTCCACGGTCGCGTCCCGGACGGTGACCCGCTTCTCGACGTCGAGCGGCCGGCCCGCGGCGCGCGTCAGCGTGACCTCGACGCCCTCGCCCACCGCGCGCACCGCGCACGCGAAGCGCTCGGCGCCGAGCGCCAGGCGCGCGCCCGCCCAGGGGGCCACCGGGTCGAGCGGGGGCTCGCCGGCCGCGGCGGGGGCGAAGAGCCCGTCGAGCAGCGAGGCGCGGCGGAGGTCGTCGTAGTCGAGGAGCGCGTCGAGCCCCGCCTCCTTCGGCGCGGCGGCCTCGTGGATGGTGCGCGCGCCCGCGGCAACGCCCGACGGGACGCGCGCGCGCACGCGGTCGTGATACGCCTCGGGCCGGCGCGCGAGGACGTCGGCCACGTCGAGGCCGCGCGCGTAGAAGCCGAGCTCGGTCAGCGTGCCGCCGGCCTCGGGGTTGAGCGTCACGGCGAGCGCGCGGGTCCGCACGTACACCTCCTCGCGCCCGTCGCCGTTGCCGTCCTCGCGCGTCCAGGCGGGCGCGGGCGCTCCCGTGGCGTCGGCCAGGCGCCGCTCGGCGTCGAGGAGCGCGGCCCGCACCGCGCGCCTGAGGTGCGGCAGGTAGCAGCCCCCGAAGATGCCGTGCCAATAGGCGTCGTTCGCCTGGCCGCGCCAGAGCGCGAGCTGCGCCGCGGCCAGCGCCGGGTCCTCGGGGCGCGTCTCGCGCGCCCGGTGGATCGCGTGGGAGAGGCGGAGCATCTTCCAGTAGACGTCGGCGACCTCGGGGTACTTCGCGAGGAAGTGGCGCCAGAAGCCGCCGCGGAGGAGCGCCGCCAGCTCGTCACCCCGCGGCAGCCGCTCGAGCCGCGCCCGGGCCGCCTCGAGGAACCGCGCCGCCGGCGCGGGCAGCGCCCACTCGCCCATCTCGCGGTACGACGCGGTCGGCAGGTAGACGCGCCCCGTCGCGGGCAGCCGGTCCCGCACGTCGGCGAACGTCGTGAGCTCGAGCCAGTCGGCCGCGAGCAGCCGGTCGAAGAAGCGATCGAGCCAGCCCTCCCCGTAGACCCGCGCGTGGGTCCCCGGCCAGACGCCGAACTTCTCGCCGTCGTCCACGAGCGTGAGCGTCGCGACGCGCCCGCGCCGGGCGGCGAGGTACTCCAGGCTCGCCTCGACGTCGGCGAACGGGATCAGGTAGCGCAGCCGCTGGCTGATCGGGAAGACGGCGAGCAGCGCCCCCTGCTCGTCGGTGAGGTAGTAGCCGCCGAGCGTCTCGGGCTCGAGCCCCGCGAGGGCGAAGTGGCGGTCGTCGACCAGCACGTACTCGACGCCCGCGGCGACGAGCGCGCGCGGCAGGTGCGGCTCCCAGACCCGCTCGGCCAGCCACATGCCGCGGGGCCGGACGCCGAAGTGGGTCTTGAGGAAGTCGGTCAGCCGCTCGATCTGCCCGGCCTTGTCGTGGTCCGGCAGGACCGCGAGGATCGGCTCGTAGAAGCCGCCCGTCAGCAGCTCCACCTGCCCGCGCGCGACGACGCTCCCGAGGAGGTCGAAGGTGCGGGGGGCGCGCTCGCGCAGCCACTCGAGCAGGCTCCCCGAGCAGTGGACGCTCAGGCGGACCTCGGACCGCGCGGCGAGGCGCTCGAGGAAGGGGTGGTAGGCGCGCGCCGTGGCGTCCGCCACGACGTGGTCGAAGTTGCCGACCGGCTGGTGGTTGTGGACGCCGAAGCAGAAGGCGAGACGCTCACCGCTCACGTCCCTTACTCGCGGTCCAGGTCGCGGTGGACGACGGTCGGGACGTACCCGAGGCCCTCGAGGACCCGCTTGAGCTCCTCGACGAGCACGACGGACCGGTGCCGGCCGCCCGTGCAGCCGACCGCGATCGTCAGGTACGCCTTGCCCTCCCGCTCGTAGAGGGGCAGGAGGAACTTCAGGAAGTTGGCGAGGTGGCGCAGGAGCTCCTGCGCCTCCGCGGGCTCCAGCACGAAACCGCTCACCCGCGCGTCCCGGCCGTCGAGCGGGCGCAGCGCCTCGACGAAGTGGGGGTTGGGCAGGAAGCGGACGTCGAAGACCAGGTCCGCGTCGTAGGGCGTGCCGTGCTTGAAGCCGAACGACACGAGCGCGGTCGCGAGCCCGGGGCGGGCGGTCGGGGCGCCGTACAGCTCGACCAGGCGGTCCTTGAGCCGGTGCACGGTGAGCGCCGAGGTGTCCAGGACGCGGTCGGCCACCTCGCGCATGTGCGACAGCGCCTTGCGCTCCGCGCGGATCGCGTCGAGCACGCTGCCGTCGTGGGCGAGCGGGTGACGCCGCCGCGTCTCGCTGTAGCGTCGCACCAGCGCCTCGTCGGTCGCCTCGAGGAAGAGGACCTCGACCCGGTGGCCCCGCGCGCGGAGCTCGCCGAGCGCGTCGAGCAGGTGCGAGAGGTACTCGCCCTCGCGCACGTCGACGCCGAGGGCCACCCGCCGGACCGCCTGCGTGGACCGCGCCGTGAGATCCGCGAACGTCGGGATCAGCGTCGTCGGCAGGTTGTCCACGCAGAAGTAGCCCATGTCCTCGAAGGACTTGATCGCGTAGCTCTTGCCGGCGCCGCTCAGGCCGGTGATGACGACGAAGGCGACGCGCTCGCCCATCAGCGCTTGCGCGGGTTCAGGCGTCGCTGGTGCGAGGGGGCGATGCCGAGCTCCTCGCGGTACTTCGCGACCGTCCGTCGCGCGATCGTGAGGCTCTTGTCCTTGAGGATCTGCGCGACCTCCTGGTCCGAGAGCGGCTTGGCCTGGTCCTCGCCCGCGAGGAGGTCCCGGATCATCTTCTTCACGGACACCGACGACACCATCTCGCCGTCCCCGGAGGCGATGCCGCTGTGGAAGAAGAACTTCAGCTCGAACAGGCCCTGCGGTGTCTCCACGTACTTGTTCGTCGTCACGCGGCTGATCGTCGACTCGTGCATGCTGATGTCCTCGCCGACGTCGCGCAGCGAGAGCGGGCGCAGGAAGGGCAGTCCGCGGTCGAGGAACTCGCGCTGGAACTTCACGATCGACTGGGTGACCTTGCGCAGCGTGCGCTGGCGCTGGTCGACCGACTTGATCAGCCAGAGCGCCGAGCGCAGCTTCTGCTCGACGTACTGGCGCGCCTCGCCGCCGGAGGAGCGCAGCAGCGAGCGGTAGAGCGAGTTCACGCGGAGCCGTGGGATGCCGTCCTCGTTGAGGACCACGGTGTACTCGCTGCCGAGCTTGTGCACGAAGACGTCCGGCACGATGTAGCGCGAGTCGTTCGCGCCGAACCGCCGCCCCGGCTTGGGCTCGAGCCCCATGATCTCCTCGACCGACTCCATGATCCGGTCGACCGAGAGCCGGAGCGCGCGGGCGATCTCCTGGTAGCGCCGTCGGCTCAGCTCCTCGAAGTGCTGCTCGACGAGCTCGACGGAGACCGGGTCCACCGGCGGGTCGGCGCGGAGCTGCAGCAGGAGGCACTCCTGGAGTCCGCGGGCCCCGACGCCGGTCGGGTCGAGCTTCTGCACGATCCCGGTCAGGACGCGCTCGACCTCGGCGGCCGTGGTCCCGCACCGCTGGGCGACCTCCTCGAGCTCGGCGCGCAGGTAGCCGTCGTCGTCGAGGTTGCCGATGATCTCCGCGCCGATCCGGCGCTCGAGCGGGTCCTCGGTCGCGAACCGGAGCTGCTCGTCCAGGTGGTCGGCGAGCGAGCTCGTGGAGCGCACGAGGTTCTCGAACGGCAGGTCCTCGCGGTCCTCCTGGGCCACGAGCGAGCGCTCCTCGTGGTCGTCGAACATCACCGCGTTCACGTCGAAGGGCAGCTCGTCGGTCTGCCGCTCCGCGGCCGGCGGCGGCTCGGGCGGGGGCGCCTCTGCGACGGGCGCGGCCGTGCCGTCGGCGCTCTCCGGGGCGTCCGCGGTCTCCGGGGTGACCTCCTCGAGCAGCGGGTTCTCGAGCAGCTCCTTCTGGACGACCTCCTGCAGCTCGAGCGTGGAGAGCTGGAGGAGCTGGATCGCCTGCTGGAGCAGCGGCGTCATCACGACGCGCTGGGAGAGCCTCGGCACCAGACGGGGTTCCATCGCCACGGCGGGGCCTCTCTCGGCTAGAGCGCGAACCGGTCGCCCAGGTAGATCTCCCGGGCCACCGGGTTGTTCGCGATCTCGCTGGCCGTGCCGGACACGAGGATCCGGCCGTCGTAGAGGATGTAGGCGCGGTCGGTGATGGCGAGCGTCTCGCGCACGTTGTGGTCCGTGATGAGGATGCCGATGCCCTTGGCGCGCAGCCGCCCGACGATCTCCTGGATGTCGCCGATCGCGATCGGGTCGATGCCCGTGAAGGGCTCGTCGAGCAGCAGGTACTGCGGCGCCGTGACGAGCGCCCGGGTGATCTCGAGGCGCCGCCGCTCGCCGCCGGAGAGCGTGTAGGCCGGGTACGGCGCGAGCGCGGTCAGGTCCAGCTCGGCGAGCAGCTCGCGCGCCCGCGCGCGCCGCTCGGCCCCGCTCAGGTCGAGCGTCTCCAGGATCGCGAGGAGGTTCTCCTCGACCGTGAGCTTGCGGAAGACCGAGGCCTCCTGCGGCAGGTAGCCGACACCCATGCGGCAGCGCTGGTACATCGGCAGGCCCGTGATCTCCTCGCCCTCGAGGAAGATCCGCCCCCCCTCCGCGGCCAAGAGCCCGACCATCATGTAGAAGGACGTGGTCTTCCCCGCCCCGTTCGGGCCCAGCAGGCCGACGACCTCACCGCGCTGGATGTCGAGCGACACGCTGTCGACGACCTTCCGCTGCTTGAACCACTTGACGAGCCCCTGGGCGACCAGCCCTTCCACCGCGCGGCGCTCCTCAGTTCCTGCAGCCGCCCGCGGGGCGCTTCGCGGCCGCGCCGTCGGTCTTGCCGTCGCGCGGGTAGAAGACGGCCTTGACCCGCTCCTGCTTGCCGCCCTCGACGACCGAGCGGTCCTGCGCGAGGTAGATCGTGATCGTCTCGCCGCTGACGAGGTTGTCCTCCTGCCAGACTCGCGCATTCCCTAGGAGCACCACGCGCTGCTCGAGGTCGGAGTACTCGGCGCGCCGGGCCGTCGCGGTGCGGCAGTCCTTCGTGATGATCCGCACGGCCCCCGTGGAGATCGTCCGCAGCACGCGATCACCCTTCTCGTCGAGGTAGACCTCCATGCGGTCGGCGTACTGCACGGAGTTGTCCTGGCGGGCGATGACGTTGCCGGTGAAGATGACCAGCCCCTCCTTGCCGAAGCGCTCCATCTTGTCGGCGTCGATCGTGAGCGGCTGGCTGCGGTCGTCCTTCGCCCGGGCGCCCTGGCGGGCGGGCGCCTGGGCCCCGGCGGGTGCCGGGGCCAGGGCGAGCAGGCCCGCGGCGAGCACCGCCAGCAGCGCGGCGGCGCGGCCCCTCACGGTCTCCCCCTGGCGAACGTCGCCCGGACCCGCCCGCGGAGCGTGGTCACCTCGTCGCCCATCCGGACGTCGAGCGCGGTGCCGTCCACCACCGCCCCCTGCCGGGAGAGGCGGACGGGCGCGTCGGTCCAGATCCGGCGCTCCTGGCCCTGCCAGCGGATCACGCTGGTCTCCAGGCGCAGGCCGTCGCTCGAGGTCAGGACCACGTTGTTCCGGATCTCGACGTTGCGGGACGCCTGGTAGAGGTCGCCCTCGTCGCCGACGATCGTCCACGAGCGGTCCCGCTCGAACACACTGACGGCGACTTTCCGGAGGCGCGTGAGTCCCTCCGCCTCGTAGAGCAGCGCCTGGTCGGCCTTGAGCCGCCAGCGCACCCCCTGGGTCACCTCCTCGATCTCCGCCTGCTTGATCTGGAGATCGGCGCCCGTGACCTCGGGGCCCAGCGGCTCGACCCGGGCCAGGCGGCTCCTGACGACGAGGGTGCCGACCACCAGCACGACGAAGATCGCGACGGTCCCGAGAATCGCCCGCTCGATCCGTTTGGCGGATTTACGTGATTTCATAGATGTTCGGCGCGCCGTGCAAATTCGATACCAGCAGCCTATCACACGCGCGCCGTGGCGAAAAGGGAAAACGCAGGACCTAGACGATCTTGGCGCGGAGGATGTCGTGCATGTGGATGATCCCGGCCGGGCGGCCGTCGCCGTCCACGATCACGAGGCTCGTGATCATCCAGGACTCCATCACCTCGAGGGCTTTGGCGGCCAGCTCGTCGGCGCGGATCGTCTTCGGCTCGCGGGTCGCCGCGTCGCCGGCCCGCAGGTCCACGATCGAAGCCTCGCGCAGGTGGAGGCGCCTCAAGTCGCCGTCGGTGATCACCCCCGTGAGCCTGCCGGCGGCGTCCACGACCGTGGTCATGCCGAGGCGCTTCGTGGTCATCTCGGCGATCGCGTCCCGGAGCGGTGTCGTCTCGCCGACGACCGGGACCGCGTCGGCCGTGTGCATGAGATCGCTCACCCGGAACAGCGCGCGCCAGCCGAGGGTGCCGCGCGGGTGGAGCGCCGCGTAGTCCTCGGGACGGAGCCCCCGCAGCTCGAGCAGCACCATCGCGAGCGCGTCGCCCATCGCGAGGGCCGCGGTCGTGCTGGAGGTCGGCGCGAGGTTCATCGGGCACGCCTCCTCCGGGACGCTCACGTCGAGCACCACCTCGGCCTGCCGCGCGAGCGTGGAGGCGGGATTGCCGGTCAGCAGGAGGATCGGCACGCCGAGCCGCTTGAGCGGCGGCAGGATCGCGAGGACTTCGTCGGTCTCGCCGGAGTTGGACAGCGCGAGCACCACGTCGCCGCGCGCGACCATGCCGACGTCGCCGTGCACGCCCTCGGCGGGGTGCAGGAAGTACGCGGGCGTGCCCGTCGAGGCCAGCGTGGCCGCGATCTTGCGGCCCACGAGGCCCGACTTGCCCATGCCGGTCACGATCACCCGGCCGCGGCAGCCGTGGAGCAGCGCGACGGCGCGGTCGAAGCGCTCGTCGAGCTTCGCGACGAGCCCGAGGATCGCGTCCGCCTCGAGGCGGAACACGCGCTCGGCGAGGCGGCGGAGGTCGCGCGCGCTCACGCCCGTACCGCCCGGTCGATCGCGGTGATCTCGGCGAGGAGCCGCGGGAGGTCGTCGATGCGGAGCATGTTCGGGCCGTCCGACAGCGGGCGGCCGTCGGCGAGCGTGCGGTCGGGATCCTCGTGCATCTCCATGAAGAGCGCGTCGATGCCGCAGGCGACGGCGGCGCGCGCCAGCGCGGGCACGTGCCGCCGCTCCCCGCCGGAGCGGTCGCCGGCGCCCCCGGGGAGCTGCACCGAGTGGGTGGCGTCGAACACGACCGGGAAGCCGAGCGCCCGCATGTCCTGGAAGCCCCGCATGTCCACGACGAGGTTGTGGTAGCCGAACGCGGTGCCCCGCTCGGTCAGGAGGATCCCGCGGTTGCCGGTCGAGAGGATCTTGTCGACGACGTTCCGCATGTCGCCGGGCGCGAGGAACTGCGCCTTCTTGACGTTGACGGGCTTGCCGGTCGCGGCCACGGCCACGACCAGATCGGTCTGGCGGCAGAGGAACGCGGGGATCTGGAGCACGTCGAGCACCTCGGCCGCCGGCCCGACCTCGGACACCTGGTGGACGTCCGAGAGCACGGGCACGCCCACGGTCTCGCGCACCTTCCGGAGGATGCGCAGCCCCTCGGCGAGGCCGGGGCCGCGGTAGCCGCGGATCGAGGAGCGGTTGGCCTTGTCGTAGGAGGACTTGTAGACGAACGGCACGCGGTGCCGGGCCGCGATCGCAGCGAGGCGCTCGGCCGTCAGCAGGGCGTGCTTCTCGTCCTCGATGGCGCACGGGCCGCCGATCAGCACGAGGGGGTGCCCGCCCCCCACGGGGATCGCGCCCAGGCGGACGGTGGCCGTGAGGCCGGCGCCGGTCGGGTCCGTCATGACGCGCGGGCGTGCTCGAGGGCCGCGTGGATGAACCCGGCGAAGAGCGGGTGCGGGTCCCAGGGGCGCGAGCGGAACTCCGGGTGGAACTGCCCGGCGACGAAGTACGGATGCTCGGGGATCTCGATGATCTCGACCAGCTCCTTCTCGGCCCAGACCCCCGACACGCGCAGCCCGTTCTTCTCGAGCCGCGGCAGGTAGTCGTTGTTCACCTCGTAGCGGTGGC
>MGBU01000122.1 GCA_001790205.1 Candidatus Rokubacteria bacterium GWA2_73_35 | reverse complement strand
TATAGTCGGAGGAGCATGGCGGTTGATCGGATCCTCGACGGCCTGAACGACGCGCAGCGCGAGGCCGTCACCCACGACGCCGGCCCCGTCCTGATCGTCGCCGGCGCCGGCACCGGCAAGACCACCGTCATCACCCGGCGGATCGCACACCTCATCGCCCGGAAGCGCGCGCGCCCCGGGGAGATCCTCGCGCTGACGTTCACGGACAAGGCGGCGGCCGAGATGGAAGAGCGGGTGGACACGCTCGTGCCGTACGGCTACGCCGACGTGGAGATCGCGACGTTCCACGCCTTCGGCGACCGGATCCTGCGCGAGCACGCGCTCGAGTTGGGGCTCCAGCCCGACTTCCGCGTGCTGAATCGCGCCGAGCAGGTCATCTTCTTCCGCGACCGGCTGTTCCAGTTCCCGCTCGAGCGCTACCGGCCCCTCGGCGACCCCACCCGGCACCTGCAGGCGCTCATCACGCTGATCAGCCGCTGCAAGGACGAGGACATCTCCCCCGAGGACTACCGTGCCTGCGCCGAGCGCCTGCGCGCGCAGGCGGCAGGCGCCCCCGACGACGCGCAGCTCCAGGACGTGGCGGCGCAGCAGGCGGAGCTGGCCGCGGTCTACGCGAAGTACCAGGAGCTGATGGGCGCTGCCGGCGCCGTCGACTTCGGCGACCAGATCGCGCTGGTGCTCAAGCTCCTGCGCGCGCGCCCGCACGTGCTCAACGCCTACCAGCGGCGCTTCCGCTACATCCTGGTGGACGAGTTCCAGGACACGAACTGGTCGCAGTTCGAGATCGTGAAGCTCCTCGGCGCGCGGCACGGCAACGTCGCGGTCTGTGGCGATGACAACCAGGCGATCTACCGATGGCGCGGCGCCGCGCTGTCGAACTTCCGCAACTATCTGGGGCGCTTCCCCCAGGCGCGCGTGGTGGTGCTCACCGAGAACTACCGATCGCACCACCGGATCCTCGACGCCGCCTACCGGCTCATCCTCAACAACCCGGAGCGCCTCGAGGAGAGCGAGGAGGGCCGGAAGTACGGGATCGTCAAGAAGCTCACCGCGGTGCGGGAGCCCGACGGCCCGGACGTGCGGCACCTCCACTACGAGACCGCCAGCCAGGAGGCCGACGCCGTCGCCCAGCTGATCCGCGAGCGCGTGGAGGCCGGCGCGTGGACGCACGACGACGTCGCGGTCCTGGTGCGCTCCAACAACGACGCCGACCAGTTCCTGCGCTCCTTCAACCTCCGCGGGATCCCGTGGACGTTCTCGGGCAACGCCGGGCTCTACGGCCGGCCGGAGATCCGTCTGCTGATCGCGTTCCTCCGCTCGGTCGCGCACCCCGACGACTCGGTGAGCGTGCACTACCTGGCGTCGTCGGATCTCTACCAGGTGCCGATCGTGGACCTGACGCGCTGCACGACGTACGCCGACCGCCGCCACCGCTGGCTCTTCGACGTGCTCCGCGGGGTGGAGACGCACCCCGAGCTCGGCGCGGACACGAGCGAGGAGGGGCGGGCGGCGATCCGGCGGCTCGTGGCCGACCTCACGCGCTACATGGAGCTGGCCCGCGAGATGCCGACCGGCGAAGTGCTCTACCAGTTCCTGGTGGACTCGGGCTGGCTCGCCCGGATGTCCAAGGCGGCGACCGCGCGCGACGAGGCGGAGGTGCAGAACATCTCCAAGTTCTTCCGCCGCGTCCAGGACGCCTCCCGGGCGCTCCGCTACGACAACGTGCGCGAGTTCGTGAACCACCTCGACGCGCTGATCGACGCCGGCGAGGACCCGGCGGTCACCGAGGCGGCCGTAGAGACGCCCGCCGTCCGCGTGCTCACGGTCCACCGGGCCAAGGGCCTCGAGTTTCCCGTCGTGTTCCTGGTCACCCTCGTCCAGGACAAGTTCCCGCTGCGCGGCCGCAAGGAGGCGCTCGAGATCCCCGCCGAGCTGGTCAAGGACCAGCCCCCGGCCGGCGACTACCACAAGCAGGAGGAGCGCCGGCTGTTCTACGTCGGGATGACGCGCGCCCGTCGAGAGCTGTTCCTGACGAGCGCGCGCGACTACGGCGGCGCCCGCGAGCGCAAGGTGAGCCAGTTCGTGCTGGAGGCGCTCGACCTGCCGAAGGACGCCGCGCGCCCGTTCAAGGCGAAGGCGATCGAGGAGATCCAGCGCTTCGCGCCGCCCGCCGAGCTGCCGGGCGACGCGCTGCCGCCGATGGCGCCGGACGAGGAGCTGCTGATCAGCCACCGGCAGGTGGACGACTACCAGACGTGCCCGCTCAAGTATCGCTACATCCACCTGCTGCGCGTGCCGATCCTGCGCCACCACCCGGTCGTGTACGGCAGCACGATTCACAAGGTCGTCGAGTACTACCTGCTGCGGCGCGCGGCCGGCAACTACACGGCGCTCGAGGACCTGCTGGCGTGCTACGAGCGCGAGTGGGACAACCAGGGCTTCCTCACCTGGGAGCACGAGGAGGCGCGCAAGGCCGCCGGCCGCGAGGCCCTGACGCGCTTCTGGCACGAGGAGGAGGCCAACGGGACGAAGCCCACGTGGGTCGAGAAGGACTTCGGCTTCTCGCTGGGGCCCGACCGCGTCCGGGGCCGCTTCGATCGCGTGGACGAGGACCTCCTGGGCGCGACGATCATCGACTACAAGACGAGCGAGATCATCAAGCAGAAGGTCGCCGACAAGCGCGTGGCCGAGAGCCTGCAGCTCAAGATCTACGCGCTGGCCTGGCGCGAGATGACCGGCGCGTTCCCGCAGCGCGTCGAGCTGCGCTTCCTCGAGCCGAACCTGGTCGGCCGCCACATCCCGGACGAGGCGGACGCGGAGGCGGCGGTGGCGGCGATCAAGACGGCCGCCGCCGGCATCCGCGCCCGGCGCTTCGAGGCGACGCCCTCGCGCCAGGCCTGCCGCTACTGCGCCTACAGCCAGATCTGCCCGTTCACCGCCACGCGGGAGTAGCGGGCGGGTCGGTCACCGTCAAGCCGTCAGCTTCAATCCGGCCGGCTCGAACCGGCGGAAGTCGGCCCGGTTCGTGGTCGCTAGCGGGGCGCTGGCGCGAATGGCGGTGGCAGCGATCATGCAGTCTGTCAGTGAGCCGCGCCGACGCCCCGCCAGGTTGAACAGCCGTGCGGTCAACGCAGCGTCGGTGCTGTTGAACGCGACGGGGTCCCGGAGGATTCGCCCTGCCAACTCGACATCCGCTGCCTCGACCGGGCCGCAAAGAAACTCCGCCCAGCTGATCGCGCTCATCCCGAGCGGTTCGGCTTCCTTCAACCACGCGCGGAGCTTGCCGTCCTCGGGCGAATTGCGGGAGAGGGCGCAAATGAGGAAGCCGGTGTCGAGATGAATCATCGGCCGCGAGCTTCGCCGCGCGTCGCCGATGCCTTGCGCTCACTCCGAGCTCGCGCGGCCCACGCCTTCGCCTTTGCAGGCGTGAGCCGCAGCGACCGCTGGAGACGGCCGAGAGCCTGGAGAGCGTCGTCCGCGGCGGGCGGCTTCTGCGCCTCGGCGGCGCGGATCGCGCGTCGCAGCGCCTCGGATTTTGACACTCTCCACCGGTGGGCAATGCGTTCGAGCACCCGCCTCGTCTCGAGATCGAGCGCATATGTCGAGCGAACCGTCGTTATGGCCATACCGATATCTTATAAACACATATGGGCCGTCGCAAGGGCAAGAGACGCCTGCCGATCGTGCCCGCGCTGTGGCGGCCTTCCCTCGTCCACTCAAGCGGGGACCTTTGAAGGTTTCCTTGCAAACACGCCCAGACTTTGAAAGTCTATGGCCGCCTTCTTTCAAAGTCATGGCGCCCCTGAAGACGGGCTTACACACTTCTGAGGCGGGGTCGTGAACCCCGCGGATTTCAAGGCCCCCGAGGCTGGCCGGGTCGTTCGGGCACCCGGGGGCTACCACGCCTTCATCCCCGCGCCGCTGCCTCCACGGCTGGCCTATGACGATGGCCTGGTCCTCGCCCTGTCCCGGGCCGATGCGGCACTGAGCGAGCTCTCCGGCCTCGGGCGGCACCTGCCGAATCCCCACCTCCTCATCGCGCCGTACGTGCGCCGTGAGGCCGTGCTGTCCTCGCGCATCGAGGGGACGACGACGAGTCTGGCCGAGCTGCTCATGGACGAAGTCGTGGAGGGGGCCACCCAGCGCGATCCGGACGATGTTCGCGAGGTTCGAAACTACGTGACGGCGCTCGAGTACGGAATGACGCGGCTACGAACCCTGCCGCCGTCGCTCCGGCTGGTCCGCGAGCTGCACGCCCGCCTGATGAAGGGGGTCCGCGGCGAGCACGCGACGCCCGGCGAATTTCGCCGCTCGCAGAACTGGATCGGCGCTCCACGGAGCACGCCCGAGACGGCGGTGTACGTGCCGCCGCCGCCCGAGCACCTCATGCAAACCCTCGGCGCCTGGGAGAAGTTCCTTCACGACCGCGGCCGGATGCCGGATCTCGTGCAGTGCGCGCTGATGCACGAGCACTTCGAGGCGATCCACCCGTTCCTGGACGGCAACGGGCGGGTGGGGCGCCTGCTGATCACGCTGTTCCTGGTCGAGCGCGGGCGCCTCTCCCAGCCGCTGCTGTACCTGTCCGCCTACATCGAGCAGCATCGGCGGGAGTACTACGAAGGGCTCCAGCGCGTGCGGACCGACGGCGACTGGACCGGCTGGCTGCGCTTCTTCCTCGAAGGCGTCGAGGTGATCTCGCGAGAGGCGGTGGCGCAGGCCGGCCGGTTGATGGACTTGCGCGAGCGATGGCGTGGCCGTCTCGTCGGTCAGGCCAAGGCAACCGAGCTGATCGACGCCCTCCTCGTGAACCCGTACATGAGTGTGGCCAGGGCGCAGCGTGTCCTCAAGACCTCGAACCCGACGGCCCGGCAGGCCGTGGCGCGGCTCGAGAAGCTGGGCGTGCTGTCCGAGATCACCGGGCGGTCGTGGGGCCGGTTGTACCTGGCCCGCCAGGTCCTCAAGCTCATCGAGAAGGTCGAGGCACGGTGAATGCCGCTCGGTGAGGCCGACACACGCGCCAAGCTGATCGACCCCGCGCTCCACGCGCGCGGGTGGACCGAGGACCTGATCCGCCGCGAGGAGACCGCCGGCGCGGTGGAGATCGTCGGCGAGCGGCCGCGCCGGCGCGCCCGGGGCCGCGTGGACTACACGCTCCGCGTGAAGGTGAACGCCCAGAGCCAGCCCGTGGCGGTGGCTCTTCTGGAAGCGAAGGCCGAGCACCTTCCACCCGCGCATGGCCTGGAGCAGGCCAAAGCCTACGCCGCCTGCCGCCGGCTGAACGTGCTGCTCGCCTTCGCCTCCAACGGGCACCAGTTCGTCGAGTTCGACACGAAGACAGGGCTGACGACCGGCGCCCGACCGCTCGCCGAGTTCCCGCCACCCGCCGAGCTTCGCGCCCGCTACGAGCAGGCGATGGGCTTCGGCCTCGAGTCGGCGGCGGCGCGGCCGCTGCTGGCCCGCTATCCCGGCGGCGAGGCGACGCGGCGCTACTATCAGGACGCCGCGATCCGGGCCGTGCTCG
>MGBU01000121.1 GCA_001790205.1 Candidatus Rokubacteria bacterium GWA2_73_35 | reverse complement strand
TTCGGCCCTTCTCTACGGGAATGTCAGCCGGCCGCGCTGCGATGACAACGATCCCGAGCAGACCACTGCCAAAGACCATGAGCCCGAACAGCCGGGGCGCTTCCGAGCGCTGGGGGGCTGGGGGGCGTGGGAGGTCATGTCGGGGCCCCCCACTCAGCGGATCGTGACCAGCGTCATCATGCCGCCCTCCATGTGCATCGGCTTGTGGCAGTGGAGGAGCCAGTCGCCGAGGTTGTGGGCGGCGAACTCGACGACGACGGAGCCCATGTGGGCCTCGACGTCCACGCTGTCCTTGACGAGGGGCGCCGGGAGCCGCGCGCCGTTCACCCCGAGGACGGCGAACGACTGCCCGTGCAGGTGCATCGGGTGTGCCTCCGGGCTCATGTTCACGAAGCGCACGCGGGCCCGCTCGCCCCGCCGGAGCCTGAGCGGGTCGGTATCCGGGTACACCTTGCCGTTGATCGTCCAGCGGTCGCTGCCCATCATGCCGCCGCCGAGGGTCAGGTCCCACGTCCGCGCGGCGCCCGGCGTCACGCCCGGCAGGGCGCGCCCGCGGCCGAGGCCGTAGTGCCAGAGGCGCAGGCCGGAGACGTCGAGCGCGGGCGGGGCGGGCGCGGCGCCCTCGTGCCCGGGGTAGGTGATGGCGAGGCGCTCGCCCGCGTCGGCGTGACCGGGTTGGGTGCAGTAGA
The DNA here is from genome assembly GCA_001790205.1 of Candidatus Rokubacteria bacterium GWA2_73_35. Taxonomy (GTDB): domain Bacteria; phylum Methylomirabilota; class Methylomirabilia; order Rokubacteriales; family CSP1-6; genus GWA2-73-35. The sequence goes on along the minus strand of MGBU01000121.1, from coordinate 14,803 downwards.
GAAACCACGCGCCCGGACGCTCGGCGTGCAGGAGCGCGTCGTAGCGCTCGCTCGGCGCGATCGGGATCGCGTCCACCTCGACGGGGGCGGCGAGGGGATTGCCGTCGGCGTGCGTCACACGCAGCGCGTGGCCGGCCACGCGGAGCACGTGGGTGTGCTCGGCGCTCGCGTTGATCAGGCGCAGCCTGAGCCGCTCGCCCCGGCGCACGCGCAGGGGCTCGGTCGCGGGCCAGGCCTTGCCGTTGATCGTCATCGTGTCGTAGGCGGGCGTGCGCCCGCCGCCCATCATCCCGCCCATGCCGCGGCCACCCATCATCCCGCCCATGCCGCGCCGGCCCATCATCCCGCTCATCATGCCGCCCGGCTCGCCCCGCCCGCCCGCGACGCCCTCGCGCGTCGGCGGGAGCGCGGGTCCGGCGCCGGTCGCCCAGTCGTCCAGCACGAGCGTGACCTCGCGGTCCGCGGGCAGGGGCTCCGGGGCGGCGGGCTCGATGACGAACGGCCCAGCGAGGCCGAGGTCGAGCTGCCGGTGCTCCGTCGCGTGCGTGTGGTACCAGCGCGTGCCCGCGGGCCGCGCCTCGAACTCGTACACGAAGGTCTCGCCGGGCTGGACCGGCTTCTGGGTCACGCCGGGCACGCCGTCCATCGCGTTGGGGACGTCCACGCCGTGCCAGTGGATCGTCGTGGGCTCGCTGAGCGCGTTCGTCAGGACGATGCGCAGGCGCTCGCCCTCGCGCGCGCGGATCTCGGGCCCGGGGATCCGCCCGTTGTAGGCCATCGCCCTGATCGTGCGGCCGGGCGCCAGCTCCCACAGGACCTCGCGGGTCTCGAGACGGATCGTCCGGACCCCCGGGGGCTCGTCCGCCCACGCGGGCGCGAGCCGACGCCGCGCGGCGGTGGCGGAGGCCCCGAGGGCGAGTGTCGCGGCGGCCCCGACGAAGCGGCGTCGCGAGGTCATGGCCGCGGCTTCGCGAGCAGGCGGCGCAGGTTGGCGCGCAGGCGCCCGAGCGATTCCGGGTCGGACGGCCGGTGGTAGGCGCGGATGCGCGCCGCCCGATCCACCAGCGCCACCCGGTCGCTGTGGACGATCAGGCCACGGGAGCCGTGGCTCGCCCACGCCCGCGCCGGACCGAGGCGCACGGTGGCGCCGCAGTCAATCGGAGCCGTCGCCGCCGGATCCACGACGCTCAGGCGGAAGCCGCGACTCGCGAGGCAATAAATCGCCTGCGTGTCGCCCGTCAGAAACAGCCAGCGGGGCGACGCTCCGTAGCGCTCCGCGTACCGCCGGAGGACCGCCGGCGAGTCGTGCCGCGGGTCCACCGTGATCGACACGAGGCGCAGGTCGGCGTCGGCGAACTCGGCCTGGAGCCGGGACATCTCAAGGCTCAAGAGCGGGCAGCTCTCCGTGCACTCCGTGTAGACGAAGTCCACCACCCAGACGAAGCCGCGCAGGTCGTCGCGGCCGACGCGGCGGCCGGACCGCTCGGTCAGCGCGAACTCCGGCACGCGCCCGTACGTGTCGAGCCGCTCCAGGGAAGTCCCCGACGCCCCGCTTCCGTCGGGGGCGCTCCGCGCGGCCAGGGCCGCGAGCCCGCCCGCGAGGAGCAGGGCCGCGAGGCCGCCCGTCAGGAGCGCTCGCGGAGCCACCATGCCCGTCGAGCCGTCATCGTGTCGTCCTCGTCGTCATCGCGGCGTTGCCTCCTCCAGCAGCCACTCGACCAGCCGCCGCGCCTCCGGACTGCTCCAGTCGCGCTCGCCGATCACGGTCGCGACGATCCGCCCCGCGCGGTCGATGAGGATCGTCGTGGGATGGCCGCGCACGCCCAGGGCGGCGGCCGCCGCGCCGTCCGGGTCGATCCAGACCCGGAAGCGGAACCCGAAGTCCTTGGCGTACTCGCGGACGACGTCGGGGCTCTCGCGCAGGCTCACGGCGACCATCTCGAGCCCACGGCTTCGGTACGCCTCGTAGAGGGCGGCCTTGGCGGGAGACTCCCGCCGGCAGCTCGGTCACCACGTCGTGAAGAAACCGAGCAGCGTGGGCCGGCCCCGCACCTCGCCGAGCCGCACGGTGCGCCCCTCGAGGGTCCGGAAGGGGACAGCGGGAGCGGGCACCGGGCGCGGCGGCCGGAGCGCCGATATCGCCGTGAACACGTCGGCCGGGCCGGGCCGGAGCGGCGCCGGCGCCGCCAGCGCCGCGAGCAGGGCCGCGACGGCCACCGTCACCGCGCGTGCCACGTGGCGCCTCCGTCGGAGCTCACGTGGATCCGCCCCGCGGCCGTCGCGGCATAGACGATCGCCGGGCGCTTCGGGTCGACGGCGACCGCCGCGACGTCCGTGGGGCCGCCCGCCGGAGCCGACCACGTCCGGCCGGCGTCGGCGGTGCGGTAGACGCCGGCGCGCATCGCGACGTACATGACCGCGGGGTCGGAGGGATGCACCGCGAACCCGTTCACGGTTCCCGTGGGCAGACCGCCCACCGGCTGCCACCCTCAGAAGCAGTCGGGATTGCGCGCGAGCCCGCCGGCCGTTCCGGCGTAGAGGAAGATGCCGCCCATGCCCGTCGGGATGCTCACGGACGCGAGCACCTTCGTCTCGCCCGCCGGCCCGTCGTCGACGCGCACCCAGGCGCCGGCGCCGTCCACGGTCCGGTAGAGCCCCGGCCGGCCGTCGCGAACCGCCGCGTGCAGCTTCACCGGCTGATTCGGGTCGATCGCGAGCCCGTGCACGTCGAGACCGCCGAGCCCGCCGTTGGCCGGCGCCCACGTCGCCCCGCCGTCAACCGTCCGCAGTACGCCCGTCGCGTGGGTGCCCACGTAGACGACGCGCGGATCGTGCGGGTGCGCGGCGATCGCCATGACGTCGGGGGCGTGCGACCCGGCGGGACCGCTGACCGCGATCCACGTCCTGCCGCCGTCCTCGCTCCGGTAGAGCCCGCTGTGCGCGCCGAGCCAGAGCGTGCGCCCCGCGGCGTCGAGCGCGAGCGCGTGGACGTGCTCGAACGCGGGGGCCGGGCCGACCTGCCGGGCCTCCCCGGCGGGCGGTGCCGTGACGGGCGCCAGCGCGAGCAGGCCGCCCGTCGCGGCGGTGATCGGCCATCGGGATCGACTCATCACGCTATCCCCTCCTCGGTCGGTCGAAGCGTTCCGGAGCCGGCCGACCGCCGGCTCTCGTCGGTCGAGCGGAGACTCCCCCGCAGGGCCGCCCGCGATGCTCGCCGCGGGTCGGCGGTGAACGGGCGTTGGAGAGGTCTAGCCGATGCGGGGCGGCGAGCGCGAGGGAAGCGGGACGGTCGGCCGCACGACGGCACGTGCCCACGCCGGCAGGGTCACGAGGCCGACGAGCAGCGCCGGCGCGACCATCGCCGGGAGCGCCGGCAGGACCGCCGCGGGCTGGCCACCGTGTGCCGTGGTGGCGCCGTGACAGGTCTTGACCGCGTCGGGAGCGGCCGGAACCGAGCACTCGCCCGGCGGCTCGTCGGCCATCGCGACACCGAGCATGCCGCCGGTGCAGAGCGTCACGAGCACGGACAGGGCCACGAGCCCGCCCGCGGCCAGGAGCCGCACCCGAGAGCGTCCCACGCGTCCCATGTGGCGCCACGCTACCCCACACCGCTCCGCGGTGCAATCGAACGCCGGGGGGCTTGACCTTCCCCACCAGGGGAAGGTTTAGACTCGGGCCATGCGAGAGAGCACGCTCACGGTGGGCGAGCTCGGGCGGCGCGCGGGCGTCGGCGCCAAGGCGATCCGGTTCTGGGAGGCTCGCGGCGTGCTGCCGCCTGCAGCCCGGGGCGCCAACGGCTACCGGCTCTACGCGCCGGAGACCGTCGAGGTGCTCCGCTTCGTCAGGCAGGCGCAGGACCTCGGCCTCTCCCTCGCCGAGATCCGCCAGATCGCCGCGATCCGGCGCGGCGGGCGGCCGCCCTGCGTCCACGTGCGCCGGCTGCTCGCCGCGAAGGCGCGCGAGCTGGACGCGAAGCTCCAGGCGCTGCTCGCGCTCCGCCGGCGCGTGCGGGCGAGCCTCGCTGCGGCGCGCCGGGCGCCGGCCGGCCCCGCGGCCGTCTGCCCCTGCATCGAGACGACGACACGAGGAGGAGACCATGGACCAGGTGAAAGTGTCGCTCTGCCCCGCGTGCGACGCGTGCCCCGAGGTCGAGGCGACCGCTGAGACCGTGCGCATCGGCGAGGCCGGCAACGAGGTCGTGCTCAGGAAGGACGAGTGGAACGTGCTGGTCGGGCTGATCGAGGCGGGCCGCCTCGGCCGGCTCGCGTGAATCGCCGCCACCTCCTCTGAGGCGCCGAGGGCTCAGCTCCCGGTCGAGCCGAAGCCGCCCGCGCCCCGCGCGCTCGGCGGCAGCTCGTCCACCTCGTCGAGGGCGACGCGCTCGACATGCAGGACGACGAGCTGCGCGACGCGCTCGCCGCGCCGGAGCGTGACCGGGCTCGCCGGGTCCTGGTTGACGAGCAGCACGCGCAGCTCGCCCCGGTAGCCCGCGTCGATCAGCCCCGGCGCGTTGAGGATCGTCAGGCCGTGCCGGAGCGCCAGCCCCGAGCGCGGCAGCACGAAGCCGGCGCAGCCCGCGGGGATCGCGACGGCGAGCCCGGTTCCGACGAGCGCGCGCCCGCCGGGCGGGAGTGTCACGTCGTGGGCGGCGTGGAGGTCGAGCCCGGCGTCGCCCTCGCGGGCGTAGGCCGGCAGCGGCACCGACGGGTCGAGGCGCTTGACGGCCACGCGGATCGCGGGCGGGGGCACGGCCGCGATCCTAGCACGCGCGCGGTAAGATGGGCGCCGTGACCGATCCCCGCGCCGCCCTCGCCGGCGTCACCGTGCTCGACCTCGCGACGTTCCTCGCCGCGCCCCTCTGCGCGACGCTCCTCGGCGAGTTCGGCGCCGAGGTGATCAAGGTCGAGCAGCCCGGCGTCGGCGACGACCTGCGCCGCCTCGGCCGCGCGGCGGGCGACACCGGAAGCTCCTACTGGTGGCTGGTCGAGGCGCGCAACAAGAAGTCGATCACCTGCAACCTGCGCGACCCGGAGGGCCAGGCGCTGCTGCGGCGCCTCGTCGCGGGGGCGCACGTCGTCACCGAGAACTTCCGCCCCGGCACGCTCGAGCGCTGGCACCTCGGGTGGGACGCGCTCGCCGCCGTGCGCCCGTCGCTCGTCCTCGTGCGCGTCTCCGCGTTCGGCCAGACGGGGCCGCGCCGCGCGCGCCCCGGCTTCGGCCGGATCGCCGCCGCCGTCGGGGGGCTCGCGTACCTGTCGGGCCATCCCGACCGGCCGCCGGTCACGCCCGGCACGCCCACCGTGCCCGACTACCTCGCGGGCGTGTTCGCGGCGGTCGGCGCGCTGATCGCGCTCCGGCACGCGGAGCGCACGGGCGAGGGGCAGGTGGTGGACGTGGGCCTCTACGAGCCCGTCCTGCGCGTGCTCGACGACGCGATCGCGGTCCACGCGGGCACGGGCCACGTGCGCGAGCGCATCGGCTCGGGCACCGAGAGCGCGGTGCCGCACGACCACTACCGGAGCCGCGACGGCCGCTTCCTGGCGATCGCGTGCACGAACGACCGCATGTTCGCGCGGCTCGCGCAGGCGCTGGGCCGGCCGGAGCTGGCCCGGGACCCGCGCGCGGCGACGACCGCCGCGCGCCTCGCCCACCGCGCGCTGGTGGACGGCCTCGTCGCCGCCTGGGTCGCCGCCCACGACGCGGAGGACGCGCTCGCGCGGCTCGAGGCCGCCGAGGTGCCGGCCTCGCTCGTCGCGAGCGTCCGCGACCTCTTCGAGGATCCTCAAGTGCGCGCGCGGGAGAACATCCTGTCGCTCGCCGTGCCGCTGCTCGGCGCGCTCGCCATGCCGGGCGTCGTGCCGCGCCTTACGCTCACGCCGGGGCGCGTCGCGCACGCGGGTCCCCTCCGGCCCGGGGAGCACAACGAGGAGGTCTACGGGGAGCGGCTCGGCCTCTCGCGCGCGGCGCTGGCGGGCCTCGCCGCGCGCGGCGTCATCTGACGATCCCCGCCTGGGCGCGCTCCTTGTCGGTGGTGACGACGAGGTTCGAGAGGCGCTTCAGCACCTCGAGGGTGAGCTGCGGCCGGTTGCGGATGAGCCACTCGAGCCGCTCCTCCTTGATCACGATCAGCTCGACGTCGCTCGTGGCCACGGCGCCCGCCGAGCGGGCCTCTTTCCGGAACAGCGCCATCTCGCCGATCAGCTCGCCCTCGCCGTACCGCGAGAGGACCCGCTCCTGCCCGTCGAACGTCCGCCGGATCTCGAGCGTGCCCGAGTGGACCAGGAACGCCTCGTCGCGCGGGTCGTCGCCCTCGTGGAAGATCACCTCGCCCGCCTTGAAGCGGCGGCGCTCGCTGTCGCCCGCGGTGAGGTTCTTGTACAGCTCGAGGCCGATCGACGGCAGCGACGCCTTCGCCTCGACCGGCAGCCGCGCGTTCGTCCAGCCGCCGAGCCCGCCCTTGAGGATCCGCACGCTCCTGAAGCCGCGCGCGCGGAGCGCGTGGCTCACGCGCGCCGCGCACGCCTCGTCGGGGCTCGTGCAGTACGCGACGATGAGCTGCTGGGGCTCGAGGTTGAGCGGGGCGCGCTCGGCCTCCTCGGGGTCGAGCCGCAGCGAGCCCGGGAGCTTGAGCGGGCTCGTCTCGTAGTCGGCCTTCGTGCGCACGTCGAGGAGCACCGGGCTCAAGCCGTTCTCGATGAAGGCGATGACCTGCGTCGGGTGCACGCGGAAGCGGTTCTTCCACCAGCGCTGGCCCCACATGCCGCCGTACGCCCCGGCGCTGACGAGCGTCACGCCGAGCGTGGCCCACGCCCACGGGAAGGGCCGCGGCGGCGGGTTCTTCACCTTGTCCTCGGCGTCGGCGAGGAGGCGCTTGACGTCGGAGAGGCCGGACAGCATCGTGTTCGCCTCGCCGATCTTCGCCACGGCCCGCGCGTAGCGCCCCTCGCGGAGGGCCGCGATGCCGGCCGCCCAGACCGCGTTGAAGGGGCTGTCGCCGGCCTTGACCTCGGTGCCCTGGAGGAACCGGCCGACGTCCCGCGCCGGGATCAGGAAGTTGAAGCCCTGGACGATCGCGCCGCCCGCGGGCGAGAGCGAGACGAAGGTCATCACGCCGACCAGCCGCGAGTCGTCGCCGATCGCGGGGCCGCCGCTGTTGCCGAACGACGCCGGCGCGTCCGTCTGGACGAGGTCCTGGTTGATCGCGTCCTGCTTGATCCCCGACACGGCGCCGTTGGTGACGGAGGCCTCGAGGGTCGCGCTCCGATTGAGCAGCTCGTGGGTGACCACCACGCCCGGGAAGCCGAGGATGCGCACCGGGTCGCCGATCTGGACCTCGCGGGTCGTGAGCCCGATCGCCGGATAGACGCCGTCCTTCACCCGGAGGAGCGCCAGGTCGCGCCCGGAGTCGCGCAGCGGCTGGTTCGCGCTGTCCACGTACAGCGGCGGGCTGAACTTCTTGACCTCCGCGGGGAGCAGGGTGCCGTTGGACAGCAGCACGGTGATCCGCGCCCGGGGCGTGATCCTGGCGCTCGCGAGCGCCAGGTCGGAGGCCTGGCGCCGGATCTGGTCCTCGAGGTCGGGCCGCTGCCCGCGCATGAGGCCGCGGGCCTTGAGCGCGGGCGCCACGCACGCCTGCTCGATGGCCTTCTTCTTCAGCTCGTGGGTCACCCACGGGGGCATCCGGTGGGCTGGGTCCACGACGTGGGCGTTGGTCAGCAGCCAGCCGCGCCCGTCCACGAACCAGCCGGTCCCGGTCTCCACGAACGGCGCCGGGTTCACGGTCACGGGCCCCTGGCCGCAGTTCATCGTGACGTCCGCGCGCACCTCGGCCGTGATCAGCGCGACGGCGGGCTTGGCCCGGAGGATGGCTTCCTGGACGGTGAGCGCGGCGGCGTCCCGGGTGCCGGCGAGCGCGGCGGCCGCGACGAGGAGCCCGGCGACCAAGGCTCTCATGGCCAGGCACCGTACCACGGAGCGCGCGTCGGGTACAATGGCGCGCGATGCCCGAGCGGAGCTCGTCGCGGACCGACGCGAACCTTCAGGTCGCGCTCGCCGGCGAGGCGGACGCGAACCGCCGCTACATCGCCTACGGCTTCCGGGCGCTCGAGGAGAACCGGCCCGACATCGCGCAGCTCTTCTTCGAGGCCGCGGGCGCCGAGACGATCCACGCGCTCAACCACCTGAAGACGATGGGCGCGGTCGGCACCACGCGGGAGAACCTCGAGCGCGCGGCCACCGGCGAGATGGAGGAGATCGACGTCATCCTGCCGCGGATGATCCGCGACGCCGAGGAGGAGGGGCGCCCCGACGCCGCGGCCTCGTTCCGGCTCGCCCTCGACCGCGAGCGGCATCATCGCGACATGTTCCGCGGGGCGCTCGCGACGTTCGCCCGCGGCGCGCCGGCCGCGGCGCCCGCCCCCTCGCGCCCCGGACCCCGGGCCGCGGCCGCCGCCCCGGCGGCGGGGCCCGCCGCGCCCGCGGCGCACGAGCACCACATGGGCGAGCTCGAGACCGAGGCCGGGCGCGTGGAGCGGCTCGGCTCGATCCGCGAGATCGTGTTCGGCGCCCAGGACGGGCTGGTCTCGACGCTCGCCGTCGTCGCGGGGCTCGCCGCGGCGGGCGTCGGGCACCTGGTCGTGCTGCTCGGCGGGGCGGTGTCGGCGGTCGCCGGGATCCTCTCGATGTCCATCGGGACCTATCTCTCGTCGCGGGCGCAGCGGCAGGTGTACGAGGCCGAGCTGGCCCGCGAGCGGCGCGAGATCCGCGAGCACCCGAGCGAGGAGGTCGCCGAGCTGATCGCCGCCCTCACCGCCCGCGGGCTCGGGCGCGCCGACGCCGTCGAGGTGGCGCGCCGGATCGCGCGGAGCCACGACCTCCTGCTCTCGATGCTCGCCGTCTTCGAGCTGGGGCTCGCGCCCCAGCGGCTCGGCCGGCCCGCGCGGGACGCCTTCGTGATGGGCGTCGCGTTCGCGGCGGCGTCGCTGGTGCCGCTGGTGCCGTTCGTGTGGCCGCGGGCGATGGCCGCGCTGGCCGTCTCCGGCGCGCTCACGCTCGTCGCGCTCTTCGCCGTGGGCGCGCTGAAGGGGCGCCTCGCGCACCTCTCCGCCCTCCGCGGAGGTCTCGAGGTCGTCGGGCTCGGCGCCGCCTCGGCGATCGTGAGCTTCGCGCTCGGCCGGCTCGCGTCCCAGCTCTTCGGCCTCGAGGTCGCGTGAGCGGCCACTGGCTCCGGCTCTTCGAGGACACGCTCGCGCCGGGCGCCAGCCGCGCGCTGCCGGCGCGCCCCCGGGTGCTCTACGTCCGGGCGGGCGCGCTCGAGGCGCGCGCCGACGGGTCCGCGGCGCGCGTCGCCGCGGGCGCCGCCTGGCACGCGGCGGGCGCGTGCGAGGTCACGGCGGGCCCGGCGGGCGCGAGCGTGCTCCGCTGGGAGCTGGCGCGCGGCACCGCGGACGCCGCGGCGTCCGGGGCGGGCGTGGCGAGCCCCCCGCTGCTCGAGCACGCGCTCGACCTCGACCCGGCGACGCCGTACCTCGCGCGCTGCGACCGGGTGGACTTCGCGCCGGGCGGCGTCGCGCTGCCCCACCGCCACCGCGGCGGCGGCATCCGCTGCCTGCTCGCCGGGACGCTCGACGTCAGCGTGGGAGACGCGCCGCCGCGGCGGATGACGCCGGGGAGCGCGTGGTTCGAGAGCGGACGCGAACCCGTGCTCGCCGCCGCCTCGCCGGAGGCGCCGACCAGCTTCGTCCGCGTGTCCATCCTGCCGTGGGAGCTCCGCGGCCGGTCCTCGATCGTCTACGTGGATCCCGCCGACGCCGCGCGCGGACGGCCGCGCCAGTACACGGTCTTCGTGGACGCGCCGATCGAGCTCGGCTGAGGCGTGCCCTCGCTTGACCGCCCGCCGGGGGCCGTGTACCGTCGCTCCTCGATGCGCTCCTCGATGCTCCGGCTCCGTCACGGCTCAGGCGTCCGGCGCGCCCTCGCGCCCCTCCTCCTGCTCGCACTCGTGGCGGGCGCGTGCGGGAGCGTGGATGTCGTCAGCGCGCACACCGCGCATGGCCGGGACCTCCAGGGCGCCGGGTCCCAGACGCTCTCGTGCGTGCCGGTGGTCCCGACGGCCGCCGGCGAGGGGCCCGCGGTCGCGTCCGAGGCGGCCGTGCCGGCGGGCGCGCTCGCGCCCGTGCTTCACTCCCGCGCCGTCGCCGAGGCCGCTCGGCGCCTCCCGGCCGCCGCGACCGACCCGCCGCGCTTCCTGCTCCACGCCGCGCTCCTCATCTAGAACTCCGCCCGAACGGCTCGCCGCAGGACGTGTATCGTACCCCCATGCCCAGCCTGTCCGGGTGAAGGAGAGGAGCTATGAAGAAGCCCGTCGTCGTCGCCGCGCTGGCCGCCGGGCTCGGGCTCGTCGCGCCCTTCCTGGTACGCGCCCAGCAGCAGCCCCCCGCGCCCCACATGCCCATGCCCCACATGCCCATGACGCAGCCACCCGCGCATGGCACGCCGCCGGGCTGGAAGCTCTTGCTGCCGCAGGGCGACGCCGCCCGTGGCCGGGAGGCGCTGGGGAAGTTCGAGTGCTACGCCTGCCACGAGGTCCGCGGCGAGAAGTTCCCCGCGCCGACCGAGCCGGGCAAGGTCGGCCCGGAGCTGTCGGTGATGGGGCCGCTCCACGAGCAGGACTACTTCGTCGAAGCCATCATCAACCCGGGCCGGCTCATCGAGAAGGGCAAGGGCTACGAGGCGCCGGACGGCTCCTCCAAGATGCCCTCGTACAACGACTCGATGACCGTGCAGGAGCTGCTCGACCTGGTGACCTACCTCAAGAGCCTGGCACCCCCGGCCGGCGCGCCGGGCCGCGGGGGCATGCGCCACTGAGGCGCGGGGTGGCGGCGGTATCGGGCCGCCGGCCGCGGCGCCCGCGCCGCCGCGGGCACTGCAGGCTAGTGGCCGTGCCGGTGGTGGATGTCGGGATAGTGCGGGTGGCTGTGCTGGAGCGGCGCGTGCGTGTGCCGGTGCGTGTGCGGCTCGCCGGGCGGGACGCCGGGAACGTGCTCATGCCGGTGATGGGCGTCGTGCCGGTGCGGGTGCTCGTGCTCGAGCGCCTCGTGCGGGTGCAGGTGCTCGTGCCGCTCGCTCGCGTGCAGCCACACGCCGAGCCCCATCATCGCCGCGGCGGCGCCGAGCGCGGGCGTGACGGGCTCGCCGAGCGTGGCGACGCCCGCGAGCGCGCCGACGAAGGGCGCCGTCGAGAAGTACGCGCCCGTGCGCCCCGCGCCGAGGTGGCGGAGGGCGAGGACGAACAGGACGAGGCTCACGCCGTAGCCGAGCAGGCCGACGAGCGCGGCGCCGGCGACGGCGCGCGCCTCGGGGCGCGCCGCGCCGAGGGCGAGGGCGATCGCCGTGTTGACCGCGCCCGCGACGAGGCCCTTGAGCGCCGCGATGCGCAGCGGGTCGCTCGCCGAGACTTTGCGCGTCAGGTTGTTGTCGAGGGCCCAGGCCGCGCACGCGCCGGCCACCAGGAGCGCCGACCGCTCGAGCCGCACGCCCCGCGCGCCGTCCCACGCGAGCACCAGCGCGCCGACCGTGATCGCCGCCATCCCGAGCGCGATGCGCCGGTCGACGTGCTCGCGGAAGACGAACCACGCGAGGAGCGCGGTGAGCACGCCCTCGAGGTTGAGCAGCAAGGCGGTCGCGGAGGCGTGACCGGCGGCGAGCCCGAGCATGAGGAGCACCGGGCCCACGCCGCCGCCCGCCGCGATCGCCCCGGCGAGCCACGGCCAGTCGGCCCGCGCGAGCGGCGTCGCGCGCGGCGCGCCCGAGAGGTGCCGCCCGAGATGGATCGCGCCGAGGCCGACGCCGGAGCCGAGATAGAGGAGGCCCGCGAGGAGCCACGGGTCGCTCACCGCGAGCAGGAGTTTCGCGGCCGGCGTGCTGAGCCCGAAGAGCCCTGCGGCACCGAGCGCGAGCGCGATCGCAGATCGCGGAGTCGAGTCGCAGGGGATCCGCATCGTGGCGGGCGCCTCCACGCCCGCGCTCCAGTATAGGCGTGGCCCCGCGCCGTGAGGGGACGGATCGACGGACCGAGCAGGAGGACACCATGACGAAGAATCCGGTTCGCGGCAGGCTGGCATGAGCGCGCCCTCGGCGACCACCGGCGTCCGGGAGGGCGGCGGCACGCGGCGGGTCGAGCTGCCCGTGGCCGGGCTCACGTGCGCCCACTGCGTCCAGGCGGTCGAGCGGGCGCTCCGGACCGTGCGGGGCGTCCACGCGGCGAGCGTGAACCTCGCCGCCGGGCGCGCCTTCGTCGAGTACGACCCGGGGCAGGCGACGCTCGGCGCGCTGCACGCCGCGGTGAAGGAGGCCGGCTATCGGGTCGGCGCCGCGCGGGCGCGCTTCGGCGTGCGTGGGATCATGTGCGCCTCGTGCGTGACGACGATCGAGCAGGCGCTCCGCGGCACCCCCGGCGTGCTCGACGCGGGCGTGAACGCCGGGACCGAGGAGGCGGAGATCGAGTACCTGCCGGAGGCCACGGACCTCGCCCGGGTGAAGGCGGCGGTGGGCGCGGCCGGTTACGAGGTCGTGGACACGCCGCCGCCCGAGAGCGCGAACGCGCTCGACCGCGAGACCGAGGCGCGTGAGCGCGAGTACCGCACGCTCATGCGCCAGTGGTGGTTCGGCGCGGCGGTCGGCGTCTTCACCATGATCCTGAGCTATCCCTGGCTCTTTCCGGTCCTCCGGAGCTGGTTCCCGCGCGGGAGCCCGCAGCTCTGGTATGTCTGGGCCGGCATGGGGATCGCCGCCCTCGCGGTCCTGGCCTACAGCGGCCACCAGTTCTTCACCGGCGCGTGGCAGGCGCTCCGGCACCGCTCGGCCAACATGCACACGCTGATCGCGCTCGGCACGGGCGTGGCGTGGGTCTATTCGACGATCGCGCTCCTGTTTCCCCGGATCTTCCCCGCCTCCGAGTTCACCGAGGTGTACTACGACGTGACCGTGGTGGTCACCGCGCTCGTCGTGCTCGGCCTCGCCATGGAGCTCAAGGCCAAGGGCCGCACCTCCGACGCGATCAGGAAGCTCATCGGGCTGCAGGCCAAGACCGCGCGCGTGCTGCGCGACGGCAAGGAGGTCGACGTCCCGGTCGAGGAAGTCCTCGTCGGCGACGTCGTGATCGTCCGCCCCGGCGAGAAGGTCCCGGTGGACGGCGAGGTGGTCGAAGGCGGCTCGGCCGTCGACGAGTCGATGGTCACCGGCGAGTCCATGCCCGTCGAGAAGCACGTCGGGGACGAGGTCATCGGCGCCACGCTGAACAAGACCGGGAGTTTCCGGTTCCGGGCGACCCGGGTGGGCAAGGACACGGCCCTGGCGAACATCATCCGGATGGTCCAGGACGCCCAGGGCTCCAAGGTGCCGATCCAGCGGATCGTCGACACGGTCTCGGGCTACTTCACCCCATCGGTCGCGATCCTGGCGATCGCGGGGTTCATGGTCTGGTACACGTTCGGGCCCGAGCCGCGGATCGTCTACGCGTTGATCGTCGCCGTCACCACGCTCATCATCGCGTGCCCCTGCGCCCTCGGGATGGCGACGCCCATGTCGCTCACGACCGGGGTGGGGCTCGGCGCGCTCAACGGCATCCTGATTCGCAGCGGCGAGGCGCTCCAGACGGCACAGAAGCTCCGGACCGTCATCCTCGACAAGACCGGGACCATCACCTACGGCAAGCCGGTCCTGACCGACGTGGTCACGGCCGGCGGCTTCGACGAGGCGACGGTGCTGCGCCTGGCCGGGGGCGTCGAGAAGTCCTCGGAGCACCCGCTGGCCGCGGCCCTCGTCGAGGGCGCCGAGCGCCGCGGCCTCGCGCTCGCGGACGCGGCGAGCTTCAGCGCGATCCCCGGGCACGGGGTCGAGGCCACGATCGACGGCCGCGCGGTGCTCCTCGGCAACGCCAAGCTCATGCAGGATCGCCGGATCGCGATCGGGGAGCTGCCGGCGCGGGCGGCGCGACTGGCCGACGACGGCAAGACCCCGATGTTCGTGGCGATCGACGGCCAGGCCGCGGGCCTCGTCGCGGTGGCCGACACGGTCAAGGACGACTCGAAGGCGGCGATCGCCGAGCTCCAGGCGATGGGGCTCGAGGTCGTGATGATCACCGGCGACAACGAGCGCACAGGCCGGGCCGTCGGGCGGCAGGTCGGCATCGAGCGCGTCCTGGCGGAGGTGCTGCCCCAGGACAAGGCCTTCAACGTCCAGAAGCTCCAGCTCGAAGGCCGGGTGGTGGGGATGGTCGGCGACGGGATCAACGACGCGCCGGCGCTCGCCCAGGCCGACGTCGGCTTCGCGATCGGCACGGGCACCGACGTGGCCATCGCCGCCTCGGACATCACGCTCATCAAGGGGAGTCTCCGCGGCGTCGTCACGGCGATCCAGATCAGCCGGGCGACGATGCGCAACGTCTACCAGAACCTGGTCGGCGCCTTCGTCTACAACGTGCTCGGCCTGCCGGTGGCGCTCGGCATCCTGTACCCGCTCCTCGGGATCCTGCTCTCGCCGCTGCTGGCGGCCCTGGCGATGTCCTTCAGCTCGGTGACCGTCATCGCCAACGCCAACCGGCTCAAGCGCTGGAGGCCGTCATGACCTGGGACCGGCTCGTCGTGGACCTCGTCGGGCTCGCGCTGATCGCGCTCATCGTCTGGTTCTTCTGGCTGAAGCGCGCGCCGGGCGTCCGCGCCGCGCTCACGAGCGGCGGGTACCAGGAGCAGATGGTCCTCGTGAAGGGCGGCTACACGCCCGACGTGATCGTCGTCCAGGCCGG
>MGBU01000120.1 GCA_001790205.1 Candidatus Rokubacteria bacterium GWA2_73_35 | reverse complement strand
GCGCTCGCCGAGCGCTACCCGTCGATCATCAAGGAGATGGCGCTCATGGTCGGCCGGCGACTCCGGGACGCGCACGACTCCGTGAGGTCGCTCGCGGTGGACCCGGTCGAGGCGCGCCTGGCGGCGACGCTGCTGCGCCTCGCGCGCGAGGGGCGGAAGGCGAAGCAGGGCGTCGAGCTGCCGTTGCACCCGACGCGCCAGAGCCTCGCCGACATGGCCGGGACGACCGTCGAGACGACGATCCGCGTCGTGAGCCGCTGGCTCAAGGAGGGCCTCGTCGAGGACGACGGCACCCGGTTCGTGCTGCGCGACCTCGAGGCGCTCCGGGCGCTCACCGAGGCGAGCGAGGGGTGAGCGCGCCGTGCCGCCGCTGATCCGCCGCTACATCAAGACCAGCTTCGTGTTCCTCGTGGCGGGGCTCCTGCTCGGCGGCTACATCGTCGTGAGCGAGCTCGTCCTCGGCGCCTGGCCGGCGCGCCTGCTCGTCACCGCGCACGCCCACCTGCTGCTGGTGGGCTTCATGCTGATGCTCGTGATGGGCGTCGCGACCTGGATGTTCCCGCGGCCGGCGCGCGACGATCCCCGGTACCGGCCGGCGCTCGCGGAGGCGGTCTACTGGGTGATGACGCTCGGGACGGCCGTGCGGGCGGCGGCGGAGGTCGGCGCGGGCCTCACCGGCGCGCCCGCGCTCCGGCCCCTCGTCGCGGCGGGCGGGCTCGCCCAGCTCGCGGGGGCTGGGCTCTTCGTCGTCAACATGTGGTGGCGGGTGCGCATGCCCGCCGTCGCCCCGCCCCCCGCACGCTGAGCGCCGCCCCGCCGGAGCGAGGCAGCGCGTCGGGAGCCGGCGGGGACGTGCGGCAGGGGGCGTGGAAATCCGTTCCCGCCGCGCGAGCTGCGGACCGCACGCGCCGGGATGGAGCCCAGCCGCAGCGGGGCAGCGGACGCGGGCCGCGTGGTCCCACGCCCCCGGCCGCACGTCCCCGTCAGCGCCCGGCGCGCTCGTCGCCCAGCTTGCGCTCGATCGCCTCGCCGCGAATCCTCGCCCGGCACAGCTCGCACACCAGCTCGTCGTGCGTGCGCGCGCCGCAGACCACGCAGACCGTCCGCTCCCCGCCGTCGATGTCCGGGGCCTGCGCCGCCGCCACCGCCGCGAGCGCGGCGGGCACGCTCAGGACCCGGCAGGATGCGCGGCGCACGACCGCCTCCGCGACGCTGCCGAGGAGCGCCCGCGAGAAGCCGCTGCGCCCGTGCGTGCCGATCACGATCAGGTCGACGGCGTTCCGCCGCGCGTACTCGACGATCTGGCGCGCCGCCAGTCCCGACATGATCGCCGTCACCACCGCGAGGCCCGCCGGCAGCCCGGCCGTGAGCGCGCGGATCTCGGCGGGTGCGGTCGTCGGGTCGGTGACGGGCGGGACGACGTGCAGCACGTGCAGCCGCGCGCCGAAGTGGCGGACGAGGTCCACGGCGGTGGCGCACGCCGGCCGCGACGCGTCGGAGAAGTCGGTCGGGAAGAGCACCTCGCGGATCACGAACGGCTCGCTCATCGCGGCCTCCTCACCCGGCGCGGCCTACGGCTCACGCAAGCCCTTGACGATCAGGACCGGGCACCGCGCGTCGCGCAGGACCCGCTCGGACACGGAGCCGAGCAGCAGCCGCTCGATCCCGCCGCGCCCGCGCGCGCCGACGACGACGAGGTCGGCGTCGAGCTCGCGCGCCGCGGCGACGATCTCGCCCGCCGGCGTGCCCGTGGGCGTCCCGCGCGTCACGCGGGTCACCCTCCCGCGGAGCTCCGCCGCGGCGCGGGCGAGACCGCGATCGAGCTCCGCACGCCGCTCCTTCTCCATGTCGGCCAGCAGGCCCCGGAGCTGGGCGCGGAGCAGGCGCGGCGCGCTCGACGGGTAGTGCACCCGCTCGACGACGCTCAGCAGGCGCACCTTCGTCCCCCGGTCGAGGGGCAGCGCGAGCACGAACCGCACGCCCGCCCAGGCGTGCTCGGACCCGTCGAGCGCGATCAGGACGCCGCCCAGCGGGCGCGGCCGTCCCTTGACGACGAGCACGGGGCAGCGCGCGTGGTGCGCGACGGCGGACGAGACGCTGCCGAGGAGCACGCCCCGGACGCCGCCGAGACCGCGCGCGCCGAGCACGATCAGGTCCGCTTCCCACTCGTCGGCCGCCCGGAGGATCTCCGCCCGGGCGCCGCCCTCGGCGACGCGGTCCTCGGCGGTCGCGCCGCGCGGGCCGAGGAGGCGCCGCGCCTCCTCGAGCGCCCGACGCCCCTCGGCGCGCAGCGCCGCCCGGAACTCGCGCACCGGCGGGACGTCGAGCGGCGAGGCCGGGGCGTCCACGACGCTGAGGAGCAGGATCCGGCTCCCCTCGGGCAGCGGGAAGTCACGGAGGTAGACGGTCGCCGTCCGCGCGTCCTTCGAGCCGTCGGTCGCGAGCAGCACGCGCACGGCCGTCTAGCCCCGCCACGGGCTGCGGACCGCGTAGCCGCGCGCCTCGAGCCGCTTGATCGCGGGCCCCGGGTTGATCGTCTTCACGCGGATCACGACCTCCTTGCGCCCGGTCGGGCTCGGCAGTGTCACGATGCTGGAGACGTCGGCCTGCGCGTCCTCGACCGCGAGGACGATGTCGGCGAGCGACGCGGCGCCCTCGCCGAGCACGACGTCGAGCCGGCTCGAGGGCTCGCCGGCACCCATCGCCCGCACGAAGAGGCCGAGCACGTCGGTCTCGGTGACGATGCCCACGAGCCGGCCCTCCTCGATGACCGGCAGCGCGCTGATCCGCTCCTTCATCATGATCCGCGCCGCCTCCTCGACGGGGTGGCGCGGGCCCACCGTGGTCACGCTCCGGGTCATGAAGTCGGCCAGCGCCAGCTTCGAGAGCAGGTACGCGAGCTCGTGGCGCTCGAGCGTCGTGGCGGGCGACGCCATCACGCGCTTGAGGTCCCGGTCCGAGACGATCCCGACCAGCTCACCGCCCTCGACGACAGGCAGGTGCCGGATGCCGCGCTGCTGCATGAGCCCGAGTGCCTCCGGCAGCGTCGTCTTCGGAGACACGCTGACCACGTCGCGGTGCATGACGTCCTCTACAAACATCGCCGTCCTCCCCGCGGCCCGAGCCGTGTCACAGCGGGTACCGGAGCTGCGCCGCGACCCCTCCGGCACGCTCGAGCCCGGCCGCCACGGCGACGGTCTGGACCGCTCCGCCGGTGGCCAGGACGCGCTGCACGAGCGCCTCGCCGAGCTCGACCTCCTTCGTCGCCCCGCGGCAGACCCGGCACGCCGGCGCGTCGCCCGGCTGGAGCGCGCCGCACGCGCCGCACTGCCGGCCGGTCTCGCGGAAGGTCGCCAGCACGTACAGCCGGTACACGGCGCCGCGGCTGGCCGCCTCGAGAGTCGCCTCGAGCCCCGCGGTCGCGCGCCCGCCCTTCGCCGCCCCGGTCAGCACGCCCGCGACGTCGAGCGCCTCCGCGTCGCCCTCGCGGAGCCGGAGCAGCGGCGCGGCGCGCGCCGCGAGCGCGCTCGCCGGCTCGTGCCGCGCCGCCGCGATCGTGCCGGCCACCCGCTGGGCGACGCGGCCCTCGAGGTGCCTGCGGAAGACGGCGAGCGTGCGGGTCTCGCCCGCGAGGACGACGTGGTCCACGCCGTGCTCGTCCGCGACGTCCGCGAGGGTGGCGGCGACCGCGTCGAAGTGGCGGCCGCGGTGCGTCTCGGTGTGCCGCTGGAAGCGGGTCTGCGCGAGCAGCCGCCAGCCGCCCTGGCGGTGGCGGCTCGGGACGTCGCTCGCGAGCGTGACCTCGGCGCCGACGCCGTCGGAGCCCACCTGGATCAGCCGCGCGCGCGCGCCGTCCACGAAGACGATCAGCGCCGAGGGCGTCCCGCGCACGATCTCCGCCAGCCGGCGGAGGTAGGGCGCGTCGTCCACGACGAAGGTGTCCTCGACAGCCGCGCGCACCGGCAGCGCCTCGCGGAGCCCGAGCGGGCCGCACGCGAAGAGCACGACGCCGTGCGCGTCGGGAAGGAGCGTCTGCTGCACGATCGCCTCGCCCTGCGCGGCCACCCAGTCCAGGTCCTCCCCGAGCGCCGGCCCGGCGACCTCGCGCGCCCGCTTGATCTCGTTCGCGAGGAACACGCGGACGCGCTCGCGCTGGTGCTCGTCGGCCCAGCGCGTGCCGAGGTACACGCTCACCACGGGCGACGGCGCGCGCGTGATCCGCGCGAGCTCCGCAAGGCGCGCCGCCAGATCCGCGCTCACCCCGCGCCCTGCCGCGCGCCGCGGTACAGCACCACCGCCGGCGCCGCCTTCCGGAACACGTGCTCGGCCACGCTGCCCAGCACGGCGCGGCTCAAGCTGCTCGCGGTCTTCGTGGAGAGGGCGATCAGGTCCGCGCCGAAGGCCTCCGCCTCCCTGAGGACCTCCCGCGCCGGGTCGCCGAACCGCACCGCGCACTCGACCGGGATCCCGCCGAGACGCGCCTCGACGGCCCGGAGGTCGTCCAGGCTCTCGGCCTCGAGCCGCGCCACCTCCTGGTCGACGTAGGCGATCACGTGGCCCTCGCTCACGACCTCGTCCGGCTCGGGCGCCACGCGCAGCAGCCGCACGGTCGCTCCAGCACCGCGCGCCATGTCGGCGACGGCCTCGAGCACGCTCTGGGCGTCCGCGGTCTCGTCGAGCGGTACCAGAATGCGTTTGGCCATGATCCTTCTCCTTCCCCCGCCGCTTCCCCGACCCCCGCCCCTACGGGCTCAGGGCGCGCTTGGCGACGAAGTACTTCTTGGGCCGCCGCTTGAGCACGCGCGACGTCTCGCGCACGCGCGCGAGCTGGCGCTCGAGCTTCGCCAGGGCGCCGTCGAAGGCCAGGCGCGGCGTCGGCGAGACGTCCTCGACGTGCACCGGCTCGCGGCGCGGCAGCCTGACCTCGAGCGCGCAGCGGAACGCGCTGCCCCCCTTCGGCCCGTTCTCGTCCGTGAAGGTCGCGTGGACGCTGGTGGGCCGGAACTCGAGCGCCTCGAGGAGCTCCGTGAGCCGTTCGCTCACCCGCGCCCGCAGCGCGCCGCCCCCGTCGGTCCACCTGAGCTCGATCTTCATCGCCGCCATGCGGCTCCCTTCTTCCGTGTCAGTCGGACAGACGGATCTCCCCGTCGAGCACCCGCCGGCGCTCGCCGCGCGCGTCGCGCACGACGAGGTACCCCTCGCGGTCGACGCCCAGCACGCGCCCTTCGTACACCGTCCCCTCGCCACGCACCTCGACCCGGCGGCCGGTGAGGATGTCGCGGTCGCGCCACGCCTCAACCACCGGCGCCGCGCCCTGAAGCGCGTAGATCTGCGTCCACTCGTCCACGAGGTTCAGGAACGCCGCCGCGAACGCGTTCCGGTCGATCTCGCGGCGAGCCGCCTCCGCGAGCGAGCCGGCCGCGTGGCTCGCCTTCCCGAGCGCGGCCTGGAGCGCTCCCCGTGTCACGTTCACATTGACGCCGACGCCGAGGATCACCCAGTCCACGTGCCGGTCGCTCGTCGCGCACTCCACGAGGCTGCCGGCCACCTTCCGCCTGTCCACGAGGACGTCGTTCGGCCACTTGATGGCCGGCGCGAGCCCTTCGGCCTGGATCGCGTCGGTGAGCGCGAGCGAGCTGATGAACGAGTAGCCCGGAACGTCCCGCGGCGGGAGCGACGGCCGGAGCAGGACGGAGGCGTAGACGTTGACGCCGGGCGGCGAGAACCAGCGCTTGCGCAGCCGTCCCTGCCCGGCGCTCTGCTCGTCGGCGATCACCACCGTCCCCTCGGGCGCGCCCTGCTGGGCGAGGGCCCGGAGGGCTGCGTTGGTGGACGGCACCGAGTCGAGCAGCCTGACGTCGCGGCCCACCGTCTTGCCGGACAGGTGCTTCTGGATCAGCTCGAGGTCGAGCTCCATGAGCACCCGGTAACGCAACCGCGATGCCAACCGGGACGTCAACGATTTCACGGCGTTCGAGGGCTCCGGCCGCCGGCCGGTGGGGTGTGGACGCCTCAACGGTGCGCGTCGTCCACACGGCGAGCGACGCGCCCGGACGCGTAGGATAATCCACGTGATGGTCAAGCCCGCGGCCACCGACGACCACGCCTACCCGCGCGAGCTCGAGCGCGCGCTCACGCTCCGCGACGGTACTCGGGTCACGCTGCGCCCGATCCGGCCCGACGACGCGCCGCGGCTGGTCGCGCTCTACGACCGCCTGAGCCGGCACACGGCCTACCAGCGCTTCTTCACGATCATGAAGCGCCTGCCGCCCGACTGGGCGGCCATGCTCGCGAACGTGGACTACCGGCGGCGCCTGGCGCTCGTCGTCGAGCCCGAGGGCGGCGAGCGCGAGCTGATCGCCGTCGGCCGCTACGAATCGACCGACGACCCGGAGACCGCCGAGGTCGCGTTCGTCGTCCAGGACGCCTGGCAGGACCGCGGGCTCGGCACGATCCTCTTCCGCGCGATCCTCGAGGCCGCCCTCGCCCGCGGGATCCGCCGCTTCCGCGCCTGGGTGCTCGCGGACAACCGACGGATGCTCGACCTGATCGTGCGGTACGGGCGGATCGAGCGGCGCGGCACGGAGCAGGGTGTGACGGAGCTCGTCTTCACGCCCGCGCCGGCCGCGGGCGTGGCCGGCGCGCGCTAGACGGCGCGCCGGCCCACGGGCGCGGGCGGCAGCGGCCGCCGGGACTCGTTCCCGCCACGTCGACAGCGGACCCCGCGCGCCTCACGGACACCAGGAACGCGGGAAGGGGTCGCGGGCGTCCCAGGTGCGCAGCCAGACGGGCTCGAGGGGCATCCGGGAGCCGCGCCGCGCCTCGCGCACGTCGCGCTCCCAGGCGAGCTCGTTCTCGAGGCTCGCCGCGACGAGCGCGCGCACCTCGTCCGGCAGGCCCGCGAGCCCGATCACACGCCCGGCGCGGTCCAGCACCGCCGCCGTGCGCGGGTGCACGTCGAGGCGGCGGAGCGCGGCGAGCTGGGCCTCGGCCTCACGGTCCTGTCCGCGCCGCCAGCTCACGAGCCCGAGGTAGAGGCGCGCCTCCGCGCGCGAGGGCTCCGCCGCGACGGCGCGGCGGAGCACGGCCTCGGCGCGGTCGAGCGCGTCCTGCTTGTAGAGCGCCACGCCGAGGCCCGTGAGCGCCTCGGGCGCCCCGGGCTCGCGCGCCAGCGCCCCCTCGAAGTGCGCCGCCGCGTCGGCCCAGCGCCCGTCGGCGAGCGCCACGCGGCCCTGCACGTACGCGGAGGCGCAGCCGCCCAGCGCGAGGGCCGCCAGGAGGGCGAGCACCCTCACGGGAGCTCCCGGATGGTCGGCCGGCCCGTCGCGCGGCGGCCGGTGGCGAGCGCCCCGACTCCCTCCGCCTCGTACCGCCCGAACCAGCGATCGAGATGGTCGAGGAACGTCGCGGTGAACCCGTTGCGGTCGGCCCGCGCGGCGGCCAGGTGCTCTGGGTCCCACTCGGCGCCGATCCCGAGGATCACGTACTGCGTCCCCCTCGCGGTCATCGTGCACTCGACCGCGTCAGGCCCGCCGCCGCTCCCGAGCGTGTCGGCCAGCGCGAGCGTCGCGATGGAGGCGAAGCGCGCCGCCGAGCGCAACGGGAGGTCGGGGCGGAGGAGCACGGCGAGGTGCAAGCCCGCGACGTCCTCGGCGAGCACGACCGTGCCCTCCTCCGCCCCGGCGTCGGCGAGCTGGCGCGCCAGCGCGCACGACGACGCGGCGGGCCCGAAGAGATAGATGTGGCGCCCGAGCCGCTCGCTCGCGAGCCGTCTCCGGATCAGGTCGATCGAGAGTCTGTCGATGCCCGGCGCCGTTCCGGGGTCGCTCACGTCCGTGCCCTCCAGCCCATCGCCCTCCCCAGCCCCCACGGCGGTGCAACCGCGGCGCCAAGCGCCGGGCCCAAGGAAATCAGCCCGTTGCACCCGGTCACGCTCGCGCGCCCGCCCCAGGGTGTGGAGGCGACGCCTCAGCGCAGCGACGACAGGTACGCGCCGAGCGCCTGCACCTGGTCCTCGCTGAGCTCGAGCCTGGGCATGTGCGCGCGCGGCCGCCGGGCGGACGGGTCGCGCAGCCAGCGCTCGATCTCGTCGCGGCTCCACCGGGCGCCGAGCCCCGTGAGGCTGGGGCCGATGGGCGTGCCCATCGCGCCCAGGGTGTGGCAGCCGTGGCAACCGCTCTCCATGAAGAGCCGGCGCCCGGCCTCGATCCCCCTCGCCGGGGCCGGCAGCTCCCCGGCGGCGCCGGTCCCGAGGAGGCCCACGCCGAGGGCGGCGACCCAGAGCGCGAGCGCCCGCCGGGTCATGGGGCGCCCTCGATCCGGCCGCGGACGTCGATCGCCAGCGGGCCCGCGGCGCCGACGAGGAGCGGGTTGGCCTCGAGCTCCAGGAGCCGCGGCTCGTCGGCGACGAGCCGCGCGAAACGGCAGACGGCGTCGGCGAGCGCGTCGAGGTCGGCGGGCGGGCGGCCCCGCGCGCCGCGGAGCGCGGGCGCCATGCGAAGCTCGTCCAGCATCGCTGGCACCTCGGCGAGGCCGAGCGGCGCCAGGCGCGTCACCGTGTCGGCGAGCACCTCGACGTAGATGCCCCCGAAGCCGATCACGACGAGTGGGCCGAACTGAGGATCGCGCACGGCACCGAGCAGCATCTCGACACCCTCGGACGGCGCCATGCGCTGCACGAGCACGCCCGCGAGGCGCGCCCAGGGCCGCGCGGCGCGGACGCGGGCGAGCAGCGCGTCCGCCGCCCGAGCCGCGTCCTCCGGCGGGACGCCGAGCTCGACGCCCCCGACCTCGGTCTTGTGGGAGATGTCGGGCGAGATGATCTTGAGCGCGACGGCACCGCCGAGCTCCCGCGCGGCGCGCCCAGCGCCCGCGCCGTCCTCGACCGCGCGGGCGCCGAGCACCGGCACGCCGTACGCCTCGAGCAGCGGGGCGCCCTCGGCGAGGCCGAGTGGCGCCGCGCCCGCGGCGGCCAGCCGGTCGACGTGCGCGCGGACGCGCGCGCGGTCCACCGCCGGCGCGAACGCCTCGCGCGGCAGCGCCCGGCGCTCGGCCAGCGTCACCATCCCGGCGAGCGCGCGCACCGCGCGCTCGGGGAACGGGTAGCACGGCACGCCGCCGTCCTCGAGGCTCTGCGCCCCCGGCCGGACGCGCCCGCCGCCCGCGAACACTGCGAGCACCGGCACGCGCCAGCCGCGCGTCGCGCCGAGCACCGCGCGCGCGACGCCGAGGGCGTCGGTGGCGGCCTGCGGCGCGAGCAGCACGAGGTGCGCGGCGGCGCCGCCGGCGAGCGCGCCGAGGGCGGCGCCGTACCGGGCGGCCGTGGCGTCGCCGACGAGGTCCACGGGGTTGCCGAGCGCGGCGCCCGGCGGCAGGACCCGCGCGAGCCGCTCCCGCGCCGCGGGCGCGAGCGGCGCGACGTCGAGCGCCGCGTTCCGCGCGGCGTCGGTGGCGAGGATGCCGAGGCCGCCGCCGTTCGTCACGAAGACCACGCGGCGGCTCGCGGGCAGCGGCTGCGCGGCGAGCGCGCGCGCGAGGTCGAACAGGTCCTCCAGCGTCTCGGCGCGGATCGCGCCCGCCTGGACGACCGCCGCCTGGAACGCGGCGTCGGAGCCGGCGAGCGCGCCGGTGTGCGAGGACACCGCCCGCGCCCCCTCGGCGGAGCGGCCCGCCTTCATCAGCACGCACGGCTTCGCCGCCGCCGCACGGCGGAGCGCCTCGAAGAAGCGCCGCCCATCGGCGACGCCCTCCACGTAGCCGAGGATCACGCGCGTCTCGGGATCGTCGACGAGCGCCTCGATCAGCTCGGTCTCGGTCAGGTCCGCCTGGTTGCCGAGGCTCGCGAACAGCGAGAAGCCGATGCCGTGCTCGCGCGACCAGTCGAGGATCGCCGTGCAGAGCGCCCCCGAGTGGGAGAAGAAGCCGAGCGGACCGGCGCGCGGCATGCCCGGCGCGAAGGTGAGGTTGAGCCGGCGCGTCGGCCGGATCCAGCCGAGGCAGTTCGGGCCGAGCAGCCTGAGCGGCTGGTCGGCGAGCCAGGCGCGCAGCTCGGCCTCGCGCGCGGCGCCCTCGCCACCCGCCTCGCGGAATCCCGCCGCGAGGACGACCGCGCCCCGCACGCCGTGGGCGACGCAGTCCTTGAGCACGGCGAGCACGGCGGGCGCGGGCACGGCGACCACGGCCATGTCCACGGGCCCGGGCGCCTCGCGGATCGAGGCGACCGCGGGCAGGCCCTGCACGAGCGCCCGGCGGGCGTTGACCGGGACGATCCGGCCGGCGAACCCGCCGGCCTTCAGGTTGGCGAGCACGCTGCCCCCGACCTTCGACGGGTCGTCCGACGCCCCGAGCACGGCGACCGACGCCGGCTCGAAGAACGCGGTGAGGCTCGGGTCCATCGGGTCAGGCGGCGGCGTCGCCCTTCGTCTGGCGCACCGTGAGGACGGGGCACGGCGCGGTGCGGATCACGCGCTCGGCGACGCTGCCGAGGAGCAGCCGGTTGAGGCCGCCCCGCCCGTGCGTGCCGAGGACGATCAGGTCGGCCTGCTCCTCCTTCGCCGCCTTGACGATCTGCTCGAACGGCACGCCGATCGACACCCGCCAGCGCGCCGTCACGCCCGCCTGGCCCAGCTCGGCGGCGCGCGCCGCGAGGCTCTCCTCCGCCCACGCGCGCTGGGCGTCGTAGACCTTCTGCGCCTCGCGGACGTTCAGCAGCCCCTCGCCGTACAGCGGCGCCTCGACCAGCGCCTGGAACAGCACGATCTCGGCGCCGAGCTTCTGCGCCAGCGCGAGCGCCTGCTGCTCGGCGAGGGCCGCGCACTCCGAGAAGTCCGTGGGGTGCAGGATCTTCATGCCCCTCTCCTCTGCGGCCGCTCTTCCTCGTCGTCGGCCGCCTTGCGCTCGAGGTGCCAGCGGAACCGGTCGCGCGCCTTCAGCATCTCGTCCGAGGTGGTCACGGGCGCGTCCGCCTCCTGCTCGACGCCGAGCGCGCGGCCGATCTCGTCCACCACGTCCTGGTCGGGTGTGGCGACGCTCCCGCCGACCGCCTCCTCGCCCGTCGAGCACGCCGACCACCAGTCGGCGTCCACGTCGCCGCCCGTGAGCACCGGGCTGGTCTCGGTATGGCCGACCATTTCCCGGGCCAGCTTGATGACCTCGCCCCGATCCTCGACGCCGCGCCGGCGCCTCCCCGCCCGGCGCCGGGCCGTGCGCCGCTTCTTGCCTGGCATCACGCGTCCTCCCACACGACCTTCAGGTCCTTCGGGAGCTGGGTGCGGATGTCGTCGGCCTCGCCCGGCGAGAGCTGCGCCTTCAAGGCCGCGAACACCGCGCCGGTCACCATGCGCCCTTGACGCTCGGAGGGGAGCCCCGCCTCGTTCCGCACGCGCGCGTAGAACTCCCGGCGGTGCATTTTGAGCGGGCGGCGCGCCTCGTCGGCCTCACCCTCCCACCACAGGACCTTGAGCTCGCGGGGCAGCTGCGCGGCGGCCTGCTCGGCCTCCGTCGGCGTGAGCCGGTCGCGGAGCGCGTGAAAGACCGCCGCCGTGGCCCGCCGGGCGTCGCCGAGGCTCGCGCACCCGGTCTCGAGGAGAACCCGCCGGTAGAACTTCTGCGCCGTCATCGCAATCCTCGAGGGGGTGCAATGCGACTGCCAGGCACGAGCCTCGGGATTTCAACGGCTTAGCGACCGCACCGGCGCGCGCGGTGAGGCGCGCCGACCCCGGGGCTGGCCCGCCGCCGCCCCAGGCCCGAGGAAGCGACGGTCGCTCCCCCCGGACGTCATTTACACCAGGCCGGCGAGCGGCGCGAGCACCCGGAGGCCGAGCCAGATCAGCAGGGCGCCCAGGATGTCCAGGACGATGCCCGAGCGGACCATCTCCCGGAGCGGCACGAGCCCCGAGCCGTAGACGATCGCGTTCGGCGGCGTCGACACGGGCAGCATGAAGCCGAAGCTCGCGCCCAGGGCGGCGCCGAGCGCCGGGGGCACGGGGCTCACGCCGAGCCCCGCCGCCACGGCGATCATCACCGGGATCACGACGCTGGCGGACGCGGTGTTCGACGAGGTCTCGGAGAGGAGGATGCCGGCCACGATCGCGACGGCGGTGAGCGCCCAGACGTCCTGGGCGCCCGAGACGCGGACGAGCGCCCGGCCGACCGCAGCGGCGAGCCCCGTCTCGTACATCAGGTGACCGAGCGAGAGCCCGCCGCCGAAGAGCAGGATCGTCCCCCAGTCGATGCGCGCGGCCTCACCCCAGGAGATCGTGAACTCGCCGCGCCGGGCGTCGGTGGGCAGGCAGAACAGCAGCACGGCTCCGGCGAGCGCGATGACGGACTCCGGCAGGTGGGCCTCGAAGAAGCGCGGGAGCGCGGCCTCCGGCGAGGTGACGGCCGCGACGGCGCCCGGCAGCATCCAGAGCACTGCCACGAGCCCGAACACCACCAGGACGTTGACCTCGGCGCGCCGCCAGGGGCCCAGGCGCGCCCGCTCGGCGGCGATCCACGCCCGGACGTCGCCCGCCCGCGCGGCGGGCTCGCCGTAGCGCCAGCCGAGGATCACCCAGGAGAGGAGGAGCATCAGCACGGTCAGCGGCATCGCCACCGCGACCCAGTCGAAGAACGTCAGGCGCCGCCCGCCCAGCTCGCGCACCATCTCGATCGCGATCAGGTTCGGCGGCGAGCCGACCGGGATGCCGACCGCGACCGACGACGACCAGGTGAGCATCAGCATGAGCCCGATCGGGAAGCGGCTCTGCGCGCCGTCGCCCGCGGGGCCGAAGCCCCGGAGCAGGCCCCGCCCGACCGGGAGCATGATCGCGGTGGTGGCCGTGTTGCTGACCCACAGGGACAGCGCGCACGTGATCGTGCCCACCGTCAGCAGCAGGCGGCGCGGCGTCCGCGTCGCCCAGTCGCGGCGCAGCAGCGCGAACGCGAAGCGCGTGTCGAGGCCGCTCGAGCGCATCGCGGCGGCGATGACGAAACTGCCGATGAAGAGGAAGATCACGGGGTCGGCGTAGGGCGCCAGCACGGTCCGCGCGGGCGCCACGCCGAGTGCGATCGCGAGGACGGAGGCCAGCAG
>MGBU01000119.1 GCA_001790205.1 Candidatus Rokubacteria bacterium GWA2_73_35 | reverse complement strand
CGCCGCGGCGGCAGCGACGCTCGCGGTCGAGTTCACGCTGAAGCCGCTGACCCGCTTCTGGGACCTCGACCTGTACACGGGCGCCAGCCCGTCCCGGGACACCGCCCAGGGGCTGGCGGAGTACACCAACGCAAACTTCGCCAGCCAGTACACGATCCTCACGGACGCGTTTCCGGAGAGCGACCCGAAGTTCTTCCCCTTTCCGCGGGCGAGCGAGACCAACTTGCAGGACGCTGTCGCCCAGACGCTCGCCCTGCGCGGCTTCATCGCCGAGGACAGCAAGGTGGACGTGGGGCTCTACATCAGCAAGACGGCGACGACCGGAGAGCCGATCGAGCTGTTCGCGAAACTCGGCTACCTGTGGTCGGAGATCACGCCGGATGAGCTGCGGCGCTCGCTCCAGCTCGACGACATGGTGAATGCCGAGTACGCGAGGCTCCTGCTCCCGCGGGCCATCGCGTACTCCAGGGGCGTCCTCGACTACTTCTTCCGGGGCCGGCTCGACGTGGACCTCTTCGCCTTCGCCGACCCGGAGGGCGTGGACCCGGCCGTCGTCCAGGTGCGCGGCATCAACGCCTCGGAGGAGTCGCTGGATGCCGGCACGCTCAGGCTCTATGCCGACGATCCGGCCGGGGCCCGCACGCCCCTCACCCCCGCCAGCCCCACGGCGGACCTCACCGTGACCGCCGCCCCGGGGAAGGAGGTCGTCTCGGCGCTCTTCCGCATGACCCCGGACGCCGAGCGGGTGGTGGCCGTCTACCAGGGCAAGCTCGGAGAGGAAAAGCCTGACCAGGTCGGGACCTTCCCCGGCGCCGTGATCGGCAAGGTCCTCGGCGGCGTGCGCGTCGAAGAGATCTTCGCCGAGCCGGACACGGAGGAGACCGCGGGGCGGTGGATGCTCAGGACGCCCCGGGGCGTCTACCCCCTGCGAGACTTCACCACCGCCCAGTACGAGCGCGTGACCTGGGGCGAGGGCCAGGACATCGTCCTGGCCTGGACTCCCTTCACCCCGGAGCAGGCGGTGTTCCGCACCTTCGCCCTCCCGCGCCAGCCGGGCAGCATCGAGCCCGTGCTGACCGCGACCCCCGCCGGGCCCGAGGTGGTCCTCCAGCCCCTGCAGCAGGCGCGCTTCCCCTTCGACAAGGTGAAGGGCCCGCGCGTCACCTACACCAGCACGCTCGACTACGTCCAGCGCATCGGCCAGGTCGAGACAACGGTAGTGTGGATCGAGAAGATCATCAGCCCGGACCCCAATGTTCCCCCCTTGTGCGTCCAGGACCGGACCGACCTCGGCCCCCTTGCCCTGACGACAGCCCATGCCCAGTCGGTCAACTTCAGCGGGGCGTTCACGCCGGCGTTGGACGTGGCCCACAACATGGGCTTCGGCACGACCACCCAGCCCTACATCTGGGTCCTGCGCTGGGTCGGGGCAACGGCCACGGGGGCCCTCCGGGCCCTCGTCAGCATCCACCTGACCGAGCCCGAGAGCCTGGCGGTGACCGTGCCCTACTTCAAGCTGAACGAGAACGGGGTCAAGGAGCCGGACGGCGAGTTCGCCGTCTCCGCCCGGTTCCCGTCCGCCCCCGTGTGGTGGCTGCTGATCGACCTCACGGACGGCACGGTGCTCGGCTCCACGGCGCCCGACGGCGGCCCGGTCGCCCTCGCGGTGACGGAGGCCGCGCGCGGGCTGCCGCGGATGTACGCCCGCGGCACCAAGGACGACAGCGCCTGCAAGGGGGGCAAGCGGGAAGCAGGGAAGTGGATGGCGTCCGGGTTGTCGCGGGCGTGGGAGGGGGCTCCCCTCGACATCATCGTCCCCATCGAGACCGCCGACGGCGTGCAGAGCTTCGCCCCCGACCAGTGGCTCACCCCGGCCCTCCAGACCCTCGGGGGCTTCGGCCTGGGCCTGGCGCTCGTCCAGGGCTCCGAGAAGTTCGTCTATGGCTGCGGCAGGAAGGCTGAGCGCCTCTCGTGCGGCGCGCTCGGGGCCACCAGCACCTTCGGGTGGATCGTCCCGGGCGACTCGCTCCATGCCGCCCTGCGCCCCGGCGGGGCCCACGAGCGCGTGGTCTTCCTGAGCGGCCAGGGCGGGTTCGGCGACGCCGAGCGGGCCCTGCTCTGGGAGCCGGGCCCCGGCCGCGCGCGCGTCCTGTTCGCCCCACAACTCCTGGGCGAGTCGGGCTACTGGCTCGCGGGCGCGACCAGCTCAGCGGTCCTGGTGACGGCGCTCGGGGGCGCGCCGTTCTACATCGCGTCCCTGGACGGGGACCCGGCCCCGCGTCTGTTCGAGCAGACCGACGGCTGGGCCCTCGTGCTCCTCGAGCCCCGCTACCTCTACGACCCCGTCGGGCTCAAGTTCCTGCGGCTCAGCGAGCCCCAGGACGGCCCCGCGCCCCTGACCGCCTTACCGGCGACGCTCGCCGGCGGCACGGAGAGCAACCCCTTCGGCGACTACCACGCGATCCGGGTGCGGTGAGGATCGAGAGCGCTGACTGAGGGCTCCTCCCGACCTACGCCGCGCACACGACGCGGTTGCGCCCGGCGCCCTTCGCCCGGTAGAGGGCGCGGTCGGCGGCGTTGACGACCGCGCGGGGGTCCGCCTCGTCCCCGTCGGACTCCGCGACGCCGATGCTGACCGTCACGGAGAGCTTCCGGCGGGGTCCGGTCGCGACGGGCCGCTTGGGCTTGCGCCGGGGCCGGTCGCGGCCGCGAAGCGTGAAGCTCGTGGCCTCGATCGCGCGGCGCAACGCCTCCAGGTGCGGCAGCGCCTCCGTCGACGACCGGCCGGGGAAGAGGATCGCGAACTCCTCGCCGCCGTAGCGGAAGGCGCGCCCGCCGCCCTCCGTGCGCGTGAGCGTGGCGCCCACCATCCGGAGGAGCTGGTCGCCCGCGTCGTGGCCGTGCTCGTCGTTGAACCGCTTGAAGTGGTCGATGTCCACCATCGCGATCGCGTACCGGCCCCCGAGCCGCAGGAGCGCGTCCTCGAAGGCCCGGCGGCCGGGCAGGCCGGTGAGCTCGTCGTCGTACGCCAGGCGGTGCGAGGTCTCGACGAGGGCCAGGACGAGCACGAGCCCGCCCGTGGTGAGGTAGACCGTCGCCGCGAGCCCCGTGCCCGCGCCGACCGCGAGGAACGCCGCCAGCAGCGCCCAGAGGAAGCCCGACTGGATGAGGGTCTGCCGGAGCGCGAAGCGCGCGCTCGCGAGGGCCAGCGCCGCGCCGAAGGCGAGGAGCTCGGGCTGTGTGAGCACCACGCCCCGGAGCCCCTGCGCGCCGGCGCGGCCGGCGTCGAGCGCGCGCGCCAGGGGCGCCAGCTCGGGGGACCGCACGAGCGCGACCGCGAGCGGCTGGGCCAGCAGCAGGCCGAGCGTGACGCGGCCCGCGGGCGCGCGCAGCGAGCGCTCGGAGTGCCAGGCCAGGGCCGCGAGGTCGAGCGGCAGCAGGAGCGCCACCGACGCGGTCACGGCGCGGTCGGCCAGGCTGGCCCCGGCGTCGCCGAAGGCGACGAGCGTCCGCTCCGCGGCGAAGAGCACGAGAAGCGCCAGAACGGGCTGCAGGCGGTGGAAGCGCCAGCCGAGCAGGACGCCCGCGCCGAAGACGATCCACGGATAGGCGGGGGTGAAGGGCTCGAGCGCGCCGCGGAACGCGTCGACCTGCAGCGACACGGCGGCCCCGAGGAGGAGCAGGCCGCCCGGCAGGGTGTGCGGGAGGAGCTTGTTCAGCTTACTGCGGCGGGTACCTGAACGGTGCCCAGCCCGACGTCGTGAGCGGCGGCGGCGTGTACGCCGCGGCGGGCTTCCTCGAGGTGGCCCGCGTCGGCGTCTTGGCCGCCGGCGTCTTCGCCGCGGTCTTCCGCGCAGTCGTCCTCGCCCCGGACTTCGGCGCCGTCTTCCTCGGGGTCTGCTTCGCGACCTTCGTCACGGCCTTCTTCGCGGTCTTCTTCATGGAGCGCACTTTACAGGCTCGGCGAAACGTGGTCAATGGAGGCATGCGCCCGACGACGCTCGCCGTGCTGCTCCTCGCCTGTGCCGCGGCCCCGGCGGCCGCGCAGGCCCTCGACCCGGCCTCGGAGGAGGCGCTCGCGGCGGTCCTCCGGCTGCTCCAGGACCCGGCGCTGCGCGGCCCCGCGGTCGCGGGCGCCCCCGGGGCCGCCGCGATCGACCGCGAGATCCAGGCCCTGGCGGGCACGCCGGAGCTCGTCCAGGCGGTCTACGAGCTCGCCGCCGAGGTCTTCGCGGATCTCACGCGGAGCGCGGGCGGCGACGCGCGCCGCCTGGGCGAGGCGCTCGAGCGCGCGAAGGCCGACCCGGGGGCCTTCGCCGCGCTCCTCCGCCCCGCGACGCTCGACCGGCTCCGCGCGCTCGCGGTCCGGATCTCCGACCGGCGGCGGTGACCGTCGTGAAGATCCCGGCCCTCGAGGTCCGGGTCGGCGGCACGCTCAGCGCCCGGGCAGCGCGGTGACGGGCGCGACGCTCGAGCGGCTGCGCGACCGCCGCTTCCGCCGCCGGCCGTCGCTCGCGGTGCGGGGCGAGCGCGCCGCGCTCGCGTTCGTGGAGGCTGTCGGGTTCTGCTCGACGTTCTACCGCTTCCCCGACGGTGTCGCCTGCCTGTGGGAGGCGGTCGTCGGCCGGGCGGACCCGCGCTGGCCGCGGCGCTCCCACCACGACGCGGGCATCGGTCTCACCTGGGAGCTGAAGGACACGCTGCCCGCGCGGAAGCGCGTGTACTACGGCAAGCTCCTCCGGGGCCGGCCGGTGCTGGTGGCGCTGGACCTGTTCCCGGCGTTTTACGCGCTCGCGCGCGGCCGCCAGCGGGCGCGGGACTTCGAGGCCGAGTACGCGGCCGGCCGGCTGTCGCACACCGCGCACCATGTCCTCAAGGCGCTGGTGCGCGAGCACCCGCAGTACACGCGCGAGCTGCGCGCCAACGCGTTCATGCTCGAGCCCCGCCGCACGCGCGACTTCGAGCGCGCGATGGCCGAGCTCCAGCAGGGCCTCTGGGTCGTCAAGACCGAGGAGCGGTACGAGCCGAGCTTCTCCTACCGCTGGGACCTGCTCGAGGCCTGGCTGCCGGACGAGGTGGCCAAGGGCCGGCGCCTGCCGCGCGCGGCCGCCGTGGAGCAGCTGATCGAGCGGTACCTGCGCGGCGCGGTATACGCGAGCGAGCACGCGCTCGCTCGCCTGTTCGGCCTCGCAGCGGACGACATCGCCCCGGCCGCCGCGCGGCTCGTCCGGACGGGGGCGCTCCGCGACGGGTGCGCCGTGCCGGGCTGGCCGGGCCGGTGGCTCGTCCACGCCTCGGCGACCGACGGGGCGTGACCGAACGGAGGCAGGAGGAGAGCGCGGGGGTATCGGGGGCCCTTCGAGGCCCCCGATGAACTCAGAGCCTGTGAGCCAATCGCGGTGTCGAGGGGGGCCACGGCTGCGCCGGGGCGTCCCGAGCGTCGGGGGGCATGGGGGGCGCCCGGAGCCCCCCATGAACTCAGGGGTCGCTGCAGTCCCTGAAGAAGCCGCACCGCGGGCAGACGATCTTGCAGTGGGTCTCGTCCATCCGCTCGCCGCAGCGCTCGC
>MGBU01000118.1 GCA_001790205.1 Candidatus Rokubacteria bacterium GWA2_73_35 | reverse complement strand
CAAGGGTGGTTCCGGCTGACGGCCGGGGTGCGGTTCGCCGACCCCGAGCCCGTGCTCGGCCTGAACTGGCGGGGCAAGGTGGTGCCCTTCGTGCCGCGCGCCCAGCCCGTGTTCACCTACGTGAACCCGCAAGGGCAGACCGAGTACGCGTTCAAGAAGTTCGGCTTCGCCCATAACCCGATCGTGCCCCACACGGTCGTCCGCCAGAGCCGCACCTGCGAGAGCTGTCACGGCAACGCCCGCGCCCTGGGGCTCGGGCTCTACACCTCGCGGGAGCACCCGAAGCTCGAGGAGTTCCAGCAGCCGCGGGACTTCCACTGGGACCGGATCGTGGACGAGGCGGGGGTGCCCGTGCAGGCGACGACGGTCGAGGGCGCCCGGCCGCTCAACCGCGAGGAGATGGACCGGATTCGCCGCGCCCCCTACAAGCTCTCCCCGCCCGCCCGCCAGGAGGCCACGCGATGACCCGCGTCCCGCGAGTCCTGACCGTGCGAGGCGTCGTGCCGCTTCTGGCCCTGGCGCTCCTGACGCTCGCCCTGCCCCGGCCCGCGGGGGCAGGCCACGCGCTCACGGCGCTCGATCCCGTCGAGATCTACAGCGACGGGTTCCAGGACCTGCGCTGGATCGCCGTCGATCCGGCCGGGAACGTCTTCGTCTCCGACCGCGCCGCGGGCCGGGTCACGCGCATCGCCCCGGACCGCATGAAGACCATCGTCGTCAGCGGCCTCGATCGGCCGATCGGCTTGGCCTTCGATCTCACGGGGCGGCTCCTGATCGCCGAGGAGCGCGCGGCGCGCGTCGTCCGGCTCGAGCCCGGGGGGACGCTGACCCCGCTCGTCACCGGGATCAAGCAGCCGCGCTGGCTCGCGGTGCGGGAGGACGGCACGCTCTACATCGCGGCGCGGCGGCTCACGCGCGGGACCGACCCGGAGCCCGACGACGAGTCGGCGGAGCCGGAGGTGATCCTGGCGCTGACCCCCGCGGGGCAGCTCTCCGTGTTCGCCGACGGCTTCCGCCGCTTGCAGGGGCTCGCGGTCACGACCGACACCCTCTTCGCGGCCACGCGCGGGCGGCAGGGGGAGCCCCAGGCCGACGGCGTCGTGTACCGGATTCCGCTCCTGGCCGACGGCACGGCGGGCCCGGCGAGCACGCCGTGGCCCCGGGATGCGTTCAAGAAGCCGGTGGGGCTCGCCCGGGATCGGCTGGGCGCGCTCTGGCTCACGACCAAGGAGCTGGAGCTTGAGGAGGACGAATCCAAGCGCGCGGTGGCGAAGCTCCACCCGGGCGGCGCCGTGACCCTCTTCGCCGAGAACCTCGCCCGCCCCCAGGGCCTCGGCTTCGACGCGACCGGCAATCTCTACGTGGCCGACGGCAGCAGCGGGCGCGTCCTCCGATTCCTGGCGCCGGGGGCGCCCGTGGTGACGAGCCCGCTGTTCACCTCCCAGTCGCCCCTGGCGCTGACGGGGACGACGGCGCCCGGGGCCCGGCTGGACGTCTTCGTCGACGACGCCCCCACGCCCATCACCGTGACGGCGGACGCCACGGGCGCCTTCACCGCCTCCGTCCCCCTGACCCCGAACGCCGCCACGACGCTCGCCGTGTTCGCGACGACCCACGGGGGCCAGGGGCTCAGCTCCGTGCCCGCCGAGGTCACGGTGATCCACGACGATCAGGCCCCGGCGCTCGTCTTCCAGGCCCCACCCGCCCTGGCCCACGTGCGGCAGAGCGTCGGCGTGCAGGCGCAAGCGACAGACGCCGGCAGCCAAGTGGCGAGCCTCGCCCTGACCGTGGACGGCCAGAGCCTGACGGCCACGGTGGCGCCGCCGCCCCCGGCGCCGAGCGTCAGCGCCGCAGCGACCTGGGACACGACGACGGTCGGCGACGGCTCGCACACGCTCGGGGCCACGGCGACCGACCAGGCGGGCAATACCGCCAGCACGACCCGCGTCGTGATCGTGGACAACACCCCGCCGGACACGGCCCTCACGAGCGCCCCGCCTGGCGAGGTGAACGTCACCGAGCTACCCCTCAGCTTCACCGGCACCGACAACCTCACCTCCGCGGCGAACCTCCTCTTCGCCTGGCGGCTCGACGGCGGGGCGTGGTCAGCGTTCACCCCGGCGACCAGCACGACCCTCACCGGTCTCACCGAGGGCAGCCACACCTTCGAGGTGAGCGCCCTGGATCTCGCGGGGAACGAGGATCCGACGCCCGCAGCCGTCGCCTTCACCGTGCGCTTCGGCCCGTCGATCACGAGCGTGGACCCCGTGGGCGGCCCCGTCGGGACCTACGTGACAATCACGGGGACCAACTTCGAGCCCGGCGCCACCACCGTCACCTTCAACGCCCTCGCCGCCGTGGTACGCACCATCAGCGCGACCCAGCTCACGACCACGGTGCCCGTCGGCGCCACGACGGGGCCGCTCGCGGTGACGACCACCCGCGAAAGCGCGAGCGTCGTCTTCGCCGTCCCCACGACCGGCGACTTCACGCTCAGCGCCGCCCCCGCGCCCCCGGCCAGCGCCCGGGTGATCGCGGGCGATCAGACGTCGATCAGCGTCCAGGCCGGCGGCAGCGGCAGCTTCACGAGCCTCGTGACGCTGAGCCTCTCGGCGCTCCCCGCCGGCATCAGCGCCACCTTCTCGCCGTCGAACCTCGTCGCCCCCGGCGCGAGCGCGTTCGTGAATCTCGTCATCGCCAACACGGTCGCCCCCGGCAGCTATGACGTCACGGTGACGGGCGAGGCCCAGGTGGACGGCCGCACCCTCACGCGCACGGCGGCCTTCACCCTCGAAGTCCTCCAGCCCGACACCCCCGCGATCACCGGGCGGGTGCTAACGGCGGAAGCGGTCCCCAAGCCGATTCCGGGCGTGACGATCACGCTGGGCTCAGCCTTCACCCTCACCGACGCCGGGGGGAACTTCGTCCTCCAGGCCCCGCCCCCCGGCCCGAACATGCTCCTCGTCGACGGCCGCACCGCCAGCACGCCGACGGCCCAGTACCCGCCCGTCGAGGTCCAGATCAACGTCGCGTCGAGCGGCCCCACGCGCGTGCCCTTCGTCCTCTACCTCCCGGTCCTCGACACGGCGCATCCGGTCACCCTGCCGCTCGACGCCGGCGGGTTCACCACAACGGAAGTGCAGGCGACGACCCCGCTGATCCCGGGGCTGGTCGTCACCATCCCCGCGGGGACGAAGATCACCGGCCCCGACGGGAATCCGGTGAGCCAGATCACCATCACCCCGGTGCCAGTGGACCGCACGCCCATGCCCTTCCCGCCCGGGGTCAGCCCGCCCATGCTCTTCACCATCCAGCCGGGCGGCGCCGTGCCGAGCCAACCCCTGCCCATCACCTTCCCCAACGTCCAGCAGGACGCCCCGAGTACCCAGGTGAACCTCTGGTTCTTCGACCTGGCCGCGGGGAATTGGCAGACGTGGGGCACGGGGACGGTCAGCGCCGACGGCACCCAGATCGTCAGCGACCCGGGCTATGGGCTGCCGCGGTTTGCCTGGCACTTCAGCGCCGCTGACCGCTCCCTCTCGGACTACGTCCGCTCCCGCCACGCCCGCGTCAACGAGCCCGTGGACCTCCCGACCGGACGCTTCATCGTCGAGAAGACCGACCTGGTGCTGCCCGGGCGCCTGCCGATCGAAATCCGCCGCACCTACCGCAGCGAGAACCCGTTCCCAGGACTCCTCGGCATCGGCTGGACCCTCGACCGCTACGAGAGCCGCATCTTCCAGAGCGGCAGCCAACTCCTCCTGCGCCTGCCCGACCTGAGCCGGTACCCCTTCACCGAGCAGACCCCCGGCCAGTGGACGAACCGCGAAGAGCCCTTCCTGCGAGGAGCCGTCCTGACCCCGCTCCCCGGCGATTTCCGCTGGCAGCTCCGCTTCAAGGACGGCACCGTCCACCGCTTCGAGCGCCTCCTCGGCTTCGCCGGCGAGGCCGCCCTGGCCGCCATCACCGACCGCACCGGCGACACCGTCACGATCAGCCGCGTCATGCAGCCCTTCCAAAACCACAAGATCACCCAGCTCACCGAGCCCACCGGCCGCAGCCTCACTCTCACTTACGGCCCCCAGGATCGGCTCGCGTCCGTCAGCGATCCCCTCGGCCGCACGGTGCAGTACACCTATGACGGCGCCGGCCGCCTCGAGACGGTGACCGACCCGGCTGGCGGCGTCACCCGCTACGCTTATGACGCCAGCCATCGCATCGTGAGCATCACCGACCCCCGGGGCATTCCCTTCATCACCAACGAGTACGATCCCCTGACGGGCCGCGTCGTGCGCCAGACCCAGGCCGACGGCGGCGTCTGGCAATTCGCCTACACCCTCAGCGGGTCCTTCGTCACCGAGACCACCGTGACCGACCCCCGCGGGAACCCGACGACCTACCGGTTCAGCGCGGAAGGCTTCACGCTGTCCACGGCCGACGCCCTCGGCCAGACAACCGTCAACGAGTACGCGCCGGGGTCCAATCTCCTGGCCGCCACCACCGACCCCCTCGGGCGCACGACGCGCTTTGGCTACGACGCGCAGGGCAACGTGACGACCGTCACCGACCCCGCGGGGCGGGTCCGGAGCTTCACCTACGAGCCGGTGTTCAATCTGCTGAGCAGCGTGACCGATCCCTTCGGCCAGGTCACCCAGTTCGCCTACGACGTCCAAGGGAATCTGACCTTCATTACCGACCCGCTGGGCAAGGTGACGACGCTCACCTACAGCGCCTTCGGCCAGCCCTTGACGACCACGGACCCCCTCGGCAACACCACGACCGTCACCTACGACAGCCACGGCAATCTCGCGACCGTCGCCGACCCGCTCGGGAACACGACCACCTTCCAGTACGACGCCATCAGCCGCCTGGTCCGCCAGCTCGACCCTCGGGGCCGGGCGACCGCCTTCACCTACGATGGCCTGAACCGCCTTACCCAGATCACCGACGCCCTGGGCGGCGTCACCGGCTTCAGCTATGATCCCAACGGGAATCTCCTGACGGTGACAGACGCCCGGGGCAATGCGACGACCCACACCTACGACCTGATGGACCAGCTCCTGACCCGCACCGGCCCCCTCGGCGCCGGGGAGAGCTTCGGCTACGACCTCGCCGGTAACCTCACCCAGCGCACCGACCGCAAGGGCCAGGTGAGCGTGTTTACCTACGATGCGCTGAACCGCCTCACGGCGAGTAGCTACGCCGACGGCGCGAGCACGAGCGTCGCCTACGACGCCGCCGGCCGGCTGGTGCGCGTGGACGACTCGATCGGCGGGACCCTGACGAACAGCTATGACGTGCTCGACCGGCTTCTCGCCCAGAGCACGCCGCTCGGGACCGTCAGCTATCAGTACGACGCACTCGGCCGACGGACCCGGCTCGAGGTCCCCGGCGTCGCCCTGACGACCTATAGCTATGACGCGAACTCCCGCCTGACCCAGATCCTCCGTGACACCCAGGTCGTGACCCTGCAGTATGACGACGCTGGCCGCCGCACCCGGCTGTTCGGGCTCATGGTCTTTGGCAGTGGTCTGCTCGGGATCGTTGTCATCGCAGCGCGGCCGGCTGACATTCCCGTAGAG
>MGBU01000117.1 GCA_001790205.1 Candidatus Rokubacteria bacterium GWA2_73_35 | reverse complement strand
GTAGATCCCGACGCGCAGCGTGAGCAGGCGCAGGGCGTAGCCCGCGGGCAGCGTGCCGAGCAGGGCGAGGACGCCGACGGCGTCGCGCGCCCGCGGCACGGCGAGCGCGAGCAGCGCCAGGCAGAGCGGCAGGACCGTTCCCGCCCCCACCACGCCGCCGAGGAACGCGCGGCGGAAGCGCCCGCGCAGGAGCGCGGCGAGGCTCTCGGCCTTGCCGGGGGCCGTCGTCTCCGCCCTGAGGTGCCAGACGATCGCCACGAGGAGCAGGGCGAGGACGCCCGCCAGGAACGCGTCCTGTCCCGCGCCGATCGGCACACCGTTCAGCGTCTCGAGGACCATCGTGACGGCCGTGGAGCTGGCGAGCGAAGAGAGGACGAACTGGATCGGGACCGCGAGCGAGTGCCAGTAGGGGATCCCCGTCGCGTCGGCGAGCACCTGGCCCGCGTAGTAGATCACCACGGCGGCGCACAGGAGCGCGACGACCTCGCCCAGCTTGCCCGCCAGGTCGGCGCCCGCCGGATCCCACGGGAGCCACGCCAGCGGCCGCGCGCCGCGCCAGGTGAAGCCGGGCAGGATCAGGAGGCCGGCGACCCCGACGAAGATGAAGTCGGCGATGGCGCCGCGGCTGATCCAGCTCGTTCCGGGCTTGAGCACCGCTCGGGGGAACCGGAACGGGCGGCCGAGATGCCGGATCAGGATGACGCCGCCGACGCCGATGACGACGAAGCTGATGAGGTCCACGACCGGGAGGCCGAGCCAGAGGCCGAGGCGCAGCTCGAGGTCCATGAGCCGCGGCACCAAGAAGATGCCGCCGCCCACCCCCATCAGCGTGAACCAGACCGCGTGGGGGACGTCCCAGAGAGCCTGGACCTGCGCGGCGATGAGCGGCGCGTCCACGGGCGCCCGCCGGGGCCTCGACTGGTTCGGCAT
Source organism: Candidatus Rokubacteria bacterium GWA2_73_35 (assembly GCA_001790205.1). Lineage (GTDB taxonomy): Bacteria > Methylomirabilota > Methylomirabilia > Rokubacteriales > CSP1-6 > GWA2-73-35. The sequence goes on along the minus strand of MGBU01000117.1, from coordinate 4,701 downwards.
CGCGCCCGAGTATAGTCCAGTCCGGCCCGCACCGCGGAGCGGGCTCAGCGCGCGGCGAGCCGGGCGAGGCCCCGCCGCGGGTCGAAGCGGTGGAGCCCCGCCGCGCGCGCGGCGTCGAGTGTGGCGTCGAGCTCCGCGTCGCTCACGCGCCGGTTGATCTCGGGGAACCGCTCGGGCGACACGCGCCCCGCCGGGTGGTACTGGTCCATGAAGTTCACGTAGGTGTCCGGCGACAGCCCGGCCAGGAAGCGCACGATCTCGCCCGTGCCCGCGATGCCCCCCGGCATGACGAGGTGGCGGACGAGCAGGCCGCGCCGGGCGAGGCCGTCCGCGCCGAGCACGAGGTCGCCCACCTGGCGGTGCATCTCGCGGAACGCGGCGCGCGCCACCTCGGGGTAGTCGCGCGCGCGCAGGTAGCGGAGCGCGAGCGCCGGGTCCCAGACCTTGACGTCGGGCATGTAGATGTCCACGATGCCGTCGAGGGCGCGCAGGCTCTCGAGCCCGTCGTAGGCGCCCGTGTTGTAGACGAGGGGGAGCCCGAGGCCTCCCTCGATCGCGAGCGGCAGCGCCTCCAAGACTTGCGGCACCACGTGCTCGGGCGTGACGAGGTTGATGTTGTGGCAGCCCAGCGCCTGGAGCTCGAGCATGATCGCGGCCAAGCCCTCGGGCCGCACCTCCGCGCCGACCCCCTGCTGGCTCACGTCGAAGTTCTGGCAGAAGACGCACCGGAGGTTGCACCAGGAGAAGAAGATCGTGCCGGAGCCGCGCCGGCCGCGCAGACAGTCCTCCTCGCCGAAGTGCGGGAAGGCGCTCGCGACGCGGGCCCACCGACCGCTCCGGCACGCGGCGGTCTTGCCGTGGAGCCGGTCCGCCCGGCAGTTCCGGGGGCACGCGGCGCAGGACGCGAGCGCCGCCACGGCCTCGGCCGCGCGGCGCCGGATCTCCTCGAGCGGGAGCCCGAGATACGCGGGCCACGCCCCCTCAGACCTCGTCGAGCTGGTCCTCGGAGCGGCCACACTGATCGCACTCGGTGACGAGCAGGACGTTGCCGTCCGGGTCCTCGCCATCGCCCGCGGCGGCGTGCATCAGCCCGCCGCACCGGCACGGCTCGGGATACTCCTCCCAGCACTCCGGGCACTGCGGGTCCCCGACGCGGTGGGTCGGCTCCTCGCCCACGGTGAACAGCGCCATCGATCGCCTCCTTGCCCGCCGGCCTCTCCGGGAGAGTCTCTCACGCCCGCCCGAGCCAGGCGGCGATGTCCTTCGGGACGCGCGCCTCGAAGCCGGCGACCTCGCCCGCGGCCACCGCCTCGCGGACGACGCTCCACACGGCGCGCACCACGCGCTCCGCCTCCGGCACGCGCGTGCCGAGGCCGGCGCCGACGTGCTGGAGGAACGCGTTCAGGTCCATCAGGAGCGAGCGCGGCGACTGGCTCGCGACGTGGGCCTTGAGGGCGCCGGGGAGCTGGGTGGCGAACCGCCGGCGCGACTCGGAGTCGGGCAGGAGGTCGGCCAGCGCCACGAGCACGGTCCGGGCGATCCGCAGGGCGTCCTTCGGACTTCCGAGCGCCACCGCCCCCTGGGCTCTGGCGATGAAGTCCTCGTTCCGCATCGCTCGCCCTCCCCGCGGAGACCGGCCGCAAGGCCCGTACCGGGGGCCCCGGCCCCCGGCGGCGAAAACCGGTGCCGGCGCGGGACGTTACGGCGCGCGGCAGCGCCCGCGCGACGGGCGCCCGCGCCCCACCTGGGGCGCCGCCGCCCCCTCCCCGCCTCACGCGAGGGCTGGCCCGCCAGGAATGTCGTGGGTCCACCCGTGGCATCATGGATGCACGCCGATTCGGCGGCGCAGCACGAACGGAGGTGGGCGCCATCGACCAGACGCCGCGCGGAAGCTTCGTCTCCGGGCCGCTGCTCACCCGGGACGCGGCGCTGTTCACGGACCTCTACGAGCTGACCATGGCGGCCTCGTATCTCCGCGAGGGGATGTCGGGCGACGCCACGTTCAGCCTCTTCGTCCGCAAGCTGCCGCGCGGCCGGGGCTTCCTCGTCGCCGCGGGCCTGGAGGACGTGCTCGAGTACCTCGGGAGCTTCCGCTTCTCCGACGCCGCCCTCGACTACCTGCGCTCGCTCGGACGGTTCGAGCCCGCGTTCCTCGAGGTCCTGCGCGGGCTCTCCTTCACCGGGTCGGTGCGCGCGGTGCCGGAGGGCACGGTGCTCTTCGCCGACGAGCCCCTGCTCGAGGTCACCGCGCCGATCATGGAGGCGCAGCTCGTCGAGACGGCCGTAATGAACTTCGCGCACCTGCAGACGGTCCTCGCGAGCAAGGCCGCGCGCGTCGTGCTGGCGGCCGGCGGGCGCCCGGTCGTCGACTTCGGTCTCCGGCGGACGCACGGCATCGACGCCGGCATGAAGGCGGCCCGGTGCGCGTACATCGCGGGCGCGGCGATGAGCAGCAACGTGCTCGCGGGCCTCGCCTACGGCATTCCGCCGTCGGGCACGATGGCGCACTCGTACGTGAGCGCGTTCCCGAACGAGATCGACGCGTTCCGCGCCTTCGCGCGCGCGTTCCCCGCGAGCGCGACGCTCCTGATCGACACGTACGACACCGTCGCCGCCGCGCACAAGGCGGTCACGGTGGCGCGCGAGATGGAGGCGCGGGGCGCGCGCCTCTCGGGCGTGCGCCTGGACAGCGGCGACATCGTGGTCCTCGCCAAGGAGGTCCGGCGCGTGCTCGACGCGGCGGGCCTCGGCTACGTGAAGATCTTCGTGAGCGGCGGCCTCGACGAGGACGAGGTCGCCCGGCTCCTCGGCGCGGGCGCGCCGATCGACGCCTTCGGCGTCGGCACGCGCATGACCGTGTCGGCCGACGTCCCGTACTTCGACATCGCCTACAAGATCGTCCGGTACGAGGGGCGGAACGTGCTGAAGCTCTCCGAGGGCAAGACCACGTGGACGGGCGCGAAGCAGGTCTGGCGGGTGCGGGGGCGGGACGGGCGGTTCGAGCGCGACGTGCTGGCGCTCGCCGACGAGCCGCCGCCGGCGGGCGCCGCCGAGCCCCTGCTCGTCACCGTCATGGAGGGCGGGCGCCCCGGCGGGCCGCATCCGCCGCTCGCCGCGATCCGCGCCCGGTGCGCGGCCCAGGTGGCCGCGCTGCCCGAGGGCGTACGGCGGCTCGAGGGCGCCGCACGGTACCCGGTCGATCACGCCGAGCGGCTCGCCGCGGTGCAGCGCGCGCTCGAGGCGGAGCTGGAGGCGACCCAGGTGCGCCACCCGTCGCCGTGAGGAGGAACCGCCCGATGGCGAACGCGCCGGCCTGGCCCGAGGCGATCCCGGTCGCGCAGTGGATGACGGCGCCCGCGGTGACGATCCGCGCCGCGGCGCCGGCGCGCGAGGCGGTCGAGCTCATGCGCGCGCGGAGGATCCGCCACCTGCCCGTGGTGGACGAGGCCGGACGGCTCGTCGGCATCGTCACCGACCGTGACCTCCGCCAGATGGTGTTCGACCCGGCCGTGCAGGAGCGCCTGGCCGAGCTCGGCGAGGTGCTCCAGGCGCGCACCGTGGGCGAGGTCATGACCTGGGGCGTGATCACCGTGGCGCCGACGACGGGCATCCGCGCGGCCGCGCGCCTGATGCACGAGCAGAAGATCGGCGCGCTTCCCGTCGTCGAGGACGGCCGGGTGGTCGGGATGCTGACCGAGCACGACGTGCTGCGCGCGTTCGAGCAGCTCGTCCGGGAGCGGGTCGCCGGGGTGCGGCCGCTCGCCGTCGACCGGGCCGTCGCCGAGATCTACGAGTACGGCTTCCCCGAGCCGTCCTGGGGCGGGCCCTGGGAGAACGAGGGCGCTCCCGGTCACTGAGACCGGGAGCGCCGGCCTCACTTCAAGAGATCCATCGCCTCGCCGGCCTTCTTCGCGGCGAGCTCCATGTTGCCCTTCTTGCAGGCCAGCTCGGCCTCGCGCACGAGCCTGCGCGCCTTCGTCAGCGCGCGCGGGGCCTGGACTTCCTGACCACGCGGGGCCTGGACTTCCTGACCCCGGGGCGCCTGGACCTCCTGGCCCTTGGTCGCGGCGAGCGCGCGCGGGGCCTGGACGTCCTGGCCCTTCGCCGTCTTCGCCTTCCGGGCCGCCGCCGCCTTCTGCAGCATCGCCTTCGCCGGGGCCACCTCGGGCGGACACTTCTCCGCCGCGAGGGCCGGGGGCGCGAGCGTGAGCGCCATCGCGACCGCGCCGATCACCGCACAGAGCCGTTTCATGACAGCGAGCCCTCCCTGTCGAAGTGCTGCTTGAGATGGGCGAGGATGCGCTTGAGCTGCTCCTCGTCCGCCTGCCGCATATAGCTCCAGAGCTGCTGGCACTGCGTGCAGCCCTTGGCGTCCTTCTGGACGGTGGTAGAGCGATGGAGCCCCTTCGACAGCACGGCCGCCGTCTCCATCAGGTCGTACACGTCGTTCTTCAGCATCGCCGTCCTTTCTGTATTCGCCGTCGGGGCGCCTTCGCCGGGCTCCGGCGCCCGCCGGTCGGTGAGTCTGCGCGCTGCGTTCATTCCCGTCGGGGACCCTCCCGAGCGCGTCACGCGGGTCTCGCGACGAGACGCCGGGCCCATTCGGGCTCGATCCCGAGCCGCCCCAGCGTGGCCAGCACCCGCGCGGGCTGCCCCCAGTCGCTCCAGGCGACGCCCTGGACGGGCAGCACGGCGAGGTTC
>MGBU01000116.1 GCA_001790205.1 Candidatus Rokubacteria bacterium GWA2_73_35 | reverse complement strand
GAACGTCGTCCTGACCCCGCACATCGGCAGCGCCGAGGTCGAGCTGCGCGCGCGGATGGCCGACGTCGTCGTGGACAACGTCCTGGCGGTGCTCGCGGGCCGGCGCCCGCCGAACTGCGCGAACCCCGAGGTCTTCGGCTCGCGAGAGGGCTGAAACACGGGTTCGAATCCCGGTGTCGCTCGCCGACTATGCGCTCTTGGCTCGCACGACGAGGTCGACCTTGCAGTCGAGGACCTGGAGAAGCCGGAGCATCTGGTCGATCGATTTGCGGTAGTTGGTCTGATCCAGGAGGCGGTAGAGCTGTGTCGGGGAGGTTGCGAGCCGACGGATGATCTCACGCCTGGCCAGTGGCGTGGCATCGATGCGTTTCTGCGCTTCGAGCGTCAGCCGATACAGGAGCAGGTCTCGCAGATGGTCGGGGTCCTGGTTGTACTCGAGAACCTCCTCGATGTGGACGGTTCCCTCCCGGCCAGACGCGAGGGTATACGTGAATCCCTCTGCGCCCAGCTCCCGGTCGACGTACACGTTGGCGATGGGATCGTCGGGGATCGGCGCCACTTCGAGCCTGGCAAACGGGAAGAGAAGCCGCCGTGCGGGGCGGTGCCGCGCTTACTAGCGGAGCCGGAGCAGGCGCGCGGCGTTGCCGCGGAGGACCTTCCCTTGCGCGGCCGCCGTGAGGCCGAGCTGCCGGGTGACGATGTCGCGCGGCCGCTCGTAGCCCATGTCGAAGCAGAAGTCGCTGCCGAGCATCACCCGCTCGGCGCCCACGCACGCGATCAGCCAGCGGAGCGCCTCCGGCGAGTGGCTGATCGTGTCGTAGGTGAACCGCTTGAGGTACCGGGTGACGGGGTGCCGGGCCCGCCGCTGCGCCTCCGGCCGGACCTTCTGGCCGCGCTGGAGCCGGCCGGCGAGGTAGGGCAGGGCGCCGCCGGCGTGCGGCAGGAGGACCTCGAGCCGCGGGTGCCGGTCGAGCACACCGCCGAAGATCAGGTGCGCGGCGGCGATCGCGGTGTCGAAGGGGTTGCCGAGGAGGTTGCTCAGGTAGAACGGCGCCAGGCGCCCGCCGCCGACGGTGTTGAGCGGATGGAGCAGCACCGGCAGGCGGAGGGCTTCCGCGCGCGCGAAGATCGGCCCGAACGCGGGGTCCGAGAGGTCGCGCCCCGCCACGTTGGTGCCGAGGTAGAGCGCGCGGATGCCCGGCAGCGTGGCGACGCGCGTGAGCTCGGCGAGCGCGCGCGGCGGGTCCTGGAGCGGCAGGGTCGCGCACCCGACGAAGCGGTCGGGGTAGGCGGCGTGCGCCTGCGCCATCGCGTCGTTGGTCGCGCGCGCGAGCCGGCCGCCGAGCCCGCCGTCGGCCCAGTAGACCATCGGCGCGGTCAGCGACAGCGCGTGGACACCGACGCCGACGCGGTCCATGGCGCGCACGCGCCGGTCCACGTCGTAGTACGTGGGATCGAGGGGCGGAGTCCTGGCGCCGCCCGCCGCGAGCACGGGGCCCGCCGGGTTCGAGCGGTCCACGGTGCCGCCGAACGCGGCGCCGTCGGTCTCGACGAGCCGGAGGAAGCCCTCGGGGAAGAAGTGCGCGTGGACGTCGATCGCGAGGGGGGCGTTCATGGCGCGGGATTGTACTATAGTCGCGCGCGAACATCCGCACCAGGGAGGTGCCCGTGAAGCTCCCGCACGAACGCTTCGACTACTCGCCCATCGTCGCCCGCAGGCCCTGGACGCTGCCGAAGGGCGCCCGCATCGCCGTGTGGACGATCGTCAACATCGAGGAGTGGGACATCGAGAAGCCCGTCGCGCGCCAGTACCTCTCCGCCCCCCAGGGCGTGGCCACGGTCCCCGACGTGCCCAACTGGGCGTGGCACGAGTACGGCATGCGCGTCGGCTTCTGGCGCCTCCTCGAGGCGCTCGCGAAGCGGAAGATCCGGGCCACCACCGCGATCAACGCGAGCGTGTGCCGCGCCTACGAGCCCGTGGCGCGGGCGATGCTCGACGCCGGCTGGGAGTTCATGGGCCACGGCGTGCGGCAGGGGGCGATGCACCTCCTGCCCGACCAGCGGGCGGCCATCCGGGAGGCCGTGCAGCTCCTCCGGGACTTCACCGGCAGGAAGCCGAAGGGCTGGCTCGGCCCCGGCCTCACCGAGACCTGGGAGACGCTCGACCTGCTCGCCGCGGAGGGGATCGAGTACGTCTCGGACTGGGTCAACGACGACCAGCCCTACGAGATCCGCACGGCGTCGGGCCCGCTCGTGTCCGTGCCGTACTCGCTCGAGCTGAACGACATCCCGATGATGGTCATCCAGCACCACGAGTCCGGGGCGTGGGTGGAGCGCTGCCGGGACCAGTTCGACCGGCTCTACGCCGAGGGGGCGAGGAACCCGCGCGTGATGGCGCTCGCCGTCCACCCCTACAACTCGGGCGTGCCGCACCGGATCCGGTACTTCGAGGCGGTCTACGACTACATGCGGAAGAAGAAAGGCGTCTGGTTCACCACGGGCGAGGAGATCTACGAGTGGTACAAGCTCCACCCGTGGTGAGCGACCCGGCGTCGCCCTGCCCGCGGCGCGGGGCGATCCTCACCGCCCGCGCCCGAGCGGGGCGACGACGACGTCCGTGGGCTCGCCGCGGAAGAAGCCCTCGACGTTCTCGACGGCCCGGAGGAGGCCGTCGCGCAGGACCTCGGGCGTCTGGCCGGCGTTGTGCGGCGAGAGCACGACGCTCGGCAGGCGGAGCAGGGGGTCGTCGGGCTTGAGCGGCTCGTCGTGGAAGACGTCGAGCCCGGCGCCCGCGATGCGGTCCCGCGCGAGGGCGTCCAGCAGCGCCTCGCGCTCGACGAGGGCGCCGCGCGCCGTGTTGACGAGGAGCGCGGTGGGTTTCATCAGCGCGAACTCGCGCCGCCCGAGGAAGCCGCGCGTTTCCGGGCCGAGCCTCAGGTGGAGCGTGATGACGTCGGCCGCGCGGCAGATCTCGTCCTTCTGCGCGGCGCGCGCGCCGCGCGCCGTGACCGCGGCGAGCGCCGCGGCGTCCCCCCGCGCGCTCCAGGCGAGCACGTCCATCCCGAACGCGCGCGCCAGCTCGATGACACGCGCGGCGATCCGGCCCGTGCCGAACACGCCGAGGGTCTTGCCGAGGAGCTGCGTCAGCAGCTCCCGCGGCCAGGCGCCGGCGCGCATCTCGTGGTCGATCTTTGGGATTCTGCGCGCGACGGCGAGCATGAGCGCGAGCGTGTGCTCGGCGACGGCGAGGGCGTTGACGCCGGGCGTGTTGGTTACCGTGAGGCCGCGGCGGCCCGCCGCCTCGAGGTCGACGTTGTCGGTGCCGGTGCCCCAGATCGAGATCAGCCGGAGGTTCCGGCAGGCGGCCATCACCGCGTCCGTGAAGCGGGCGTGCGCGCGGATGTTGATCACGACGCCCGCGGGCCCGATGCGGCGGATCAGCTCGGCCTCGTCGTCGGCGCCGCGCGCGGTGTGGACGCGGACCTCGCCGAGCCCGAGGGCGCGCTGGTGGGCCGCCGACTTCTCGAAGACGCTCGGGAAGTCGTCGGGGACGGCGATCAGCGGCGTGGCCACGGGCTAGGTGGCGTCGGCGAAGGCGGCCTGCGCGGCGGCCACGCCCGCGCCCGGCTCGCACTTGGCGCCGAGATCGCGCAGCGCCAGCTCCAGGGCGCCGAGCGTCGGCAGCACGTACTGCGGACTCGCGGTGATGCCCATGGTCCCGATCCGGAGCGTGCTCGTGCGGATCCGGTCGAGCCCCGTGCCGATCAGGATGCCGTAGTGCTCGCGCATGCGGGTGACGACGGCGGCGGGCTCGACGCCCCGGGGTGTCCGGACGCAGGAGACCGTGTTGGACAGGATCGACGCGTCGGGGAACATCTCGAGCCCCAGGGCGGCGAGCCCGCGCCTGAGCGCGGTTGCGGCGACCTCGTGCCGGCGGACGCGGTGCGGCAGGCCCTCCTCGAGGATCAGCCGCACGGCGACGCTCATCGCGGCGGTGAGGTGCGTGGGGATCGACACGGGCTGGCGGCGCGGCGCGCCGTCGGGCACCTTGCCGCCGCGCGAGACCGGCACCCACCACTCCCTCCAGCGCAGGAGGTCGTAGACGTAGCTCTGCGCCTTCCGGGCGCGGCGCTCCATCGCCTCCCACGCCCGCGGGCTCACGCCGACGAGCGCCAGGCCGAGCGGCGCCGCGAGACACTTCTGCGAGCCCGTCATGTTGAGGTCCACGCCCCAGGCGTCGGTGCGGACGTCGAGGCCCGCGATCGAGGAGACCGTGTCGAGCAGAAAGAGCGCGCCGACGGCGCGGGCGATCTCCCCCACCTCGGCGGCGGGATAGGTCGTGCCGGTCGAGGTCTCGTTGTGCACGAGCGTGATCGCCTTGGGCCGCAGGCGCTCGGCCTCAGCCCGCAGGCGGTCCAGGTCCAGGCGCGCCCCCCACTCGACCGGGAACTCGGTCCAGTCGGCGCCGACGCGGTTCATGATCTCGCGCATGAGGATGCCGAACTGCCCGGCGCCGACCACGAGCACGCGGTCGCCCGGCTCGATCACCGAGAGCGAGCCGGCCTCGAGCGCGGTGCGGCCCGAGCCCGGCATCAGGATGACCTCGCCCGCGGTCTGGAACACCTCGCGCAGCGCGAGCGTGGTGGGCTCGAGGACCCCCTCGTCGAACGAGCGGTCGTACTGGATCGCGGGCGGCTGGTTGAGCGCCTGGATGACCGGGTAGGGCAGCTCGGTCGGGCCGGGGATCATCAGCACCGGCCGCGTGTGGCACTGGGCCCAGTTGATCGTCACGGGGTCTCCTTTGCAGCGGGGTCCGCGAGGCCGGTGCGAGGCGCGCGCCGGCTCCGACTCGCGGATTCTAGCACGCGCGCGTCGCTAGGGGGCCACGCGCTCGGGCCTGCGGAAGATGAAGTAGAGGTTGCGCGAGTAGACGAAGAGTCCGGCGCCCTGTCCGATGATGAAGACCGGGTCCACCCGGTAGATCGCGTAGGCCAGCAGCGTGAGGCCGCCGCCGATCGAGAAGTACCAGAACGCGCTCGGCACCACGCTCTTCTTCGCGCGCTCCGAGGCGATCCACTGCACGAGGAAGCGACCCGAGAAGAACGCCTGCCCGAGCAGGCCGATGCCCAGCCACACCTGATCCGTTGTCATCGTGACGGCCCTCAGACCGCGCGGACGTGCTCGAGGCCGGGGGACGACGAGGTCGCCGGCGGCCGGAAACGGGGACTACGAGGCCCGGCTGAACATCGCGCGCAGGACGTTGTACGCCTTCCGGATGTCCTCCGGGCGGCGCCGTCCCGCGACCAGCGCGAAGATCTTCTCGGCCTCCTCCGTGGGGATCGGCTGGTGCTTGTCGCCGACGTCCATGAGGTCCCGGAGCGGAACCTCGAGGGCCGCCGCCACGCGGTAGAGGCTGTCCATCGAGATGGATTTCTCGCCGCGTTCGACCTCGCCGATGAACTTTCCGGAGAGGTTGGCCCGCTCGCCGAGCCGCTCCTGGCTGAGGCTTCGCTGCTTGCGCAGCGCCCGGAGGCGCTGGCCCAAGAATTTCCGGACGTGCTTGACGGCGCGCTCTGTCACGGCATTCGTCCTCGCTCTAGGTAAAGTTGTCCTTACACTACCCGTCTCGGGCCCCGTGCGCAACAGTCTCGACGGGCTCGGTCCCGCCCGTCATGAGGGCCAGCACCAGGGCCCCGTCGTGGCTCACGACCGAGTGGACGCAGCCCGGGGGGCGCCGGGCGTAGTTGCCCCGGGTGCAGGTGCCCGTGTCGTCGGTGACGCTGCCCTCGAGGACGAAGATCTGCTCGTCCCCGAGGTGGCGGTGGCGGGGGATGGAGGCCCCCGGCGCGTAGCGCATCAGGACGGCCCGGCGGTCGCCCTCCTCCCAGAGGACCTTCCAGTGGATGCCGGGCCGCCGCTCCTGCCAGGGGCGGCTGGCGACGTCCACGAACAGGCTCCGCGGCGTGGTCATCGGCGCCCCCGCCCGAGGGCCTCGTCGATCAGCCAGCGGAAGTCGTCCACCGAGATCGCGCCGACGACGGCCCGGCCGTTGATGAGGAAGGTCGGCGTGCTGGTCACGCCGAGCGCCCGCGCCTGGGCCAGGTCCGCCTCGACGGCCGCCGCGTGCCGGCGCTCGTCGAGGCACCGGGTGAACTCCGCCCGGTCGAGGCCGAGGTCGGCGGCGTAGCGGACGAGCCGGGCGCGCTCGAAGCCCGGCTGCTCGGCGAAGAGCCGGTCGTGGTAGGCCCAGTACCGGCCGGTGGCGCCGGCGCACCGGGCGGCCTCGTGCGCCGGACGGGCCAGGGCGTGGCCGTCGAGGGGCCGGTCCTTGAACACGAGACGGACCCGGCCCCCGTACTCCCGGAGGACCTGGTCCAGCGCCCGCTGGACGCTCTTGCAGTACGGTCACTGGTAGTCGGAGAACTCGACGATGGTGACGGCGGCGTCCGCCGGCCCCTTCGTCATCGTCGGGTCCGCGCTCAACTCGATCTGGGCGGCGGCCGGGCGTGCGCCGAGCACGGCGAGGGTGAGCGCCAGGGCGATGGTGTAGACTCGGCGCGGGTTCACCGCGCGAGAATAGCACGACAGGGAGGCGCCATGGACGACCTGCTCAACCTCGTGTTCGGGACGTTCGGCTCGCGGTCACACCTGGTGGTCCGGCTCGGGCTCGGCGTCGTCTTCTTCGCGCACGGCGCGCAGAAAGTCTTCGGGTGGTTCGGCGGCCCGGGGCTCCGGCAGACGATCGACGGCTTCCGCCGGATGCGCATTCCGCCGCCGGCGACGGTCGCGGCCGCCCTCATCGAGTGCCTCGGCGGGCTCGCGCTCCTGGTCGGGTTCCTGGTGCGGCCCGCGGCGCTCGGGCTGATCGTGGTGATGCTGGTCGCGATCGCCAAGGTGCACGCCCGCCACGGGTTCTTCCTGAACTGGTCGCTGGCGCCTGACCGGGGCCACGGCTTCGAGTTCAACCTGGCGCTGATCGCGATGGCGCTCTCGATCTTCATCGGGGGCGCCGGTCTCTGGTCGCTGGACCGGCTGATCGTCCCCTGGGGGGACTGATGTCATGGGGGGCTCCGGGCGCCCCCCTCGGCAACGGGATTGGTTCAGGGGCTCAGATACCGTCGGGGGGCGGCCCCCCAGGCTCCGCCTCCTATGAATGTGGGGGCCCCGAGATGGCCCCCCAGGCTCCGCCCCCTATGAATGTGGGGGGGCCCCGAGATGGCCCCCCAGGCTCCGCCCCCTATGAATGTGGGGGGGCCCCGAGATGGCCCCCCAGGCTCCGCCCCCTATGAACGTGGGGGGCCCCGAGATGGCCCCCCAGGCTCTGCCTCCTATGAACGTGGGGGGGCCCCGAGATGGCCCCCCAGGCTCTGCCTCCTATGAACGTGGGGGGCCCCGAGATGGCCCCCCACACCCCCCAACGCGCGGAGCGCCCCGGGGAACCCGTGGCGCTCCTCGACAGCCCGCGAGGCTCCTAGTGCCTAGGCGGCGCGGCCGCCCTCCTCGGTCAGCGCGGTGATCACGTAGGTGCCGCTCTTCTCGTCGCGCTCGAGCGTCACGATCTTCTGCTTGGCCGCGTCCTCGAGGAGCTTCGAGAAGGTCGAGAAGCCGTAGTACGACTCGTTGAACGCCGGGTTCTTGCGGATCATGGTCTGCTTGACCATCGAGCCCCAGAGCGTCTCCTTGTTCTCGCGCTGGAGCGCCTGGATCGCGTCGATGAGCTGCGCCATCGCCTCGGCCTTCTTCTCGGGCAGCCCGCGGAGCAGGTTCGTCTTCTTCGTGTCGCGGATGAGGTCCTCGTAGAAGATGAACTCGTCGCAATTGGCCACGAGCAGGTCGGAGGACGACGACTTCACGCCGAGGCCGATCACGTAGCGGTCGTTCTCGCGGAGCTTGGACACGAGCGGGGAGAAGTCCGAGTCGCCCGAGACGAGCGCAAACGAGTCGATGTGGGTCTTGCCGTAGGCGAGGTCGAGGGCGTCCACGACCATCCGGATGTCCGCCGAGTTCTTGCCGCTGTAGCGGCTCTGCGGCACGTCGATCAGCTCGATCGCCCACTCGTGGAAGGGGCGCTTGTACTCGGTGAAGCGGTTCCAGTCCGCGTACGCCCGCCGGACGATGATCTTGCCTTTTTCCA
>MGBU01000115.1 GCA_001790205.1 Candidatus Rokubacteria bacterium GWA2_73_35 | reverse complement strand
AGATGGGGCGGCGCCCGCGCTAGACTCGGCGTCCGGGGCATTCGCCCGGGGGAGGGAGGCGCCATGGCCTGGACGCTCGCCGGCATCGTCCGCGATCACGCGCGCGCGCGGGGCGGCGCGCCCATGCTCACCTACGGCGAGCGCACGATCACCTGGAGCGAGATGGACGCGCGCTCGAGCCGGGTCGCGCAGGGGCTCCTGGCGGAGGGCCTCGCCGCGCAGGACCGGGTGGCGCTCGTGGACAAGAACGGGCCCGAGTACTTCGAGGTCCTTTTCGGCGGCGGCAAGGCGAACGTCGTGAACGTGGCGGTGAACTGGCGGCTCGCGCCGGCCGAGATGGCCTACATCGTCAACGACGCCGGGGCGAAGGTTCTCTTCGTCGGCCCCGACTTCCTCGGGCACCTCGAGCAGATGGAGGGCACGCTCAAGACCGTCCAGAAGATCGTCGTAATGGGCGCGCACGCGCGCCACGAAGCCTACGCGGCGTGGGTCGGACGCCACGCTGCCGAGGACCCGCGCCGGCCCACGGCGCCGGGCGACGTCGCGATGCAGCTCTACACGTCGGGCACCACGGGCCTCCCCAAGGGCGCGATGCTCACGAACGCGAACCTCGGCACGCTCCTGCCCCACGCCGGGCCGTGGTGGCGCTTCGACGCGTCGTCGGTCAACGCCGTCTGCATGCCGCTCTTCCACATCGGGGGCTCCGGCTGGGCGCTCGTCGGGATGGGCTACGGCTGCCACTCGATCCTCTTCCGGGAGTTCGTGCCGCAGGAGATCCTCACGGCGCTCGCGCGCCACCGGATCACGAACGCGCTCTTCGTGCCGGCGATGCTCCAGTTCCTCACCCAGGTGCCCGGCGCCGCCGAGGGCGACTACGGGGCGCTCCGCGCGATCGTCTACGGCGCCTCGCCGATCACGAACGAGGTGCTCGTCCGCTCGCTGAAGACGTTCCGCTGCCCGTTCGTGCAGGTCTACGGGCTCACCGAGACGACGGGGGCGATCACGCAGCTCGCGGCCGAGGACCACGCGACCGAGGGCCCGCGCGCGCGCCTCCTGCGCTCGGCCGGGAAGCCCTTCCCCTGGGTGGAGTTCCGGGTCGTCGAGCCGGGCACCGAGCGGGAGTGCGCGCCGGGAGACGTGGGCGAGCTGCTGACGCGCTCGGTCCAGAACTTCCGCGGCTACTGGGGAAACCCCGAGGAGACCGCGCGAACGCTCGGGGCCGACGGCTGGCTCCGGACGGGCGACGCCGGGTACCTCGACGCGGAGGGCTACCTCTTCCTCACCGACCGCGTGAAGGACATGATCATCACGGGCGGCGAGAACGTGTACCCGGCGGAGGTCGAGAACGCGCTCTCGGACCACCCGGCGGTCGCCGACGTCGCGGTGATCGGCGTACCCGACGACCGGTGGGGCGAGACGGTCAAGGCCATCGTCGTCCCGCGGGCGGGCGCCGCGCCGCGCCCGGAGGAGCTGATCGCCTTCGCGCGGGCGCGCCTGGCCCACTTCAAGTGCCCGACGTCCGTGGACTTCGCCGACACGCTGCCGCGCAACCCGTCGGGCAAGCTCCTCAAGCGCGAGCTGCGCGAGCCCTACTGGCGGGGCCGCGAGCGCCGCATCAACTGAGCCCGCGCCGGGCGATGGGCGAGCGGACCGCGGAGGTCGTGATCTGCGGCGCGGGGATCGCGGGCGTCGCGCTCGCGTACCACCTGACGGTGCGCCACGGCCTGGCCGGCGTGGTGCTCGTCGACGAGCGCCCGCCGCTCTCACTCACGAGCGACAAGTCCACGGAGTGCTACAGGAACTGGTGGCCCGGTCCCGACGACGCGATGGTCGCGCTGATGAACCGGAGCATCGACCTCCTGGAGGAGCTGGCGCGCGAGAGCGGCAACGTCTTCCGCCTGAACCGGCGCGGCTACCTCTTCGCCACCGCCGACCCCGCGCGGGTGCCGCTGCTCGTGCGCGCCGCCGAGGAGGCGGCGGCGCGCGGTGCCGGGCCGGCGCGCGTGCACGCGGGGGCAGGGAGCGACTACGCGCCCGCGCCGGCCGAGGGCTTCGAGGGCCAGCCGACGGGGAGCGACGTGCTCACGGACCCCGCGCTCGTTCGGCGCCACTTCCCCTACCTCGCGCCCGAGACGCTCGCGGTGCTCCACGCGCGGCGCTGCGGCTGGTTCAGCGGCCAGCAGCTCGGGATGTACCTGCTGGAGCGCGCGCGCGAGAAGGGCGCGCGGCTCGTCGAGGGGCGCGTGACGCGCGTGGACGCGGCGGGCGGGCGCGTGGGCGCGGTCCACGTGAGCGCGCGCGGGGGCGAGCGCGTGCTCGCGACGCCGCGCTTCGTGGACGCGGCGGGTCCGTTCGTCGGGCCCGTGGCCCGACTGCTCGGCGTGGAGCTGCCCGTGTTCTCGGAGCGCCACGCGAAGGCGGCGTTCAACGACGTCCTGGGCGCGGTGCCGCGGGACGCGCCCATGCTGATCTGGACCGACCCCGTGCGCCTGCCGTGGACCGAGGAGGAGCGGCGCGAGCTGGCGGGCTCCGCGGAGCACCGCTGGCTGCTCGACGAGATCCCCGCGGGTGTGCACGGCCGCCCCGAGGGCGCCGGCGGGAGCCCGGTCGTGCTCCTGATCTGGACGTACGACGTCGCGCCCGTGGAGCCGACGTTCCCGATCGCCTTCGATCCGCTCTACGGCGAGATCCTCCTGCGCGGGATGTCGCGGATGATCCCGGCGCTCGCCGCCTACCTGCCGCGCCTGCCCCGGTGCGTCGTGGACGGTGGCTACTACACGAAGACGCGCGAGAACCGGTTTCTCGCGTGTCCGCTCCCAGTCGAGGGTGCGTACGTGCTCGGCGCGCTCTCGGGCTACGGGCTCATGGCCTCGAACGGCGCCGCCGACCTCCTCGCCGCCCGGATCGCCGGGCAGCCGCTGCCCCCGTGGGCGCCGGCCTTCGCCCTCGCGCGGTACGACGACCCGGCGTACCGCGCCCGGCTCGAGACCTGGGGCGACTCCGGCCAGCTCTGAGCGCGCCGTCTCGGCGGGGGTAGAGTAGGAGTCCATGGCCTGGGACCGGCGCCTGCAGCCGCTGCTCGCCCGCCACCCCGCCCTCCGGGCGATCGGCCAGACACCGCTCGTGCCGCTCGACCTCTTCCGCGACGAGCTGCCGGCCGTCGAGGTCCTCGCCAAGCACGAGGGACTGAACCCCGGCGGCTCGCTCAAGGACCGCCCGGTGCTGCGCATGCTGCTCGCGGCGCTCCTCGACGGGCGCCTGCGCCCGGGCCTGACCATTCTCGACAGCTCCTCGGGCAACGCGGGGATCGCGTACGCGATGGTGGGCCGGATCCTCGGCTATCCCGTCGAGATCGTGATTCCCGACAACGCCAGCGTCGAGCGCACGCGGCGGATGCGGGCCCACGGCGCGCGGCTGGTGTTCACGGACGCGCTCGCCGGCTACGACGAGGCGCTGCGCGAGGTGCGCCGCCGCTTCGAGGCCGCGCCCGACCGCTACTTCTTCTGCGACCAGTACGGCAATGCGGACAACTGGCGCGCGCACTACGAGACGACGGGCGCGGAGATCCTGGCGCAGACGGGCGGCCGGCTGAGCCACTTCGTCTGCGGCGTCGGCACGGGCGGCACGCTGACGGGCGTGGCGCGGCGGCTCAAGGAGCACGACCCGCGCGTGCGCGTGGTCTGCGTCGTCCCCGAGGCCTTCCCCGGCGTCGAGGGCCTGAAGCCGCTCGGGAGCCCCGACGACATCGTGCCGGCGATCCTCGACGGGGGGCTCATCGACGAGCGCGTGGACGTGGGCGTCGAGGAGTCGTACACGATGTGCGTCCGGCTCGCGCGGGCGGGCTTCTTCGTCGGCCAGTCCTCGGGCGCGTACGTCGCGGGCGTCGAGTGCGTCGCCCGCCGCGCCGGGGCCGGGCGCTTCGTCACCGTGCTGAACGACATCGGCGAGCGCTACTTCTCGACGCGCCTCTGGGATTGAGATCATGGGGGGCTCCGGGTGCCCCCCAAGCCCCCCGGCGCTCGGGGCGCCGCGGCGCAGCCGTGGCGCCCCTCGACAACGCGATTGGTTCCCCTACCAGTACTGCATCGCGTCGCGGAGGATCCAGTCGAGCTCGGCGGCGCCGACGTGGCGCGGCGCGCCGGCGAGCAGCCGCGGCTGGCGCAGCGTGCCCTCGATCAGCGCGGGGACGTCGCGCTCCGTGTACCCGATCGCGGCGAGGCCGCTCGGGATGCCGGTGTCGCGCATGAGCGCGATCAGCGCGCGCGGCAGCGCCTCGCGCCGCTCCGCCTCGCCGAGGCCCGTCACGGGCGCGCCGAGCAGCTCGGCGGCGCGCAGGTGGCGCTCGGGCGCCGTCGCGTAGGTGAAGCGGAAGGCCGCCGGCGCCGTGACGATGACAGACATGCCGTGCGGCACCATCGGGTGCCGCGTCCGGTACCCGCTCGGCACGTAGTCGCGCACGAGCCCCGCGATCGGGTACGCGGCCGCGTGGGGGATGTGCACGCCCGCGTTGCCGAAGCCGATGCCCGCGTAGTTGGCCGCGAGCGCCAGGTGCACCCGCGCCTCGAGGTCGAGCCCGTTCAGCACCGCCCGCCGCAGGTAGCGCGCGACGTACTCGATCGCCTTCTCGCACCAGACGTCGCTCGCGGGGTTGGCGCCGACGTACGCGGGGCGGTCGGGCGGGTGGTGCTTCGCCCGCGCGTTGTACGGCCGGGTCGTGTACGACTCGATCGCGTGGGTGAGGATGTCGACGCCCGCGGCCGCCGTGACCTCGGGCGGCGCGGTGAGGGTGTTGAGCGGGTCCACGAGACCGAGCGTGGGCCGGAGCAGGCGGTGGGAGACGCCGGCCTTCACGTTCTGGTCCACGACGTGGGTCACCGCGACCGCCGTCGTCTCGCTCCCCGTGCCCGCGGTCGTCGGCACCGCGATGAGCGGCCGCAGCGGGCCGGGCACCGGCACGCCCTTGCCGACCGGCTTGTTGATGTAGTCGAGGAGCGGCGCCGGGTGGCAGGTGAGGAGGTTCGCGGCCTTGCAGGTGTCGATGGTGCTGCCGCCCCCGACGGCGACGAGCCCGTCGAACTCCTTGGTCCGCGCGTACTCGGCCGCCTCCTCCATCGAGCGGTCGGTGGGCTCGACCTCCACGCCGTCGTAGACCTCGGCCTTGACGCCCTGCTCCTCCAGCCGCGCGCGGACGCGCTCGGGCAGGCCCAGCTCGCCGAGGTTCTTGTCGGTGAAGATCAGCGCCTTTCGGATCCCGAGCCGGCTCGCGTCGAAGCCGATCTCGTCCGTCGCGCCGAGCCCGAACTTGATCGGCGACATCTCCATGACGAACACGGTCTCGGTCGGCAGCGTCACGCCCTTCATGGCGACCTCCGGTGGCGGTGCGGTCTCCCCGGGATTATAGGGCCGCCCGGGCCGCCCCGGGGTGGAGACTCGGCGGATTTCTGCGGCCACGGAGCGGCCCCTCGGCTACCCTATAAGGGATGAGCACACAGTGGGCCGGCGTCGAGGACCTGAAGGGGCGGGTCGCGGAGGCCTTCGTCGAGACGATCTTCCGGCGCGCGGGCTACACGGTGTCGCGCATCGGCCGCGAGAGCCAGGTCCAGAGGCTCGTGAAGGTCGGCACCGACGAGTTCCTGGCCGACTTCCTGCTGCGCAAGCCGGTGGCGGAGACCAGCACGGGGCGGCCGCTGCACCGGCTGATCCCGGTCGAGGTGAAGTACCGGGCGAACATCGAGGAGTTCCTGAGAAGATACGGCGACGAGCTGCTCTCCAAGATCGGCGAGCAATGGCCGGAGCTGTGCATCGTGCTCGTGACCGACAATCCGGCGCCGGGCCGCTCGTGCTTCCAGGTGATCGACCTCTCGATGATCCCGCCGGACGCCCCGCTGGCGTCGCTGGACCTCCACGAGATCCGCGATCTCGACGTCTTCGGCACGACCGTGCGGGAGTACGAAGGGCTCGTCAGGCGGATCTTTCCGCTCCTCCGGCTCGTCGCCGCGGCGGGCACGCCCCGGGGCCAGGTCGCGCCGTAGTCTCCGCCGCGGCGTTGTTGACAGGCGGGACG
The DNA here is from genome assembly GCA_001790205.1 of Candidatus Rokubacteria bacterium GWA2_73_35. Lineage (GTDB taxonomy): Bacteria > Methylomirabilota > Methylomirabilia > Rokubacteriales > CSP1-6 > GWA2-73-35. The sequence goes on along the minus strand of MGBU01000115.1, from coordinate 5,896 downwards.
CTGGCCGCCTAGAGTCCGGGCATGCCCACCCTCCCGTTCCGCTCGGCCCGGCAGCTCGCGTCCGAGATCCGCCGCAAGAGGATCGGCGCGCTCGAGCTCCTTGAGCTGTACCTGGCGCGCGTCGAGCGCTACAACCCCCGGCTCAACGCGATCATCGCGACCGACCTCGACGCCGCGCGCAAGCGGGCGCGCGCCGCGGACCGTGCGCTCGCGCGCGGCGAGGTCCGGGGGCCGCTCCACGGCGTGCCCATGACGATCAAGGAGTCGTTCGACGTCGTCGGCATGCCGACGACGTGGGGCCTGCCCGAGCTGAAGGACAACTTCCCGGCGCGGAACGCGCTCGTCGTGGACCGCCTCCTGGCCGCGGGCGCCGTGGTCTTCGGCAAGACCAACGTGCCGCTGCTGCTCGCCGACTGGCAGAGCTTCAACGCGATCTACGGCACGACCAACAACCCCTGGGATCCCGCGCGCGTTCCCGGCGGCTCGTCGGGTGGCTCGGCCGCCGCACTCGCCGCGGGCCTCACCGCGCTCGAGGCCGGCAGCGACATCGGCGCCTCGATCCGGAACCCCGCGCACTACTGCGGCGTCTACGGCCACAAGCCGACGTACGGGATCGTGCCGCTCGCGGGCCACGCGCTGCCGGGCACCTTCGGCACCCCGGACATCGCCGTCGCGGGCCCGCTCGCCCGGAGCGCGGACGACCTCGCGCTGGCCCTCGAGGTCATCGCGGGCGCGGACGCGATCGACGGCACGGGCTGGCGGCTCGCGCTGCCGGCGCCCCGGCGCCGGGCGCTCCGTGAGTATCGCGTGGCCGTGATGCTCGACGACCCGAGCGCCCGGGTGGACCGCGAGGTGCAGGACCGACTCCAGACGCTCGCCGACTTCCTCGGGCGGAAGCGCGCGAAGGTGAGCGATCGCGCGCGGCCCGCCGGGGACACGGCCGAGGCGGACCGCGTCTACGTCATGCTCCTGCGCGCCGCCACGTCCGGGCGGCAGACACCGGAGGAGTTCGAGAAGAACCTCGAGACCGCGCGCGGGCTCGCGCCCGCCGACGAGAGCTACGTCGCGCGGATGGTGCGCGCGAACACGATGTACCACAAGGACTGGCTCGCCTGGAACAACGCCCGCCACCGGATGCGCCTGGCGTGGGCCGGGTTCTTCCAGGAGTGGGATCTGCTCCTGTGCCCCGCGGCGGCCTCGGCCGCGTTCCCCCACGACCACGCGGGTGAGCGGTACGAACGGACGATCCGGGTGAACGGCAAGGACGTCCCGACGACGGACCAGCTCTTCTGGGCGGGCTATCCGGGGATGGCGTACCTGCCGTCCACCGTCGCGCCGTGCGGGTTCACGCCGGGTGGCCTGCCCGTCGGCGTGCAGATCGTCGGGCCGCAGTACGGCGACCGCGCGTGCATCGCCTTCGCGCGGCTGCTCGAGCGCGAGTTCCAGGGCTTCGTGGCGCCGCCCGGGTACGAGGCCTGATCAGCGATCCGGCCGCGGCGCCGGGACGGGCTGGAGCACGCGGCCGTAGTGCTGGGGCTGGCGGCGACCGAGGAAGTTCCAGCGCCGGCGCGCCGGCAGCATCTGGTCGAGGTCGAGCCGCGCCACCACCAGCTCGTCGCCGCTCGTCGCCGCGCGCGCGAGGACCTGGCCGAGCGGGCCGATGACCGCGCTGCCGCCGATCAGCTCGACCCCGTCCTCGACGCCCGCCTTGGCGACGCCCACGACGAAGCAGAGGTTCGCGTACGCCCCCGCGCGCATGCACAGCTCGTTCAGGTCGAGCGCGAGCGGCGAGGCCGGGGTGTTGTAGCCGATCAGGATCAGCTCGGCGCCCTGGAGCGCGAGGCACCGGTAGCTCTCCGGGTAGCGCCGGTCCTGGCAGATCGCGATGCCGATCCTGGCGCCGGCGGCGTCGAAGACCTGGTACCCGGTGTCGCCGTGGGCGAAGTAGCGGGGCTCGTAGACCTGGGCGAAGCCGTCGGGCGCCGTCGCGCCAGGCAGGTGGATCTTGCGGAACGTGCCGCAGAGCCGTCCGTCGCGGTCGGTGAGGAGCGCGCTGTTGTAGTAGCGGCCGCCGGCCTTCTCGCAGAAGCCGGCGTGCACGGCCACGCGCGCGGCGGCGGCGCGCTCGAGGAGCGGTACCAGCGCCTTGGGCGGCACCTCGGTCTCGAAGAACTGGTCGAAGTCCTCGCGGACGCGCTTCGGGAAGTACGGCGTGAGCGCCATCTCGGGGTAGACGATCAGCTCGACGCCCTCGCGGGCGGCCTGCTCGAGCAGGCCGAGCATGCGCGCGACGACCGCCTCGCGCGGCGTCCCCTCCTGGTTCGGCCCGAGCTGCGCGGCGGCGACCCTCAGCTGACGCGGCATCGGCGCTCCTCTACCTGGCGACCGCGAAGCGGCGCAGGGCGATGTTGTTGTCGAACGGAACGAGGTCCCCGTGCGGGACCGCGGCGCCCGCCCCGAGCGTCTCCGTCACGGCCGGGTCGGCGGCGCACTCGAGGACGACGAGGACGTGCGCGGTGCCGGCGGCCCCGGGCGTCCACGCGAAGGGCCCGACGACCTGCCCTCCCGCGGGCAGGGGTGCCACGTCCGCCACGGTGAGCGCGGGCGCCGCGGCGTCGAGCGGCGCCCAGTCGGCGGGCCACATCATCGCGGGCGCCGCCGCGCGGAACGCCTTCACGCTGACGGGCCCGGAGCCGACCGTCCCGCGGTTCTTGACCCTCACCCAGACGCTCACGGGCTGGCCGGCGCGGGGCGTGACCGGCGGGTCGCCCGCGTGCGGGCCGGCGGTGGCCCAGACGTCGGGCGTGTTGCCGACGTCCTGCTTCCAGAGGCTCGCCCCGAAGTCGTCCCGGCCGTCGGGTGTGCCGTAGCCGCCCTCGCGCCCGTCGAAGACGTAGACGTCCACCGGCGGCGGCGCGTAGCCGGGGGCACCCCGGCGGACGAAAGTGTCGCGGATGACCTTGCGGTGGAGGTCCGCGGCGTCGGCGGCCTCGAGCTGCTGGACGACCTGCGCGAGCGTGGCGCCCTGCGCCGGGATGCCGGCGTTGGCGACGAGGTGCAGGCGGAGGGCGAGATCGCGCGCGGCGAGCTTCGTCGGCCCGTGCGCGGCGTCCCCGCCGAGCTTCCGGTAGAGCTCGAACATCGCCGAGCACCAGATGGCGCCCCGCCCGTAGGCGTTGGCGGCGGCCCACGCGGGGCTGTCGAAGCGGTGTGGGAGATCGTAGGTGCGCGCGGGCGGGGAGGCGGGTGAGGCGTCGGTGGGGTTCGAGTTCCAGGAGAACATGAGGCCGCGGGTCTTCGCGGGGTCAGCGTGCTTGTCGTCGTAGTACACGGCGGCGAGGAAGTCGGGGAAGCCCTCGGAGAGCCCGCTCGCGTGGTTGCCGGTCGACGACGTCGGCAGGATCGACTCCTGGATGACGTGCCCGTACTCGTGCAGGATCAGCATCGCGTCCGACGCGTCCGGGACGCCGCCCTCGCCGAAGGTGATCGCCACGCCGTCGGTGCCCGACTGGTCGAGCCCCTCCTGGCCCTGCGGGTCCACGGCGACCGAGGCGGCGGCGACGTCCGCGAAGCCGAGGCTCTCGAGGTAGCCGCGGAACCGGTCGATGTGGAAGTACGCCATGACGGAGAGGAACTTGCGGCTCTTCGCGCCGTACGTGAAGCGCGGCGTCTTCTTCACCGGCTCCGCGTAGGTCGGCGGGTCGTAGTCCTCCATGTGCACCCACGCGCCGTCCAGCCGGTACCGGCCGTCGGCGCGGGGCGGATCGAGGTGCTCGAGGTCCACGCTGATGCGCGCCCGGTCGAGCGTGCGCGCCGGCGTCGCCGACGACAGCGTGGGGTCGCCGCTGGTCACGATCGGGTTCGGGTCGAAGACCCTGCCGCGGCCGGTGGCGTAGGCCAGCTCGTCGCGCACGTCGACGAGCCGCCCGCTCACGGCGTCCACGAGGACGCGCCAGCGCCCGAGGGGCCGGCGCGTCCTGACCGTCACGTCCCACGCCAGGACGTAGGCGCCCGCCGCGGGGGCGGGGGAGCCCGCCAGGAGCGCGCGCACGCCGCGGACGAATGCCGCGCGGGCGCGCGGCGGTCGGGGCGAGCGGCTCGCGGGGCTGAGGCCGTGGTCGCGGTGCGGATAGACGATCAGCCGCGGCGGGCCGATCTCGCGGTGCCTGAACATGCGCGTGAGCCGCGCGGCGATCCGGCGGGCGCCGACGGCGTCGACCCGCGCCGCGTCGGGCCGCAGGGTCGCGGGGATGTCGTGCCGGTACTGGCTGTAGACCGACTGGACGCGGGAGTCGGCGCGGAGGTTGACGACGACCTCGGTCGCGTCCACCGGGAGTCCCTGGTGCTCCTGGACGAGGCGCACCGACAGGGCGCCCGCGAGCCTGATCGGCGCCGCGGGTGTGAGGTCGGCGAGGGCCGGCGTCCAGCCGAACGCGGGCGCGTGCCGCGCGAGGAAGCGGCGCGCCACGTCGGCGGGCGCGAAGGCCTCGGCGGTCAGTCGCGGCGCGGCGAGGTCGAACCAGTCGCGCAGCCGCCCCACCGCGTCGAGGGCGACCCGCCCGCCCGGCGTGAGCGACGGCGGCCGCCCGCGGTCCTGGGCGCCCTTCATCGCCTCTCCGCGCTACCGGCGCGTCTTGGGCCTCGGCGCCTTCTTCGCGGCCTTCTTCTTCGGGGCGGGCTTCTGCGCCGGCCCCGCCGCGCCGACGTCGATCGGCAGTCCCTGGCTGTTCTCCCCGGGGAGGAGGCTGACGCCGTAGACGTAGTGGTCGTTCGTGAAGGACAGCGCGTCGTAGGTGATCGCGATCGTGAAGACCCGGACGCCGTTCGGGTGGCACTCGAACGGGCTTAGCGTGAGCCGGGTGTCGAACCGCTTCCCGAACCTCGCCGGGTCCCAGTCCGCCTTGTAGGTGACCCACTTCTCGTCGGCGGCGACGCCGAGCGCGGTCCCGAGGTCGGCGGCGATCGCCGGATCCGCCGCCGGCGTGAGCGCCAGGACGTTGCCGCCCCGGCCGACGATCTCGAACTGCTCGACGCTCTCGGCCTGCTTGACGCGGACGCCGAGTTTGATCCGGCCCGGCGGCGCGGTCGCGGTCCGGAGCTGGACCTCGCTCTGCTTGTGGATCTTCCTCCGCGCGCCGGCCGGCGGATACGCCGGGTTGTTCGGGGCCGGCTTCTTGTTGATAACGACGTCGCGCCTGGCACCCTTCACGAAGGTCGCGCCTGCCATACCCCGTCCTCCCGTTGTGGTCAGTCCGTGAGCGTCATGCCGCCCCGCGCCGCGGCGCACCAGACCCTAGCACCCATGAGTCGCCTCCGCAACGACGGAGCGGGACGCTCAGCCGAGCGCCGCTAGCTCGGCCTCGGCGCGCGCGCGGTACCAGTCCATCCCGAGGGTCCCGAACATCTCGGCCGCGGTCTCGAGCGCCGCGCGCGCGGTGTCGCCCCGCCCGAGCCGGCGCGCCACGGCGCCGAGCCCGAGGTGGCAGCGCGCGACGGCCGGCCGCATGCCGAGGCGCGTCGCGAGCGCCAGGGCCTGGGCGAGGTGCGCCTCGGCGGTGCCCGGCTCGTCGTCCGTGGCGACCTCGGCGAGCAGCAGCAGCGCGTGCGCCTCGGTGCCGCGCGAGCCGACGAGGCGCGTGAGGTCGAGGGCCCGGCGCGCGAGGGGCAGCGCCTCGGCCGCCCGGCCCGCGAGCAGGTACGCCTCGGCGAGGCCGGCGGTGCGGAGCCACCGCCCGTAGGGATCGCCGATCGAGATCGCGCGCTTGACGGCCAGGTCGAGGAGCTGGATCGCCTCCGGGACGCGGCCCACCCGGGCCAGCGACGCCGCGAGCGGCGCCGCCACCGTGGAGGTGACCACGGGCACGTCGGCGGTCCAGCACAGGTCGAAGGCCGGCTC
>MGBU01000114.1 GCA_001790205.1 Candidatus Rokubacteria bacterium GWA2_73_35 | reverse complement strand
CATCATGTCGCGCAGCGCGCCGGCCTCCTCGTAGTACGCGCCGCGCGTCTCGACGCCGAGCGCCTCGGCGACGGTGATCTGCACCTCGGCGACGTGGTTACGATTCCAGACCGGCTCGAAGATCCCGTTCGCGAAGCGGAACACGAGGATGTTCTGGACGGTCTCCTTGCCGAGGTAGTGGTCGATCCGGTAGACCTGCTCCTCGTGGAAGGTCCCGGCGAGCTGGCGGTCGAGGGCGCGCGCGCTCGCGTCGTCGCGGCCGAACGGCTTCTCGACGACGATGCGCGTGAAGCCGCCGGGCCGCGGCGCGGCGAGGCCCGCGGCGCCGAGGTGCGCGATGATGTCGTCGTAGAGGCTCGGCGGCGTCGCGCAGTAGAAGAGCCGGTTCGGCGGGCCCGCGCGGCCACCCTCGATCTCCCGGAGCGTCCGCGCGAGCCGCGCGTAGAGCGCGGGGTCCGCCGGGTCGCCGGGGACGTACCGCACCGCCGACGCGAAGCGCTCCCACACGCCCTCGGACGGGGGCTGGAGCCGCGCGAACTCGCCGACGGTCTCGCGCATGCGCCGCCGGAACTCGTCGTCGGTCATCTCCGTGCGCGCGGTCGCCACGATCGCGAACGGCTCCGGCAGCGTGCGCCCGGCGTAGAGGCTCCAGAGCGCGGGCATGAGCTTGCGTCGCGTCAGGTCGCCCGAGGCGCCGAAGATGATCAGCGCGAACGGCTCATCGGCGGACGGCATGGCCCCCGAAGGCGCGGCGGAGCGCGGCGAGCAGCCGGTCCGCGAAGGAGTTCTCCCGCCGCGAGCGGAAGCGGGCGTAGAGCGCCGCGGTGATGGTGGGCGCGGGGACCGCCTTCGCGACCGCGTCCTCGACGGTCCACCGGCCCTCGCCGGAGTCCTCCACCCACGGCGTGACGCCGGCGAGCGTCGGGTCGGCGCGGAGCGCGTCGGCGGTCAGCTCGAGGAGCCAGGAGCGGATCACACTGCCCCGGTTCCAGAGCTGCGCGAGGCGCGGGAGGTCGAGCCCGTAGTCGGAGGCCGACATCAGCTCGAAGCCCTCGGCGTACGCCTGCATGAGGGCGTACTCGATGCCGTTGTGGACCATCTTCACGTAGTGGCCGCTGCCACTCCCCCCGACGTGGAGCCAGCCGTCGGGCGGCGCGAGCGTCGTCAGGACCGGCGCCAGGCGCAGGACCGCGGCGCGCTCGCCGCCCACCATGAGGCAGTAGCCCTCGGTGAGCCCCCAGACGCCGCCGCTCGTCCCCACGTCCACGTAGTCGAGCCCGCGCGCCGCCAGCTCGCGCGCCCGCCGCACGTCGTCGGTCCAGCGCGTGTTGCCGCCGTCCACGAGCGTGTCGCCGCGCGCGAGCAGCGGCGCCAGCGCCTGCAGCGTCGTCTCGGTCGGCTCGCCCGCGGGCAGCATGAGCCAGACGTGGCGAGGCGGGGCGAGCGCCCGGACGAGCGCCTCGAGCGAGTCCGCGCCCCGGGCGCCGCCCGCCGCGGCTCCACGGACCGCCTCCGCCGAGCGGGCGTACGCGACGACCTCGTGCCCGTCGCGGAGGAGCCGCGTGACCATGCTGCCGCCCATGCGCCCGAGGCCGACGAAGCCGAGCTGCATCAGCCGAGGCGCCTCGCGAGGTCGGCCGCGAGCGCCTCCAGGGCGGTCTCGGGCGCCTCGCCGAGCGGGAGCCAGAACGCGCGCCGGCCGGCGGCGCGCAGCGTCGTGAGGTCGCCGAGCGCCTGCGCCAGCTTGAGCGTCGAGAACCCGTAGCCCTCGCCGGGAATCGCCAGCTCGTGGCGGTCGCGCGCGGTCAGGACGAGGAGGATCGGCGTGTTCGGGCCGCCCTTGTGGAGTTGGCCCGTGGAGTGGAGGTAGCGCGGGCCCCAGCCCGCCGTGGTCGCCAGGCGCGTGCCGTCGCGGACGCGCACGCGGAGCCGCTGGAGCGCGGCGGCCGCCGCCGGCGTGGGCGTGAGGTAGGCGAGCAGCGCCACGTAGTCGCCGGGCTTCGCCGTCGCGAGCGCGCGCGCAACGTCGGCGGCGCCGTCGGCGGCGACCTCCGGGAGCCGGCCGGCGTCGAGGAAGGCGTCGAGCGCGGCGCCGGTCGCCGTCTTGGCCTGGGCGACGTTCGGCTCGTCGAAGGGGTTCACGCCGAGCACGGCGCCCGCGATCGCCGTCGCCATCTCCCAGCGGAAGAACTCGCCGCCGAGGTCCAAGCGGCTGCCGAGGGTGAGGCGCACGATGGGCTGGCCCGCGGCCTCGAGCGGGGCGACGGCGGCTTCCAGGCCCGGGTCCTCCCCGAGGGCGATCGCGACGAACACGCGGTCGTCGCCGTACACGGCGGGCGGGCCCGGCGGCTCCTCGTGGATCACGACGAGCCCCTTGCCTTGCTTGCCGGTGGACTCGGTCAGGAGCTGCTCGAGCCACGCGCCGAAGGCGCGGAGGGGCTCGGAGAGGACCAGCGTGACCTTGTCGCGCCCGGCCTCGGCGAGCCCGCCGAGGATCGCGCCGAGCCGCACGCCCGGGTTCTCGCGGAGCGGCGCGACGCCGCGACACCGGGTCGCCATCGAGACCGCGTCGTCGAGCAGCGCCGGCAGATCCACGCCGATGAGCGCGCCCGGCACGAGGCCGAAGAGCGAGAGCGCCGAGAAGCGCCCGCCGATCTCCGGGTCGTTGAGGAACGCGTGCCGGAAGCCGTCGTCGCGGGCGAGGCGCTCGAGCGGCGTCCCCGGGTCTGTGATCGCGACGAAGTGGGCGCCCGGGTGCGCGACCCGGCCCGCCAGCTCGGCGCGGAAGAGCCGGTAGAGGGCGAGCATCTCCGCCGTCGTGCCGGACTTCGAGGCGACCAGGACGAGCGTCCGTGGCAGCGCGAGGCGCTCGAGCGCCGCGTGGATCGCGCCGGGATCGGTCGTGTCGAGCACCGTGAGGCGCGGCCGGCCGGGCGCCGCCTCGAACGTCGCCGCCAACACCTCGGCGGCGAGGCTCGAGCCGCCCATCCCGAGCAGGACGACGTCGGTCACCCCGTCGCGGCGGACGGAGGCCGCGAAGGCGGCCAGCTCGCCCAGGCGCTCGCGCATCGCCGCGGGCGCGGGCAGCCAGCCGAGCCGACGCCGGATCGACGCCTGGACGGTGGCGTCGGCACTCCAGAGGCTCGCGTCCCTGGCCCAGAGGCGCGGTCCCGCGTCAAGGTCGCCGAGGCGCGCGAGCGCCGCCGCGACCGCCGGGTGGGCCAGGGGATCGGCACGTCGCCGGCCCGTCGCGCCGGCGCGCTCGCCCCCGAGCTCGCTCGCCTCGAGCTCGGCCACCTTCGCGAGGCGGCGCTCGTGGCGCTCGGAGCGCGAGAAGCGCGCGCCGACGAACTCGCGCGCGAGCGCGACGGCCATGTCGAGCCCGACGACGCGCGCGCCGAGACAGAGGACGTTGGCGTCGTCGTCCTCGCGCGCCTGGCGGGCGGTGAAGAGATCGTGACAGAGCGCGGCGCGCACCCCCCGGAGCTTGTTGGCCGCGATCGCCACGCCGGCGCCGCTGCCGCAGACCAGCACGCCCAGCGCGACGTGGCCGTCGCGCACCGCCGTGCCCACCGCGCGCGCGTAGTCCGGGTAGTCGACCGGCGCCATCGAGTGCGTGCCGAGGTCGACGACCTGGTGGCCGTCCTGCTCGAGGGCGCGGATCAGCGGCTCCTTGTGCGGGAATCCCGCGTGGTCGGCGGCGACGGCGATGCGCACGCTCAGCGCGCCTCCGGAGTGGCGAGCAGGGCGGCGGCAGCGCGGTCGAGCAGCCAGACGAGCCCGCCGCCCTCGGGCCGCACCATCGCCGCCGGCAGCGTCGCCTGCTCGCCGAGCACCGCCCGCACGACCTTCGCCTTCTCCGCGCCCGCGACGAGGAAGACGACGCGCGCCGCGGCGTTGATCACCGGTAGGGTCAGCGTGATCCGCTCCGGGATCAGGGCGGCGGCCGCGTGCACGGCCGCGACGGGCCGGAAGACCTCGCGGACGACGGGCGAGCCGGGGAAGAGCGACGCCGTGTGCCCGTCCACCCCGAGTCCGAGCAGCACGAGGTCGAAGCGCGGCAGCTCGCCCCGCCGGCAGCCGAGCACCTCGCCCAGGGTCCGGGCGTACTCCGCGGCGGCCGCGTCCGTGTCCTCCGCCTCGGCGCGGATGCGGAAGACCTGCGCGGGCGGGACGGGCACCCGCGAGAGCAGCGCCTCGGAGGCCATCCGGTGGTTCGACTCGGGGTGGTCCGGCGGCACCGCGCGCTCGTCGCCGAAGAAGACCCACGTGCGGTCCCAGGCGACCCGGTCGCGGAACGGCGCCTGCGCGAGCCGCGCGTAGGTCGCGCGCGGCGTGGCGCCGCCGGCCAGCACCAGCGCGAACCGGCCGCGCGCCCGCACCGCCTCGGCCGCGGCGTCCACGACGAGCCCGGCCGCGGTCTCGGCGAGCGCGCCGGGGTCGGCGACGACGATCACGTTCGGGGCCACGCCCATGACCGGCCCATCATAACCCGGCGTCGAGGCGGCGCTGGCGCTCGAGCGCCTCGCGGTAGCGCGCGTGCCGCGCGGGGTCGGGGGCGAACGTCTCGCCGAGCCCGCCGCGCGCCGCGGCGAGGTCGGGGAGCGCGCCGAGCGCCTCGAGCGCGAGCAGCGCCGCCCCCCGGCTCGTCGCCTCGGGCTCGGGCGACCAGGTCACGGGCCGCCCGAGCGCGTCGGCGACGATCTGCGTGAACGCGCGCGAGCCGGCGAGGGCGCCGCCGGAGGCGACGATCGCGTGTCCGGCGGCGGCGCGCGGCGCGAGCAGGGCGTAGACCAGCGCCAGCCGCAGCGCGACCGCCTCGAGCGCCGCCCGCACGATGTCGAGCGCCGTCGTGTCGAGGCGGAGCCCCGCGATAACGCCGCGGCGGTCACCCCGCCAGCCGGGCGCGCGCTCGCCCGCGAGGTGGGGCAGCACCGTGAGCCCGTGGCCTGTGGCCGGCAGTCCGGCGAGGGCGGCCTCGAGCTCGGCGTCCGCCGGCAGGCGCAGCACCTCGCGGCACCACGCGCGGACGTTGCCGCCCTCCGAGGTCGCGCCGCCCACCATCGCCCGGCGGCGGTCGACGCGGTAGCGCCAGAGGCCGCGCGGCGGCGGCGCCGGGTCGTCGGTGAGCACGCGGAGCGCCGCGGAGGTGCCGACGTTGAGCGCGACGCGGGAGCGGTCCGTGCAGTCCGAGCCGACGTTGCCCGCCGCGCCGTCGCCGACGGCGGGGAACCAGCCGGCGCCGCGCAGCGCCGCCCAGCGCGTCGCCCAGCGCGGCCGAAGCTCGCGCTGCGCGTCGGAGCGGTCGGCGAGCGGGAAGAGCTGCCGTGCCTCGATCCCCGCGCCCGCCAGCGCCTCGGCGTCCCAGCGGAGGGCGGCCTGGTCGAGGAGCCCGGTGCCGGACGCCATCGACACGCTCGTCGTCGCCTCGCCGAAGAGCGCGAGCGCCAGGTGCTCGCCGACCGAGCCCCAGCGCGCGACGCCGCGCACCACGTCCGGCCGGGCGCGCGCGAGCCAGCGGAGCTTCGCGGGCCAGTAGGAGGCGTGCAGGGGGCAGCCCGTGCGCGCGTGCAGCGCCGCCTCGTCGAGCGCGTCGTGCAGGAGGCGCGCGTCCTCGGCGCTCCGCGTGTCGGCCCACGTGTACACGGGCGTCGCGGGCCGGCCGTGCGCGTCGAAGCCGAGCAGCCCGTGCCAGAAGGTCGTGACGCCGACCGCGCGCACCTCGCCCGGGTGCACGCCGGCCAGCACGTGGTCGACGCACTCGACCGCGGCCTCGAAGAGCCGAAGCGCGTCGTGCTCGACGCCGCCGTCCGGCGTCACGGCGGGCGCGTAGGCGACGCGGTGGAAGCGCCCCGCGACGGCGCGCCCCGTGTCGTCGTAGCAGGCGGCGCGCGCCGAGGAGGTGCCCACGTCGAGAGCGATGACCATGCGGTAAGATACCGCCCATGGCGGAGATCTGGGAAGTGCTGACGCTCCGGGGCCTGGCGGCGACGGACGAGCGCGCGCAGGAGTTCACCGGCACGCTCGTGATCCACCGCGCGGGGAGCGCCGAGCCCGTGGAGTCGGTGCGGGTCTCGGTGAAGCGGACGATCCTGGCGGAGCTGCACGAGACCCTGGGCCGGCTCCTCGCGCGCTCCACCGGGCTCAAGGGCCCGTCGGGCGGCCGGGGGCGCCAGGCGTGACGCGGATCCGCGTGCTCTCGCCCGTCAGCGCCGTCCGGAGCGAGAACCTCGCCGCGCCGCCGCTGCCGGACGACTGGGCGGGCCGGACGGTCGGCTTCATCGACAACACCAAGCACAACTTCGACCGCCTCGCCGACGAGCTGGGCGCGCTGCTGCGCGCGCGCTACGGCGTGACGGCGGTCCTGCGGCGGCGCAAGGCGAACGCGGCCGTGGCCGCGCCGCCGGAGCTGGTCGCGGAGCTCGCGCAGGCGTGCGACGTCGTCTTCACCGGCTCGGGCGACTGAGGGTCGTGCACGTCGTGGAGTCTCCACGACGCCATCGAGGTCGTGAAGGCCGGCACGCCCGCCGGCCTGATCGGCACCACCGCCTTCCAGGGGCTCGCGGTGAGCGAGCTGGCCGCGCTCGGGGTGTCGGGGCTCCCGCTGCTCGTCGTCCAGCACCCGCTCGGCGGTGAGCGGCCCGAGTCTGTCGCGCGGCGGGCGCACCAGGCGCTCGAGCAGCTCACGAGCCTGATCGGGAGCCCGGCCGCCCAGGATGAGATCGGGCGTGCCGCCGCCACACGCTCCTCTCTCAGCCCACCCACGGTCGAATCCGCCCTCGCGGCACTCGATACAGTGGACGACCCGGAGGCGGTGCTCGCCGAGTTCGTCGCGCGCCAGTGGTGCGACGGCCTGCCGATCATCCCACCGACCGAGGCGCGCGTCCGCGCGCTGCTTGGCGGCGCACCGCCCGACCGCTCGCTCGGCCCACTGCCCCCGCTCTGGCGCACGGCCACGCTCGAGGCGCTCGCGGTCAACGCCGTGATGGCCGGCTGCGAGCCCGCGGCCTTCCCGGTGCTCGTCGCCGCCGTCCGGGCGATGCTCGACCCCGCGTTCAACCTCTACG
>MGBU01000113.1 GCA_001790205.1 Candidatus Rokubacteria bacterium GWA2_73_35 | reverse complement strand
CACTTCGAGAAGGCGTCCCTGTTCTGGAAGGTCACGAAGACCTACGCCTGGGCGCTCTGGCTGATGTACTTCGCCAACTGCATCGCGCCGCTGATCTTCTTCTCGGCGAGGGCGCGCACGAACCCCGTGATCATCTACGTCGTCTCGATCCTCGTGCTCATCGGCATGTGGTTCGAGCGCTTCAACATCATCGTCCCGTCGCTCGCGCGGGGCTTCTACCCGTACACGTGGGGCACCTTCGTGCCGTCGCTGACGGACACGGGGATCGTGATCGCCAGCTTCGGCTGGTTCTTCCTCCTGTTCCTCGGGTTCATCAAGCTGATGCCGTCGCTCTCGATCGTGGAGGTGAAGGAGACCCTCCCGCCGCCGATGAGGGATCGGAGCCATGCCGGCCACCACTGAGACGATCGTGGGCGTGTTCGCCCACGTCGACACCACGGTCCGTGCCCTCGAGGAGCTGCGGGCGAAGGGCTATCACGACTTCACCGTGTACACGCCGGTGCCCGTGCACGAGATCGAGGACGTGGTCGAGCGTGACCGGCCGGTGAGCCGCGTGCGCCTGTTCACGCTCCTCGGCGCGCTCACGGGCGCCGTCTCGGGCTTCATGCTGACGATCTGGTCGTCGATGCAGTGGAACCTGGTGACCGGCGGCAAGCCGATCGCCTCGATCCCCCCGTTCGTGGTGATCGCGTTCGAGCTGACGATCCTCTTCGGCGGCGTCGCGACGCTGATCGGCATGGTCGTCCTCGGGCGGCTGCCGAAGCTCCGGCCGTCGCCGGGCTTCGACCCGCGCTTCACCCGCGACCGCTTCGGCGTCGCCGTCCACTGCACGCCGGAGCGCGGCGGCTCGGTGCGCGAGATCCTGGGCGCCGCGGGCGCCGAGGACGTCAACGCGGTATGAAGTACCTCTTCGTCCTGACGTTGCTGATCGTCCTCGCGGCCGGCGGGCTGCTGGGCACGGCGCTCGTCGTGCGCTGGAAGGACAACATGACCCAGACGCCGCGCGTGATGCCCGGCGAGCGCGTGTTCCGCATGCCGGCCGGCGTCGTGCCCCGCGGCGGCGAGCTCGTGATCCCGAAAGAGCAGCGGGAGCTGGCGGCCAGGGTGCCGAACCCCGTGCGGGGGACCTCGGAGTCGATCGCGATCGGGCGCGAGCGGTACGCGACGTTCTGCGCCCCCTGCCACGGCCCGGAGGCCAGGGGCGGCGTGACGGGGCCCGTCGCGACGAAGTTCATCCCGCCGCCGGACCTGACGAACCTCGAGCTGCAGAAGCAGCGGACGGACGGCTACTGGCACAGCTACATCGTCGTCGGCGGCGCGGTGATGCCGGCCTACGGCGAGGCGTTGTCGTCCGAGGAGGCCTGGCACATCGTCAACTTCCTCCGGTCGCTGGCCCGGAAATGACCCTGGTCTGGGCCCTGATCGCCGCGGCCGGCGCCGTGACGTTCGCGGTGGGCGTCTCCTCGGAGGACGCGGTCCGCGTCTGGGCGATCTACCTCGTGAACGTCGTGTTCTGGTCGGGGCTCGCGGTGACGGGGCCCGCGGTGGCGGCGATGATGCAGCTCACGGAAGCCCGGTGGTCGCCGAGCGTGCGGCGGATCGCGCTGACGACGTCCGGCTTCCTGCCCGTGTCGTTCGTCCTGCTCGCCCTGCTCTACGCGGGACGCACGGCGCTCTACCACTGGGAGACGGTGCCGCCGCCGGCGAAAGCGGCATGGCTCAACACGCCCTTCTTCTGGCTCCGCACGCTTGGCGGCGCGGCGCTCCTCTTCGGCGTATGCCTGGCGTTCGTCCGCGCGCTGCTCCGGGACGCGGTGCCCCCGGACGACGGGGCCGCGCGGCGGCGGCGCAACCGCCTCGCGGTCGCCCTGCTCATGCTCTGGGTCGTCGTCGTGTCCCTCTGGGGCTTCGACCTCGTCATGTCGATCGACCCGACGTGGTACAGCGGCCTGTTCGGCGGGTACTTCGTGGTCAGCACGCTCTACACGACGTTCTGCCTGCTCTCGATCCTCAGCGTGCGCGCGAACGCGCGCGGGCAGGCTTCGATCCCGCCGGCGGCGATCCAGGACGTCGCGAAGCTGCAGTTCGCGATGTCGGTCATGTGGATGTATTTCTTCTGGTCGCAGTACCTCGTCATCTGGTACGGCAACGTGCCGGTCGAGACCCGGTTCTTCGTGCAGCGCCTCTTCGTCCAGCCGTGGAACGCCGTGGCGTGGGTGGTCTTCGCGATCGGCTGGCTGATCCCGTTCGCGTACCTGCTCAAGCGGCTGACGGGCCGCCCGCCCCGGCGGCACGCGCCGCTCGTCCTCGTCGCGCTCTTCGGTCTGTTCGCGATCTTCCTCGAGCGCGTCTTCATCGTCTTCCCGGCCGTCAGCCGCAACCTGGGGCTTCCCGTCGGCGCGAGTGACGCGCTGATCACGGCGGGCTTCCTCGCCCTGTTCATCCTGAGCCGGCGGTGGTTCTTCAGCCGCTACCGGCCGGTCCTCAACCTCCCGCACACGGGGCACCACTAGCCGCGGCGCGCGGGCCGACGGGTGGGCGCCCCGGCGCCTGGGGTACAGTGACGCCATGCTGACCGTCGAGGAGGCGCTGGGCGCGATCCTCTCGCGGGTGGAGCCGCTCGGCGCCGAGCGGGTGGAGCTCCTCGCCGCCCTCGGCCGCGTGCTCGCCGAGCCGATCGTCGCCCGGCGCGCGGTCCCGCCGTGGCCCGCCTCGTCGATGGACGGCTACGCGCTGCGAGCCGCGGACACGCGCGACGGCGGGGTCGACCTCGCCGTCGTCGGGCGGGTCGCGGCGGGCTCCCTGCCGCGGCGCGCGCTCGGCCGCGGCGAGGCGATGCGGATCTTCACCGGCGCGCCGCTGCCCGAGGGCGCGGACGCCGTGGTGCCGCAGGAGGACGTCGCGGCCGAGGGCGACCGGGTGCGGGTCGCCGCGCGGGTCGCGCGCGGGGCGTGCGTGCGCCCGGCGGGCGAGGACGTGCGCGCCGGCGACCTCGTGCTCGAGCCCGGCCACGCCCTCGGGCCCGCCGAGGTCGGGCTCCTGGCCACGCTCGGCCACGCGCGCGTCGCGGTCGGCCGGCGGCCACGCGTCGCGATCCTGTCGACGGGCAACGAGCTTGCCGACCTCGGCACCGAGCCGGGCCCGGGCCAGATCGCGAACACCAACACGTACTCGCTGCTGGCGCAGGTGCGCGAGGCGGGCGGGGAGGCGCTGAACCTCGGCGTCGCGCCGGACCGGCTCGAGGCGATCGAGGCGCGCGTGCGGGCGGGCATGGCCGCCGACGTGCTCGTGTCGTCGGCGGGCGTCTCGGTCGGCGAGCTCGACCTCGTGCGCGAGGCGCTCGCGCGCGCCGGGGCGGAGCTGCATCTCTGGCAGGTCGCGATGCGCCCCGGCAAGCCGATCACGTTCGGCTCGCTCGGGGGCCGGCCGGTCTTCGGCCTGCCCGGCAACCCGGTCTCGGCGATGGTGACGTTCGAGCTGTTCGTCCGCCCGGCGCTCCGGAAGCTGGCCGGCGCGCGCGCCCTCGAGCGGCCCCGCGTCCGGGCCCGGGCGCTGGCGCCGATCGCCAACCCGGGCGCGCGCCGCGGGTACCTGAGAGTGACGCTCCACCGCGAGGCCGGAGGCTTGGGCGCGCGCCTGACGGGCGACCAGGGCTCGGCGATCCTGCGCTCGATGGTCGCGGCCGACGGCCTCGCCGTGGTGCCCGGCGACACCCGCGTGGCCGCGGGCGAGGAGCTCGAGGTGATCCTCCTGCGCCCGCTCGAGCCGCGCGCGGCGGACACCGAGCGCAGTTGACTTCGTTTTCCGGCGCGTGCTACGGTCGGCGCGGATGAATCGTGCCCTCGGCGTGGCGGCCGTCCTGGCTCTGCTCGCGAGCGGCTGCGCGAGCCGGGGCACGGTCAGTCATCTCCAGTCCGAGGTCGAGCGGCTCCGCACCGACCTCACCGACCTCCGCGCCGCCCAGGAGACCACTGCGCGCGACGTGACGCGCGCCCGGAACGATCTCGCGGCGCTCGACGCCCTCGTCGCGGAGGCGCGCGCCGGCGTGCAGGGGGCGACGACCGAGATCGCCGGGCTCGGGCGCCGGCTCGAGAGCGCGGAGGCGGCGATCCGCGAGACGCGCGCCCGCGTCCTGGCGCTCGCGCCGCCGCCCGCCCCGGCGGTCCCGCAGCCGGCCCCGGGCCCCGAGCGCTCGCGGCGCGAGCCGCCCGCCGCGCGCGCGGTCGGACCGGAGCAGGCGTACGCCGCCGCGATGGCCACCTTCAGGGCGCGCGAGCACGGCCAGGCGGTGCTCGACTTCCTGGACTTCATCGCGAAGCACCCCCGGCACCCGTTGGCCGCGAACGCGCAGTACTGGATCGGCGAGGCGTACTACGTGCAGCGCGACTTCCGCCAGGCGCTCGTCGAGTTCCAGCGAGTCCTCGAGTACGGCGAGACCAAGGCGCCGGACGCGCTGCTGAAGATCGGCCTCTCGTACTGGAACCTCCGCGACGCCCCGCGCGCGCGCCAGGCGTGGACGCGCGTCATCGGGGAGTACCCGCGGGCCGAGGCCGCGGCGAAGGCCCGCACGCTCCTCCGCGCCCACGCCGCCCGCCGCCGCTGAGCGCGGCGCCCTGTATCCGTTCGGATGCTGTGGCGGCGGAACTGCGTCCGGTATACTGAAGCTCCCCGTTGTCGCAGAGACGATGACACGCCTCGAACCAGGTGATCCTCGATATCCGGCGCTCCTCGCCGCGGTGCCGGCGGCGCCGGCGCTCGACGTGCGCGGCACGCTCGTCGCGGAGGACGCCCTCGCGGTCGCGATCGTCGGCGCGCGGCGGGCCACGCCGTACGGTGTGGAGACCGCCGAGGGACTCGCCGCCGACCTGGCCGCGCGCGGCGTGACGATCGTGAGCGGACTCGCGCGCGGGATCGACACGGCGGCCCACCGCGGCGCGCTCGCGGCGGGCGGGCGCACGCTCGCCGTGCTGGGCTCGGGCATCGACGTGGTGTACCCGCCAGAGAACCGCGCGCTCGCGGGCGCCATCGCGCGGCAGGGCGCGCTGCTCTCCCAGTTCCCGGCCGGCGCCCCGGGGCTCCCGGGCCACTTCCCGGCGCGGAACCGGACGATCGCGGGGCTCGCCCTGGGCGTCGTCGTGGTCGAGGCGGCGGCGCGCAGCGGGGCCCTCATCACCGCCGGGTTCGCCGGCGACCTCGGCCGCGAAGTGTTCGCGGTTCCAGGCCGAATCAGCTCCGCGGCGAGCGCCGGCGCGCACAGGCTCATCCAGGACGGTGCTAAACTCGTTACGTGTTGGCAGGACGTCGTGCAAGAATTGCCGGAACAGTGGAGACGCGCGCTACGCGCGGCGACGACGACGGAGGGGCCGGCGAGGCCCTGCCCGGAGAGCGACGAGGGACGCATGCTGGACGCGCTGACACCGGACGAGCCGCAGCACATCGAGCGCCTGATCGTGCGTGGCGGGCTCCCCGCGGGCCGCGCGGCGGCGGCGCTCGTGACGCTGGAGCTCGGCGGCCTCGCGCGGCAGCTCGCGGGCCAGCGCTGGATGCGGACGGCGCCCCGGGCAGGGAGAGGGTAGTGGCGAAGCGCTCGCTCGTGGTCGTCGAGTCGCCGACCAAGGTGAAGACGATCCAGAAGTACCTGGCTCCGGGCTTCATCGTGAAGGCGTCGATGGGAC
>MGBU01000112.1 GCA_001790205.1 Candidatus Rokubacteria bacterium GWA2_73_35 | reverse complement strand
GGGTTCTCGGTCGTGGCGCCGACGAGCACGAGCGTGCCCTTCTCGACGTGCGGCAGGAACGCGTCCTGCTGGGCGCGGTTGAAGCGGTGGATCTCGTCCACGAACAGGATCGTGCGCGCGCCGCGCCGGGCGCGGTCGCGCTCCGCCTCCGCGACGACCTCGCGGATCTCCTTGACGCCCGAGAGGACCGCGGAGAACGCCACGAAGCGCGCGCCGGTGACGTGCGCCATGAGCGAGGCGAGCGTGGTCTTGCCCGAGCCGGGCGGGCCCCAGAGGATCATCGAGTGCGGCTCACCGCCCTCGAGCGCGACGCGCAGCACGCGCCCCGGCCCGAGCAGGTGCTCCTGGCCCAGGATCTCGTCGAGAGTGCGCGGCCGCATCCGGTCGGCGAGCGGCGCCGGCGCGGCCCCGGCCGGCCGCCCCCGCGCGGGCTCCTCGAACAGGTCCACGCTAGCCCCCGTTGCCGCGCGCGGCGAGCCACGCGGGCAGGTGGTGGAGCTCGTCGAGGTGCGCGACCGGCGTGACCCGGAAGCGCGCGAGCGAGGCCCGGTCGGCGCGGTAGGCCACGAACGGCACGCCCACGGCAGCGGCCGCGCGCCCGTCGACCCACGAGTCGCCGACGACGACGGCCGCGCGCGCGACGGCCGCCGCGTCGCCGGGGCCTCCGCCGAAGTGGCCGGCGATCACCCGCCAGCCGTCGGGGTCCGGCTTGAGCGCGCGCATATCGTCGCGGGTGACGACCAGGTCGAGCAGGGCCTCGAGCCCGAGGCGCCCGAGCGCGGGGAGCGTGATCGCGCGCGCGTTGTTGGTCCACAGCGCCGTCCCCAGGCCGAGCCGGCGGGCGCCGGTGAGCGCCGCGCGCGCGCCGGGCTCGAGCGCCGCGGCGTCCATCGCGCGCGCCTCGCGCTCGAGGGCGAGCGCCCAGAGCGCCGGCTCGAGGTCGGCCGCCTCCGCCCGGCACCGGGCGATCAGCTCGCCGACGCGCCAGCGCTCGGCGCGCGCCGGCAGCGGCCCGCGCGCGCGCTCGAGGAGGGCCTGCATGTCGGCGGCCATCGCCGCGAGGTCGAGCGGCGTCCGGACCAGGGTGTGATCGAGGTCGAACACGCACAGCCCCACGCTGTGACCGTACCACAGCCGTGCTAGGATGGGTTTCGTCATCATGACGCGACGACTGCCGGTCCTCGCCGCGTTCGCGCTCCTGCTCCTGGCCGTCTCGACGCCCTTCCCCGCCGCCGCGCTCGACGAGGCCGAGCGTCTGTGGCTGGTCGGCGAGCGGTCGTTCCTGGACGGCCTCTACCCGGTCGCGCGCCGCGCGCTCGAGCGGTTCGTCGCCGACTACCCGGGCGACGCGCGGCGGCCCGCCGCGCTGCTGATCCTCGGCAAGGCGCGGCTCGCCCTCGGCGACGCGGAGTCGGCGCTCGAGGCCTTTCGCCGCGCGCGGCCCCCGGAGGGCGCCGGCGCGTCGGCGCTCGAGGCGACGTTCTGGGAGGCGGAGACCCTGTTCCGGCTCAAGCGCTACGCCGAGGCGCGCACGGCGTACGACGCGGTGCTGCGGCGCGACGCCGCTTCGCCGCACGCGCCGGAGGCGCTCTACGGGCTCGGCTGGAGCGAGCTCGAGCTCAAGCGCCCCGAGCCGGCCGTCACCGCGTTCCGCGACCTGCGCGCGACGTGGCCCGGGCACGCGCTCGCGCCGTCGGCGACGTTCTACCTCGCGCGCACGCTCGTCGAGCTCAAGCGCTACGACGAAGCCCAGCCGCTGCTCGGGGAGTTCGCGGCGAAGTACCCCGCCCACAAGCTCGCGCCCGACGCGCAATACCTCCTCGGCCTGGCCCGCGTGCAGGGGGGCGATCCCCGCGCGGGCGTCGCCGACCTGCGCGCGTTCGTCGCCGCGCACCCCGCGCACCCGCTCGCGCCGGCCGCGCAGCGCCTGATCACCGGCACGCTCACGCGCTACGGCGACCGGCAGGAGCTGCTCGAGACCTACAAGGTGCTGCTCGAGCAGACGCCGCCGACCGCCGAGGCGCTCTACGACGCCGGGGCGATCGCGGGCCGGCTCGACCGGCGGCGCGACCAGGAGGCGGCGTGGCAGCGGCTGCGCGCGGAGTTCCCCGAGCACGCGCTCGCGCACCGCGCCGCGCTCGAGCTCGCCAACGCGGCGTTCAAGCGCCGCGACTTCAAGGAGGCGGCGGCGCAGGCGCAGGCGGCCGCCGCGTCCACCGAGGCGGGCGTGCGCGCCGAGGCGCTCCTGCTGGCCGGCGAGGCCGACCTGAAGCTCCGCCGCCTCGCGGCGGCGGCGAAGGCGTTCGAGGCCGTCGGGACCGTGGCGAACGTCGAGGCCGGGGTGCGCTACCGCGCGCTCGCGGGGCTCGGGCTCACGCGCGAGCAGCAGCAGAACTGGAAGGCCGCGCTCGCCGCGTACGAGGCCGTGGCGAGCAAGAGCCCCGACGCCACGCTGCGCGACTGGGCGAAGGACCGCGCCAAGGCCGTGCGGGGACGGACGAATGCGACGCGCGCTCGCTAGCGGCGCGCTCCTCGCGCTCCTGGCGGTGCCGGCCGGCGCGGGCGCCGCCCCGATCGCGCCATTCGACCCGCCGCCGCCCGAGCTGGCGCGGCTCGTGCCCTACGTCGCCGCGCCGATCGAGAAACCCCCGGCGGAGGCCCCCGAGCTGCCGCTGCCGCCCCCTCCGGCGGACCTGCCGGCGCTGCCCCCGGCGCCGATCGTCGTGCCGCCGGAGGCCAGGCCCACCGCGTTCCTCGCGCCGCCGGGCGCGCTGCCGTGCGTCGGCGCGTGGCTCGGGATCGCCGCCAAGGCGCTCGAGTGCGGGCGGGCGCGCTTCGCGCGCGGCGAGTGGGACGACGCCGTGGCCGCGCTCGACCAGGCGGTGCGCGGCGGCAAGGAGCGCGAGGTGGTCGCCGAGGCGCGCTACTGGCTCGGCGAGACCTACAATCGTCTGGGGCGGATCGAGCAGGCCGACTGGCTCTTCCGCCAGGTCGTGCAGACCTCGCCCCCGGGCGGCGACTGGATCGTCTGGAGCCGCCACGCGAGCGGCTGGAGCGCGCTCCGGCTGCGTGACTGGCCGCGCGCCCGGGACACCTTCGAGGGCCTGCTCAAGGGGCCGGTGCCGGCGCCGCTCGCCCCCTGGGCGCGGCACGGGCTCGCCCTCGGCGAGTACGCCCTGGGCCGGTACGACGAGGCGCTCGCGGCCTGGACGGCGCTCGCGTCCGCGGGCGTGCCCCCGGCGCTCGCGCGCGACGTCTCCTTCTGGCTCGGCGAGGCGCTCGGCCGCGTCGGCCGATACGCGCCGGCGGCGGACGAGCTGGGCCGGTTCGCGCAGGGCGGGCCCCACCCGCTCCTGGACGCGGGCTGGGTCAGGCTCGGCTGGTGGAGCCTCGCGGCCGGGCGCCACGCGGAGAGCGCGGCCGCGTTCCGCGCCTACCTGACGCCGCCCGCGACGCCCGCCGCGTCCCCGACGAAGCCGGAGGGGGACTGGGCCGAGGCGGGGCTCGCGCTCGTGCTCCTGCCCGAGGACGCGGCCGCCGCGCGCGCGGCGGCGCGCGGGCTCGAGACCCGCGGCTCGCCGCTCGTGCTGCCGCTCCAGCTTCGCTTCGCCCAGGCGCTGGTGGCGGCGGCCAGGGCCGCCGACGCGCGGGCCCTCGTCCAGCACCTGCTCGGCACGCCACTGGCCCCGGACGTGCGCGCCTGGGCGCTGCTGCTCAACGGCGACACGTTCCGGAGCGAGGGGAACCGCGACGAGGCGCGGACCCAGTACGACCTGGCCCGGAACGCCGCCGGCGCCACGGGCTGGGTCGCGACGGTCCGGCTCGCGCGCACCAACCACGCGATGCGCGAGTTCGCGCAGGCGGCGCGCGACCTGGCGCCCGTGTTCGCCGCGAGCGTGCCGGCGGAGGTCCGGCTGACGGCGCTGCTCCTCGCGGGCGAGGCCGCGTACCACGCCGGCGACCACGCGGCCGCGGGCGCGACCTTCCGGCGCGCGCTCGTCGAGTTCCCAGACCGCCCGCAGGCGGCCGACGCGCGGCTCGGCGTCGCCTGGGCGGCGCTCCGCGACGGCCGCGGCGACGAGGCGCGGCGCGAGTTCCTCGACTTCGCCCAGGCGCTCCCCGAGCACGCCTACACGCCCGACGCGCTCGAGCTGGCCGTCGAGCTGACGCTCAAGCTCGACGCCGAGCGCGAGGGCGCGCGCCGGCTGCTCGACCGCCTCATCGCGGAGCATCCGGGCCACCCGCGCACCGAGTTCGCCCGCCTCAACCGCGCGATCCTCCTGCTGCGCGAGGGGGACGCGCGCGCCGCGGCCCCGGAGCTGGCCGCGTGGATCGCGCGCGCGCCGTTCCCGCCGCTGCTCGGCCGGGCGCACCTGGCGCTCGGCGTGGCGCGGCTCGTCGAGGGCCGGCCGGACGAGGCCGTGCGGTCGTTCAAGGCCGCCCGGCTCGAGGGCGTGGGTGCGCTCGCGGCGCTCGGGCTCGGCGCCGCGGCGCTGGCGCGGCAGCAGCTCCAGACGGCCGTGACCGCGCTCGCCGAGGCGCGCGAAACGGGCACGCCCCCCGTCGCCGCGGCCGCGGAGTACGGCCTGGCCGTCGTCGCCTTCCAGCAGGGCGCCGTGCGGGACTTCAAGCAGCCCGGGCTCGCGGCGCTCGCCGCCGCGCCGGCGGGCCCGGGCGCGCCGCGGCTCCTCTACGCGCTGACGGGCGTCGCCGTCGCGGAGCGCGACTTCAAGGAGGCGCTCGCCTTGGCCGGGCGCCTGGCCGCCGAGTTCCCCGGCGACGCGGCGGCCGACGACGCGCTCGAGCGCGTGGGCGCCGGCGCCGCGGCCGCGGAGCCGCCCGCCTGGCCGGTCGTGTACGAGGCCTACACGCTGCTCCGGCAGCGCTACCCGGCGAGCCCCTTCGCGGAGCCCGCGCGCCTGGTGCTGGCCGAGGCGCAGGTGGAGACGGGCCGCACGGCCGAGGCACGCGCCGAGCTCGAGCAGTTCCTGGCCGCGGCGCCGACCGATCCGCGCGCGGCGCGCGCGTGGGTGGCGCTCGGGCGCGCGCGCGCGGCGACGAACGACCCCCCGGGCGCGCGCGAGGCGTACGCGCGCGGGGTCGCCGAGGGCGCGACGCTCGGCCCGGACGCGCGGCTCGGCTACGCGCGCCTGCTCGTGGACGACCGGCGCTTCGCCGAGGCGCGCCAGCTCCTCGAGCCGCTGCTCCGCGGCGACGACACGACGCTCGTCGCGCGCGCGGCGTACGGCATCGCCGACGCCTGGCAGAGCGAGGGCGACCAGCTCGCCGCCGCCGAGTACTTCATGACGGCGGCCTACGTCGCGCCCGCCTCGCTCCCCGGCCGCCGCGCCCTCCTCGGCGCGGCGTGGAGCTTCATGGCGCTCAAGCAGCCCGACGCCGCGGCGAGCCTGTACCGGAAGCTCCTCGGGCAGGCCGACGTGCCCGCCGACCTCGCCGAGGCGGCGCGCAAGGGCCTCAGGGACCTCGGCCGCTGAGCGGCTAGGCGGGCACCGACCCGTTCGCGCCGGCCAACGCCGTCGTGTTCGGCGTCGGGCCGGTCACGGACACGACCGTGCCGGGCAACAGCCGGGCGTGCGTCGTGACGAAGTCGCCGCTCACCGGGCTCTTCTTCGATTCGACCTTCGGCGGGCGCTTCCCGGCGACCCTCAAGCGCACGGGCTTCGACGCGGTCGTCCTCACCGGGCGCGCCGCCGCGCCCTCCTACCTCCTCGTGAGCGAGAACGGTGCGGAGGTGAAGCCCGCGGCGCACCTCTGGGGCCGCTCGACGCGCGAGGCCGTGGAGGCCCTCGTCGCCGCCGAGGGCGGGGAGGCCGACGCGATCGCGATCGGCCCCGCGGGGGAGGCGCGCGTCCGCTTCGCTGCGCTCGCGCACTACTGGAAGAACCGCGAGGGCGTCGCGGGCCGGGGCGGCATCGGCGCCGTGCTCGGCGCCAAGCACCTGAAGGCCGTGGTCGTGCGCGGCGCGCGGAAGACCGAGGTGGCCGATCCCGCGGCGCTCAAGACGCTGGTGGAGGAGACGCGCGAGCCCCTCAAGAAGGGCACGCAGGCGCTCTCGACCTACGGCACGCCCTTCCTCGTCGGCCCCATCAACGCGCTCGGCGCGCTCGGCAGCTACAACCTCCGGCAGGAGGTCTTCGCCGAGGCGCGGGCCGTCGGCGGCGAGGCGATGAAGGCCGCCTACGGCGACCGCGACACCACGTGCCTCAAGTGCCCGGTGGCGTGCGGCAAGCAGTACCGGATCGCGTCGGGCGAGTTCGCCGGCCGGCGGGCCAAGATGCCCGAGTACGAGACGATCTTCGCGCTGGGCCCGATGCTCGGCATCGCGAACCCCGAGGCGCTCATCCTCGCCAACGACCTCTGCGATCTCCTCGGGATGGACACGATCTCGATGGGCGTGACGCTCGCCTTCGTCTGCGAGGCGCTCGAGCGCGGCTGGCTCACGAAGGCCGACGTCGGCGTGCCCTTCGGCTGGGGCGACTGGCGCGGGATGCTCGCGCTCGTCGAGCAGACGGCGCGCCGCGAGGGCTTCGGCGCGCGCCTCGCCGAGGGCGCCTGGCGCCTGGCCGAGAGCGTGCACCCCGAGGGGACCCGGCTCGTCTACGCGGTCAAGCGCCTGGAGCTGCCGGCGCACTCGGCGCGCGCGCTCAAGGGCCTCTCGATCGGCTACGCCACGGCCACGCGCGGCGGCAGCCACCACGACACGCGCCCGACCCCGCAGTACGCGCCCGCCTTCGACCGGCGCGGCACCGCGGGCAAGCCCCTCTTCGCCGCGCGGAGCCAGCACTTCACCGCGGTCGGCGACTCGCTCGTCCTCTGCCGCTTCACGGCCGAGCGCGGCTTCGGCCTCTTCGTCGAGGAGCCCTACGCGCGCATGCTGCGCGCCGTCACCGGCTGGGACGTGACGGTCGAGGAGCTCGAGCGCGCGGGCGAGCGCATCGTCAACCTCGAGCGGCTCTTCAACGTGCGCGAGGGCGTCCGCCGGGCGCAGGACACGCTGCCGTGGCGCGTGCTGCACGAGCCGATCCCCGACGGCCCCTCGGCCGGCATGCACTGCCCGCCCGCGGAGCTGGCCGCGATGCTCGACGAGTACTACGCCCTCCGCGGCTGGGACAGTGACGGCGTGCCCACGCCCGCGCGCCTCGCCGCCCTCGGCCTCTCGGCCTGAGGCTCAGTACCGGGAGGGCTCGCGGCGCTCCTGGGGCTTCGACGTCTCGTCGGTCTTCTGGCTGGTCTCCTTGGCGCAGCCGGCCAGGACCAGGGTGAGCAGAGCGAGGACCAGCAGACGGGTCATACGGCACCTCCATCTCCGGTAACCCGCCGGCCGTCCCGCCCGTTCCCCGCGCGGCCGTTCCACCCGCCGGCGGCCCTCGCGCGTATACCCGGCAGCGAGGGGAGGGCCGATGGCCGGGACGACGTGGCGGATGGGCGGCGTCGAATGGTTGCTGCTCGTGGCGCTCGGGCTCCTGTGGGGCTGGACCTACTTCTTCGGCAAACTGGCGCTGGCCGAGCTGGGCCCGCTGACGCTCGTGCTCGGGCGCGTCGGGATCGCCGCGCTCGCGCTCGACCTCTGCGTCTGGGCGGCCGGCCACCGCCTGCCCCGCGCGCTCCGGGCCTGGGGCGCCTTCGCGCTCCTGGGCGCGTTGAACAACCTGATCCCGTTCAGCCTGATCTTCTGGGGCCAGACGCGCATCGCGAGCGGGCTCGCCGCGATCCTGAACGCGAGCACGCCCCTCTTCACCGCCGTCCTCGCGCACCTCCTGACCCGGGACGAGCGGCTGACCCCGGGCCGGCTCGCCGGCGTGCTGCTCGGCCTCGGGGGCGTCGCGCTGATGGTCGGGCCGGCCGCGCTCGCGGGCCTCGGGCGCGAGGTGACCGCCCAGCTCGCCGTGCTCGCCGGCGCGGTGTCCTTTGCGCTCGCGGGCATCTTCGGGCGGCGCTTCCGCCACCTGCCGCCGCTCGTGACGGCGGCGGGGCAGGTGAGCGCGTCGAGCGTGATGGCGCTGCCGATCGCGCTCGCGGTGGAGCGCCCGTGGGGCCGCACGCCGCCAGGCCTCGTCACGTGGGGGGCGCTGCTGGGCCTCGGGCTCGCCTGCACGGCCCTCGCCTACGTCCTCTACTTCCGGATCCTCGCGACGGCGGGCGCGACCAACCTGCTGCTCGTCACCCTCCTGATCCCCGTGAGCGCGGTGCTGCTCGGCACGGCGCTCCTCGGCGAACCGCTCGAGCCCGGGCACGTCGCCGGCATGGCCCTGATCGGCGCGGGCCTCGCGGCGATCGACGGCCGCCCGCTCGCGCTCGCGTGGGCGCGCCTGCGGCGCGCTTCGGTGGCCGCGCGCGCGGTGCTACGATAGCGTCGTCCGGGACACGGGCGGCTAGCTCAGCTGGGAGAGCGCAGCCCTTACAAGGCTGAGGTCGGAGGTTCGATCCCTCCGCCGCCCACCACCAATCCTATCGGTCTGATGGCGACGGAGACAGTAGCCGGGGGAGAAGGGACGACGCTGGCAGTTTTCTCCGAGCTGCGCTAGGCTTCAGTTCCTATGGCATCGTCGCACCCGCACTTCAACGCGATGCTGATCTGCGATAGCGCGATCCGCGAGGAGGGGACCGGAAAGGTCAGCCTTGTCGGTATCTTTGCGAACGTCAACGTGTTTTCGTTTCCTGCCGTCCACCCCAAGCTGACCGTGTACGTCAATGTGACCGATGCCGAAGGCGGCTACAAGTTTCGGCTGGACATGGTCCGCGTTGCGGATGCGCAACTCTTGGGTCGAGCGGAGATGGATGCGGAGATTGCCGATCGGATGAGGCCTGCGGAGATTCTCTTCGAAATCGGACCGCTCGTGTTTGAGCGCCCAGGCGCATACGAGTTTCACTTCTTCGCGAACGAGCGCCATGTTGGCCAGAAGTCCTTCAACGTGGTAAAGATAGACAGACCCGCTGGAGAATCACGATGATCACCTTCCCGGTTGAACGGAAATCTGCGGCCCCTGGCGGGGACAGCACTGTGCCAGATCGCACGGTCGTTTACCGGAGGGCTCTGCTGATCCGCGTCCCGGATTTCATGCTTGAGGATGTCCTGGACGCGGTGATCGCGAAGGCGGCACTGATGGACAAGGACCGGATCCCGTGGAGGACTGTTAAGGAGCAGCTCGACCTGTAGTCGGCCCCTGCATGTGCCGTACTCCATCGACTTCACGCGCCGTGCGCTCCGTGAACTGGCCGCACTTCCCAAGCACATACAGCAGCAGATCTCCTCGAAGATCGACGAGCTCGCTGCGAATCCTCTTCCTCGCGGTGTCCAGCAGCTGCACGGTGAAGACAAGCTCTACCGGATCCGCATCGGCGACTATCGCGTCATCTACGAGATCGACCACAACGTGCGGGTCGTTACCATCGCAACGATCGGCCATCGGCGCGACGTCTACCGCGGACGCTGACAATCTCAGTGACAACGACCCCCGTGGCAGCAGGCGCGCAAATCCGAACCAGCACGGGCGCCGCCCTGAGCTTTACAAGACTGAGGATCGGGTTCGAGCGCTCCGCTGCCCACCATGCGGAATGAGGCGCCGTCACTATTGCTTCCGCGCGAGGCCCGCGCTTCTACAATAATAGGGTTCATCCGGCTTCTCAGTGGGTAGCCGGGTGGTGTAAGGATGGCTCCAGCTCCATCTGGTCAGGAGGGCTGGCGCCATGCGCGATGTCGAA
>MGBU01000111.1:6985-7147 GCA_001790205.1 Candidatus Rokubacteria bacterium GWA2_73_35 | reverse complement strand
GCGCGGATCGAGTCCTCGACGAAGCCCGCCTCGTTGAGCGTGTCGGTGTGGATCGCGACCTGCACGTCGAGCTCGTCGGCGACCGCGAGCGCGGTGTCGATGGCCGCCGGCGTGGTCCCCCAGTCCTCGTGGAGCTTCAGCCCGATCGCGCCCGCCAGGACC
>MGBU01000111.1:0-6955 GCA_001790205.1 Candidatus Rokubacteria bacterium GWA2_73_35 | reverse complement strand
TTGCCCTTGCCCAGGAAGCCGAGGTTCACCGGGAACGCCTCGGCCGCCTCGAGCATCCGGTGGACGTTCCACTCGCCGGGCGTGCAGGTGGTCGCGTTGGTGCCGGTCGCCGGCCCGGTGCCGCCGCCGACCATCGTCGTGAGCCCCGCGCTGATCGCCTCGTGCACGAGCTGGGGGCAGATGAAGTGGATGTGGGTATCGAGCCCGCCGGCCGTGACGATCCTGCCCTCGCCCGCGATGACCTCGGTCCCGGCTCCGACGACCATGCCCGGCGTGACGCCGGCCATGAGGTCGGGGTTGCCCGCCTTGCCGACCCCGACGATGCGGCCGTCGCGGATGCCGATGTCGGCCTTCACGATCCCCCAGTGGTCCACGATGACCGCGTTGGTGATCACGACGTCGAGCGCGCCGTCGGCGCGCGTCGCGCGCGCCGACTGCCCCATGCCGTCGCGGAGGACCTTGCCGCCGCCGAACTTCGCCTCCTCCCCCGCCACGGTCAGGTCGCGCTCGACGCGGACGAAGAGCTCGGTGTCGGCGAGCCTCACGCGGTCCCCGGTGGTGGGGCCATAGAGGTCCGCGTACTGGCGCCGCGGGATCCGCAGGCTCACGGCTGGCGCTCCCAGTCGGCGAGCCGCGCGAGCGCCTCGGCCTTCGTGCCGCCCTGGGCGAGCGCGTTCAGCCCGAACACGCGCCGGGCGCCGGCGAGCTCGACGAGCGTGACCCGCTTCTCGTCACCGGGCTCGAAGCGCACGGCCGTCCCCGCGGGCACGTTGAGGCGCATGCCGAACGCCTGCGTCCGGTCGAAGCGGAGCGCGCGGTTCACCTCGAAGAAATGGAAGTGGGAGCCGACCTGGATCGGCCGGTCGCCCGTGTTCTCCACGCTCAGCTCGACCGTCCTGCGGCCCGCGTTGGCGACGATGTCGCCCTCGCCCAGGAGATACTCGCCGGGAATCACGTGCGCCCTCCCCTCACCGGATCGGCCGGTGGATCGTGACGAGCTTGGTGCCGTCGGGGAACGTCCCCTCGACCTGGATCTCGTCGAGCATCTCGGGCACGCCCTCCATCACATCGTCGCGCCCGAGGATCGCGAGGCCGGACTCCATCAGCTCGGACACCGCGCGCCCGTCGCGGATGCCCTCGAGGATCTCCGCCGTGATCAGCGCGAGCGCCTCGGGGTGGTTGAGCCTGAGGCCGCGGGCGCGCCGGCGGCGCGCGACCTCCGCGGCGGTGAAGATCAGGAGCTTCTCCTGCTCCCTCGGGGTCAGGTGCATCGTCGGACCTCCCGGCGGCTCCGGTTCAGACGGCGAGGTGCTGGCGCACCATCTCGGGTCGGAGGTCGCGCGTCGCGCCGGAGGCGACGACCGCGCCCTTGGCCATGATCACGTAGCGGTCGGCGAGCCGCTCGGCGAAGTCGAGGTACTGCTCGACCAGGAGCACCGCGAGCCCGAGCTCGCGCTTGATGCGCCGCAGCGCCTCCTCGATCTCGAGGATGATCGAGGGCTGGATGCCCTCGGTGGGCTCGTCCAGCATCAGGAGCTTCGGCCGCGTCAGGAGCGCCCGGGCGATCGCGAGCATCTGCTGCTCGCCGCCCGAGAGCACGCCCCCCTTGCGCCCGAGCAGCGGCCGGAGCGCCGGAAAGAGGTCGAGCGGCTCCTCGATCCCGCGCGCCCGCCCGCAGCCGAGCAGCGCCATCCGGAGGTTCTCGGCGACGCTGAGGTGCGGGAAGATCTCGCGGCCCTGGGGGACGTAGCCGATGCCCGCGCGCGCCCGCCGGTCGGGCGACCACGCCGTGACGTCGGCGCCGTCGAACGTCACGCGCCCGTGCCGCGCCGGCAGCAGGCCCATCGCGGTCTTGAGCAGGGTGGTCTTGCCGACGCCGTTGCGCCCCATGAGGCACACGAGCTCCCCCGCGGCCACCTCGAGGTCCACGGCCCAGAGCACCTGGGACTCGCCGTAGGCGACGTCGAGCCCCTCAATGGACAGCATCGGCCGCCTCCCGCCGTCGCCCCAGGTACACCTCGAGCACGCGCGGGTCGCGCTGCACCTGCTCGACCGGCCCCTCGCAGAGCACGGCGCCCTGGTGGAGCACGGTCACCTTCCGGGCGATCTGCCGCACGAACTCCATGTCGTGCTCGATGACCAGCACCGAGCGGTCGGCGGCGATCCGCTCGAGCAGCGCCCCGGTGCGCGCCGTCTCCTCGTCGGTCATGCCGGCCACCGGCTCGTCGACGAGGAGCAGCTCCGGGTCCTGGGCGATGACCATGCCGATCTCGAGCCACTGCTTCTCGCCGTGCGAGAGCGCCCCCGCCGGGGCGCCGGCCTTGTCGGCGAGCGCGACCGCCTCGAGCGTCTCCGCGATCCGGGCGCGCTCGTCGGCGAGGCCGCGCTGCCGGAGCGCGGCGAGCACGCCCTTGCTCGCCCGCCGGAGCGAGAGCTCGACGTTGTCCCACACCGTGAGGTTCACGAACACCGAGGGGGTCTGGAACTTGCGGCCGATCCCGAGCTGGGCGATCTCGTTCTCGCGCAGGTGCAGCAGGTCGGTGTGGTGGCCGAAGATCACCCGGCCGCTCTCGGGCTTGACGCGGCCGGAGACGACGTCGAGGAGGGTCGTCTTGCCCGCGCCGTTCGGACCGATCACGACGCGGAGCTCCCGGCGGTCCATGAAGAAGTTCAGGTGATGGAGCGCCTTGAAGCCGTCGTAGTTCACGGTGACGTCCTCGAGGTAGATGATGCTCGTCGCCGTGGTCATTTATCGGAGCCGTGAGGACGGATCGGGTCGTGGGTGGCCCGGGAGAGACGCGACACCGTGAGGTTCCGCCCGGGAGCGCAGGGGGGCGTCGAGGCGCGCGCGCTTCTGCCCGGGGACGAGGCGGAGGAGGCGCGCCCCGAGGCGGCCCAGCGCGCTGAGCACGCCGTCGGGGAAGAACAGGACGGCGCCCATGAACAGCGCGCCGAGGAAGAGCAGCCAGAGGTCCGGGTAGCTCGTGGTGAGCCAGCTCTGGATCCAGTTGACGCCGACGGCGCCGAGCACGGCGCCGTAGAGCGTGCCGCGGCCTCCGGCCGCCACCCACACGACCATCTCGATCGACGGCAGCACCCCGATCTTGGCCGGGGTGACGATCCCCACCTGGGGCGCGTACAGCGCGCCCGCGACGCCCGCGAGCGCCGCGGAGACCACGAACACGAAGAGCTTGTAGGCGGCGGGCGAGTAGCCGGAGAAGAGCACGCGCGTCTCGCTGTCGCGGATGGCGACGAGCACCTTCCCCGCCCGGGTCAGCGTGATCCAGCGGCAGAGCAGGTACGCCGCCACGAGGGCGAGCGCGGTGGCGACGTAGAGGCCCCGCTGGGTGGAGGCCTGGTGCAGCGGGAACCCGAAGATCGTCTTGAAGTCGGCCAGCCCGTTGGTGCCGCCGAGGTTCATCTCGTTGCGGTTGAACACGAGCCACGCGCTCAGCGCGAGCGCCTGCGTGATGATCGCGAAGTACACGCCCCGGATCCGGCTGCGGAACGCGAGGTGACCGAAGGCGAGGCCGAAGAGCGCCGGGACCAATACGATCGCGAGCAGCGTGAACGCCCCGCTGTGGAACGGGCGCCAGAAGAGCGGCAGCTCGGTGACCCGGTTCCAGACCATGAAGTCGGGGAGCGCGCTCTGGTAGACGCCCTTGGCGCCGATCTCGAGCATCAGGTGCATGCCCATCGCGTAGGCGCCCAGCCCGAAGAACACGCCGTGGCCGAGCGAGAGGACGCCCGCGTAGCCCCACAGGAGGTCGAGGCCCAGCGCCAGGATCGCGTACGCGAGAAACTTGCCGAAGAGGTTGAGCGTGAAGTTCGAGACCGCGAGCGGCGAGCCGGCCGGCAGCAGGTTGAGGAGCGGCAGGACGACCGCGAGCAGGACCGCGGCCACCGCGACGCCGATCCGCTCACGCGTCGGCATGGCGCCCTCGCGTCGCGAAGAGGCCCGCCGGCCGGCGCTGGAGGAACAGGATGACGCCGACGAGGATCGCGACCTTGCCGAACACGGCGCCCAGCGCCGGCTCGACGCCCTTCGTGAGTCCGCCCAGGCCCGCGGCCGCGAGGATCGTCCCGGCGAGCTTGCCGACGCCGCCGGTGACGACGACCATGAACGAATCGACGATGTAGTTCTGGCCGAGCGACGGCCCCACGTTGCCGATCTGCGTGAGCGCGGCTCCGGCGAGCCCCGCGAGCCCGGCGCCGAAGGCGAAGGTCGCGGCGTCCACCACGCCGGCCCGGACGCCGAGGCACGAGCTCATCGCGCGGTTCTGCGTCACGGCGCGGATGCGGAGGCCCGCGCTCGTCCGAAAGAGCAGCCAGTAGGTGACCGCGACCGACACGGTGGCGAGCGCGATGATGAAAACGCGGTTCCAGGGGAAGGTGACGCCGGCCATCACGGGCACGCCGCCCGAGAGCCACGTGGGCGAGCTCACGTCCACGTTGGCCGCGCCGAACCACAGGCGCAGCCCCTGCTGGATGATGAGCGAGGCGCCCCACGTGAGCAGCAGCGTCTCGAGTGGGCGCCCGTAGAGGAAGCGGATCACGCCGCGCTCCAGCACGAGCCCGACCGCGGCGGCGACGACGAACGCGACCGGGAGCGCGACGAGGAAGTACGCGTCGAAGCGCTCGGGCCACTGGGCGCGGAACCAGTTCTGGACCACGAACGTCGCGTAGGCCCCGAGCGCCATCAGCTCGCCGTGCGCCATGTTGATCACGCCCATCAGGCCGAAGACGATCGCGAGCCCGAGCGCCATCAGGAGCAGGATCGAGGCCAGCGAGGCGCCCTGGAACACGGTCTCCACGGCGGTGGCGAGCAGCGTCCAGCGCTCAATCTGACGAACCGCGAGCGTCGCCGCCTCGCGCTCGGCCGGGGTCGCCGCGGCGTCGCCGGCGAGGCGCTGGAGCGCGGGCAGCCCGTTCATCGAGTGGACCGCGCCGAGCGTCCGCGCCGCGGCGGCCCGCGCCTCGGGCGCGCCGTGGGCCAGCCGGATCTGCGCGAGGGCCTCCGTGAGCGCCCGGCGCGCCCAGCGGTCCGGCTCCTTCGCGAGCGCCGCCTCGACCACCGCCGCCGCGCCGGCATCCGCCTGGTTGCCGAGCTTCACCGCGGCGCCGCGCCGTACGGCGGGGTCCGGGTCGGCGAGCTGCGCCCGCGTCTCGTCGGCGTCGAGGAACGGCTTGATCACGAGGCGCAGGCGCCGGTCCGCCGGCACCTCCCTGAGCCCCGCGAGCGGCACGATGCCGAGGGGCGCGCGCTCGTAGGCGCTCCGGATGTCGACGACCTCCTGGTCGCCGCGCGTCGCCTTCGTCCCGGCGACGACCAGCTCGAGCGTCCCGCCCCGCGTGCGCGCGTAGACGCTCCCCTCGCGGAGCGCCGCGAGGAACACGAGCCACTTCGGGTCGCGCGTCTCGCCGAGGAGCGTGACCGCGGCCTCACGCCTGGCGGGATCCTCGCCGGCGAGATCCACCAGCACCCGCCCGAGCGCCGCGGGTGCGGGCGCGGCGGGGGCCGCGTGGCCCGCCGCGCCTGCGGCGAGCCACGCGAGCAGCCCGACTGCGAAGAAGACGAGTCGCCGCATCACGCCTTCTTCTGGTACGTCCCCTTGTGGTTCACCCAGTTGCACCCCTTGTCCGCGCTCGTGTACTTGCTCCACGGCTCGGGCTCCACGAGCCCCTTGGTGCGCGTGACGATCTTGAACTGACCGTCCTTGAGGATCTCGCCGATCAGCACCGGCTTGTACGTGTGGTGGTTGTTCTCGTGCATCTTGATCTTGCCGCCGGGGGCCAGGAACTCCTGGCCGTAGACGGCCTTCCGCACCGGGTCGACGTCGAAGCTCTTGGCCTTCTCGACGGCCTGCTTCCAGATGTAGACGCCGAAGTAGGCGGCCTCCATCGGGTCGTCGGTGACGCGCTTGTCGCCGCCCGGCAGCCCGGTCTTCTTCGCGTAGGCCTTGAACGCCTGCACGAACTTCTTGTTCTGCGGCGCGTCGACCGACTGGTAGTAGTTCCACGCCGCGAGGTGGCCGACGAGCGCGCTCGTGTCCATGCCGCGCAGCTCGTCCTCCGCCACGCTGAACGCCATGATCGGCGCGTTCTCGGAGCGGAGGCCCTGGTTCGCGAACTCCTTGTAGAAGGGCACGTTGCTGTCGCCGTTGATCGTCGAGAGCACGGCCGCGTTGCCGCCGGCGGCGAAGCGCTTGATCTTGCCGACGATCGTCTGGTAGTCCTGATGGTTGAACGGCGTGTACTCCTCGGCGATGCTGTCCGCCGGCACGCCCTTCGCGCGCAGGAACGCGCGGAGGATCTTGTTCGCCGTCCGCGGGAAGACGTAATCGGTCCCGAGCAGGTAGAACTTCTTGTACCCGCCCCCCTCCCGCGACATCAGGTACTCCGCCGCGGGGATGAGCTGCTGGTTCGGCGTCGCGCCCGTGTAGAAGACGTTGCGCGAGCACTCCTCGCCCTCGTACTGGACGGGGTAGAAGAGCAGGCCGTTGTTGTTCTCGAAGACCGGCAGCACGGACTTGCGGCTCACCGAGGTCCAGCAGCCGAACACGGTGGCCACCTTCTCCTGGAGCAGGAGCTGCTTGGCCTTCTCGGCGAAGAGGTCCCAGTTGGACGCGGGGTCGACGACGACGGGCTGGATCGTGCGCCCCAGCACGCCGCCCTTGGCGTTGATCTCCTCGACCGCCATCAGCACGACGTCGCGGAGCGACACCTCGCTGATCGCCATCGTGCCGGAGAGCGAGTGCAGGACGCCGATCTTGACCGGCGCCTTCGTCTGCGCCGTGAGGACGCTCGGGGCGCCCGCGCCGGCGGCGAGGCCGGCGCCAACGGCCAGCGTCCCCTTGAGGAAGTCGCGTCGTGAAAACGTGGACATGACGTCTCCTTTCAGCGTTCGGTCCGGTGGTTGGCGGCGGCGTTGCCGCGGGGCGTCGGGACGTCGTTG
>MGBU01000110.1 GCA_001790205.1 Candidatus Rokubacteria bacterium GWA2_73_35 | reverse complement strand
GGGCTCGGCGCGGCGGAGACACGCAGCCGGCTCGCGCCTTTCTCGGGCCACCCACGGTCCGATCCGGCCTCGCGGACCCCGCTCCAATGATGATCACGCCCGTGCGGTGGGCCGACGACGGGCTCGTGCTCCTCGACCAGACGCGCCTGCCGCTCGAGGAGGTCGAGCGGCGCTACGAGCGCTGGGAGGACATCGCCGACGCGATCCGCGACCTCGTGGTGCGCGGCGCCCCCGCGATCGGCGTCGCCGCGGCGTACGGCGTGGCGCTGGCGGCGCGCGCGAGCCGCGCGACGACCCTCGACGGCCTGCTCGCCGACCTGGAGACCGCGGGCAAGGGGCTCGCCGCCACACGGCCGACCGCGGTCAACCTCGCCTGGGCGGTCGAGCGCGTCCGGCGCGTGGCCCTCGCCGCGCGGGGAGAGCCGCTCGCCGAGGTGCGCGCGCGGCTCCTCGCCGAGGCGCACGCGATCCGCGCGGAGGACATCGCCGCGAACCGCGCGATGGGCGCCCACGGCGCGGCGCTCGTGCCCGCGGGCGCGCGGATCCTCACGCACTGCAACGCGGGCGCCCTCGCGACGGCGGGCTACGGGACCGCGCTCGGCGTGGTCCGCGCGGCGCACGCCGCGGGCCGGGTCGCCCTCGTCTGGGTGGACGAGACGCGTCCCGTCATGCAGGGCTCGCGGCTCACCGCGTGGGAGTGTGTGCGCGAGGGGATCCCGCACCGGCTCATCTCCGACGTCGCCGCGGCGTCGGTGATGGCGCGCGGGCAGGTGGACCTCGTCGTGACCGGCGCCGACCGGATCGCGGCCAACGGCGACACCGCCAACAAGATCGGGACGTACGGGCTGGCGGTGCTCGCACGGCACCACGGAGTTCCGTTCTACGTCGCCGCGCCCTTCTCGACGATCGACCCCGCGCTGCCGTCCGGCGCCTCGATCCCGATCGAGGAGCGCGACCCGGCCGAGGTCCGCCGCGTCGGCGCCCAGCCGACCGCGCCCGCCGAGTCGCCCGTCTACAACCCCGCGTTCGACGTGACGCCGGCCGAGCTGATCACGGCGATCGTCACCGAGCGCGGCGTCCTCCGCCCGCCGTACCGGTTTTGATCGCCCGCGACTACCACGACCGCACCGCGCACTCGCCCGCGTCGGTGCGGACGAGCGCGCACACCCTCGACTGGGACATCAAGCCGTTCCCCTTCAAGGTCTACACGGAGCTGCCGGCGCTCGCGCTCCCGCGCGACCTCGACGCACTCGGCGTGGACGCGCTCGCCGCGCTCGCGGGCCCGGCCGCCCGCGCCGCCCGGCTCGGCCTCGCCGAGCTGGCGGCGGTCCTCTACTACGCGGCGGGCGTGACGAGGAAGAAGACCTACCCGGGCGGCGGGGACGTCCTCTTCCGCGCCGCGCCCTCGACGGGCGCCCTCTACCAGACGGAGGTGTACGTGGCGGCGGGAGACGTCGAGGGGCTCCCGCCGGGGCTCTACCACTTCTGCCCGGGCGACTTCGCGCTCCGGCGGCTGCGCGCGGGCGACGTGCGCGGCGCGCTCGCCGGCGCCGCCGCCGAGGACGGGGTCGCGCGGCGCGCGGCGACGGTCGTGCTGACCGCGATCTACTGGCGCAACACGTGGAAGTACCAGGCGCGGGGCTTCCGGCACCTCTTCTGGGACTCGGGCACACTGCTCGCCAACCTGCTCGCCGTCGGGGGCGCGCTCGGTCAGGCGCCGCGGCTCCTGGCGGGGTTCGTGGACACCGAGGTCAACCGGCTCCTCGGCGTGGATCCCGCGCGCGAGGCGGCGCTCGCGCTGGTCCTCCTCGGCCCCGACGGCGCCGCGGCGCCGCCCGCCGGCGCGCTCGAGGAGATCCGCCACGAGTCCATGCCGCTGTCCGCGTCCGAGGTCGACTACCCGCTCCTGCGCGAGATCCACGCCGCCACCTCGCTCGCCGACGCCGACTCGGTCCGCGCGTGGCGCGCGGCCGGGGCGTCCTGGAGCGTCGGCCGGGGTTGGGGGGCGCTCTCGTCGACCACGCTAGCCGTCACCCACGGCGGCGATTCCGGCCGCGCGTCCGTCGGGTCCCTGCCTGACAACACGGGTCTCCGAGAGCGCCCCCCGGCCCCCGCCCCGGCTGCACCGACCGGCGCCAGCGTGCCACTGCCGGCGCCGCGGACAGAGAGCGGGCGCGGGCTCGGCGAGACGATCCAGCGGCGCGGGTCGACGCGCGAGTTCGGCCCGGCGCCGCTCGCGGCCGAGGAGCTGGCGACGGCGCTCCGGGCCGCGACGCGCGGCCTCGACGCCGACGCGCCCGCCGGGCTCGTCAGCCTCTACCTGGTCGTCAACGCCGTCACCGGCGTCGCGCCGGGCGCGTACGCGTGCGACCCCGCGGGCCACGCCCTCGAGCTGCTGCGCCCGGGCGAGCTCCGGCGCGAGTCGGCCCATCTCTGCCTCGACCAGCCGCTCGGCGGCGACGCGGCGGCCGTCATCTACTTCCTCGCCCCGCTCGACGCGCTGCTCGCCGCCTGGGGCGAGCGCGGCTACCGGCTCGCCAACCTCGAGGCCGGCCTCGCGGGCGGCCGCGCCTACCTGGCCGCGTACGCCCTCGGGTTCGGCGCGAGCGGGCTCACGTTCTACGACCGGGAGGTCGTCGAGTTCTTCTCGCCGCACGCCCGGGACAAGGACGCGATCTTCGTCACCGCGCTCGGTCGCTCGGCGCGCGCCGCGCGTGCTACGATCGAGGCGCAGGTCATGCTCCCGAGGAGGCCGTCCGCATGAAGAAGTACCAGTTGATGGCGCCGGGGCCGACGCCGGTGCCGAGCGAAGTGCTCCTGGCGATGGCGCAGCCGATGATCCATCACCGGACGCCGGAGTACGAGGCGCTCTTCGTCGAGGTGCGCGCGGGCCTGAAGCAGCTCTTCCAGACCGGACAGGAGGTGCTGCCGCTCGCGTGCTCGGGCACCGGCGCGATGGAGGCGGCCGTGGTCAACACGCTCTCGGCCGGCGACCGGGTCGCGGTCGTCCGCGCCGGGAAGTTCGGCGAGCGCTGGGTCGAGATCTGCCGCGCGTACGGTCTCGACGTCGTCGAGCTGGCGGCGCCGTTCGGGGAGACGGTGCCGGCCGGGCGGGTCGTCGAGACGCTCCGACGCGAGCCCCGGCTCCGGGCCGTGCTCGCCCAGCACAGCGAGACCTCGACGGGCGTGCTCCACGACGTGCGGGGCTACGCGGCGGCCACCCGCGGGACCGACACGCTGCTGATCGTCGACGCGGTCTCGAGCCTGGGCATTGCCGACCTGCCGATGGACGCCTGGGGCGTGGACGTGGTCGTCGCGGGCTCCCAGAAGGGGCTCATGCTGCCGCCCGGCGTCGGCTTCTGCGCGCTCGGCGACCGGGCGTGGGCCAGGACGAAGACCGCGACGCTGCCGAAGTACTACCTGAACCTCGGCGAGGAGCGACGGTGCGTCGTCAAGAACGAGGCGCACTTCACGCCGGCCGTGTCGATCATCGTCGGGCTCCGCCAGGTGCTGCGGATGCTCGAGCGGGAGGGCCTCCCGAACGTCTTCCGCCGCCACGACCGGCTCGCGCGCGCGACGCGCGCGGGCGCCGAGGCGCTCGGCCTCGAGCTGTTCGCCAAGGCCACGCCGAGCCCGGCGGTCACGGCCGTCGT
Source organism: Candidatus Rokubacteria bacterium GWA2_73_35 (assembly GCA_001790205.1). Lineage (GTDB taxonomy): Bacteria > Methylomirabilota > Methylomirabilia > Rokubacteriales > CSP1-6 > GWA2-73-35. Next base: position 27,168 of record MGBU01000110.1, on the reverse strand, counting down.
CGCGCCCCCGGGCGTGGACAGCGAGCGCATCGTCGCCGCCTACGCCGAGGCCCACAACATCACGATCGCCGGCGGGCAGGGGGAGATGAAGGGCCGGCTCTTCCGCCTCGGCCACATGGGCTACGCCGCGGAGTTCGACGTGATCACCGCGCTGGCGGCGCTCGAGCAGGTGCTCGCCGACCTGGGCCAGCCGGTCGACTTCGGCGCGAGCGTCCGCGCGGCCCAGAAGACCTTCGCCGAGAAGGCCTGACACCCGCGCCCGAAGCCGCCCCGCCCCGGCGGGGAGGCCTGCTAGAATGATCGGGTTGTGAGCAGGCTCAGGCTCTTCGTCGTACGGCACGGGGAGACCGCGTGGTCGCGCGAGCGCCGGTTCGCCGGCTCGCGGGACGTCCCCCTCACCGAGGCCGGGCTCCGCCAGTGCGAGGCCGTCGCGCAGGCGCTCGCCGCGGAGCCGGTGGGAGCCGTCTACGCGAGCCCGCTCGAGCGCGCGCGCACCTCCGCCGAGGTCATCGCCAAGCCCCACCGGCTCGAGGTCCGCGTGGACCCGGCGTTCCGCGAGATGGCGTTCGGCCCCTGGGAGGGCCTCGCGCGCGACGAGGTGGCGGCGCGCTTCCCCGCGGCCTGGGAGCAGTGGCGCACGGCGCCCGACACGCTCGCGCTGCCCGGCGCCGAGCCGCTCGACGCGGTCGCCGCGCGCGTGCGGCGCGGGCTCGCCGCGCTCGCCGCCGCGCACGCCGGGCAGACGCTCGTGCTGGTGAGCCACGCGATCGTCGCGCGCGTGATCGTGCTCGACGCCCTCGGCCTCGGGCTCGACCGCCTGTGGGCCGTGGACGCCTCGCCCGCGGGGATCACCGAGGTCGAGTTCGAGCCGGGCTGGGCCACGGTGCACCGGATGAACACGCTCGCGCACCTCGAGGCGGCGGGCCCGTGACGCCGCCGACGCAGCTCCCCAAGGGGGCGCGGATCTACCTGCCCGACGAGGCGGCCCGCAAGCGCCACGCCGAGGCCCGCCTGCTCGACGTGTTCACGCGGTGGGGCTACCGCGAGATCGTCACGCCCACGTTCGAGTACGCGGACGTGCTCGCGACCGGGACCGACGCCGGCGTCCAGGAGAACATGTTCAAGCTCGTGGACCGCGAGACCGGCCGGTTGCTCGCGCTCCGCGCGGACATCACGCCCCAGATCGCCCGCATCGTGGCGACGCGGCTCCGCGACGAGGGCAAGCCGATCCGCCTCGCGTACGTGACCAACGTGTTCCGCTACGACGAGCCCCAGGTGTCGCACTACCGCGAGTTCTACCAGGCGGGCGTCGAGCTGATCGGGCTCGAGAAGCCCGAGGCCGAGGTGGAGATCATCGCGATGGCGGTCGAGGGGCTCCGGGCGCTCGGGCTCGGCCGCTTCCAGCTCGACCTCGGCCACCCCGACTTCTTCCGGGGGCTCCTCGAGGAGGTCAAGGCGCCCGCCGCGCGGCAGCGGGAGCTGCGCGCCGCGCTCGCGCGCAAGGACGGCTCGACGCTCGAGCGGCTCGTCGGCGAGCTGGCGCCGGCGGCGCACGTCGCCGCGGCCCTGCTGGCGCTCCCGACGCTCTTCGGCGGCGCGGCCGTGCTCGAGCACGCCCAGGCCCACGCGCGCAACGAGCGCTCGGCCCGGGCGCTCGCGAACCTCACCGAGGTGTACCGGCTGCTCACGATCTACGGCCTCGCCGACGCCGTGCTGCTCGACCTCGGCGAGGTCCGCGGCTTCGACTACTACTCGGGCACCTACTTCGAGGCCTACGTCGAGGGCTTCGGCGCGTCGGTGGCCGCCGGCGGGCGCTACGACCACATGCTCGCGCGCTTCGGCTACGACTGCCCGGCCGTCGGGTTCGCGTTCGACGTCGGGCGCGCGCTGTCCGTGATGGAGGCGCAGGGCGTGAGCGTCGCGCTCCCGGGCCCGGACTTCTTCGTCATCGACTTCACGCAGGACAAGACGGCGGCGCTCCAGCTCGCGCGGCGCCTGCGGGACCTCGGCGCCTCGGTCGCGCGGGACATCGTCACGCGCGGCCTCGAGGAGTCGCTCGCGTACGCGCGCGCCCAGCGCGCCCGGGTCGCCCTCGTGGCGGGCGGCCCGCGGACGCGGCCGGGCGAGCTGCTGGCGCTCGACCTGGCGGACGGATCCGAACGCGCGCTGGCGCTCGGCGAGGTGCTCGAGCGACCGGCGCGGTTCTTCGGGGGTGTGCGCGATGCCTAACATCGTGGTCGTCGGCGGGCAGTGGGGCGACGAGGGCAAGGGCAAGGTCGTGGACGTGATCACGCCGCACGTGGACGTGGTCGTCCGCTACCAGGGCGGCAACAACGCGGGGCACACCGTCGTGGTCGGGCGCGAGAAGTACGTGCTGCACTCGATCCCGTCCGGCATCCTGCACCCGGGCCGGCGGTGCGTCATCGGCTGCGGCGTGGTCGTGGACCCGGGCTCGCTCATCGAGGAGATGGAGGCGCTCGTCCAGCGCGGCGTCACGCTCGACGGCAACCTCTTCATCTCGAAGAACGCGCACCTGATCATGCCGTACCACCCCGCGCTCGACCGCGCCTCGGAGGCGAAGCTCGGCCGCCGGCGCATCGGCACCACGGGCAAGGGCGTGGGGCCCGCGTACGTCGACAAGGCCGCGCGCGTCGGGATCCGCATGGCGGACCTCCTGGACGAGCGCCTGTTCCGCGAGAAGCTCGAGCTGAACATCGCGCAGAAGAACCGGCTGTTGCGCGACATCTACGACGCCCAGACGTTCAGCGTCGAGGAGATCCTGAACCCGTATCTCCGCTACGCCGGCTGGCTCGCGCCGTACATCACCGACACGGCGCTCCTGCTCTCGCGCTGGATCGACAGCGGCTACAGCGTGCTGTTCGAAGGCGCGCAGGGGACGATGCTCGACATCGACCACGGCACCTATCCGTACATCACCTCGTCGTCCACGACGGCGGGGGGCGCGGCGACGGGCACCGGGGTGCCGCCGACGCGGATCCACGGGGTGATCGGCGTGTCGAAGGCCTACACGACGCGCGTCGGCGGCGGGCCGTTCCCGACGGAGATGTCGGGCGCGATCGGCGAGGCGATCCGCGCGCGCGGCAACGAGTACGGCGCGACGACCGGGCGGCCGCGCCGCTGCGGGTGGTTCGACGCGGTCGTCGCGCGCTACGCGACGCGCGTCAACGGGCTCGACGCCGTCGCGCTCACGAAGCTCGACGTGCTCGACCAGTGCGAGACGGTCAAGGTCTGCGTCGCCTACCGGCACGGGGGCGAGCTGCTCACCGAGTTCCCCGAGGACGAGACCGTCATGGCCGAGGCGGAGCCGGTGTACGAGGACGTCTCGGGCTGGCAGGCGTCCACCAAGGGCGCCCAGAACCTGGCCGACCTGCCGGCGAAGGCGCGCCACTACCTCGACCGGCTGGAGGAGCTGATCGGCGTCCCGTTCTGCCTCGTCTCGACGGGCGCCCAGCGCGCGGAGACGATCCTGGTCGAGGACTCGCCGCTGACGCGCTGGTTCCCGTCGGTGCGGGGGAGCCTCCTCTAGGGGACGGGGCGGTGGCGGGCGCGAGGGTCCAGCGGCTGGTGTTCGTCGTCAGCCGCGGCCGCCGGCCGCTCTACGAGTCGCTCCGCCGCACCTTCGACGGTGACGACACCGTGCAGGTCGTGCTCGACCGCCGCGTGGCCGAGCGCCGCCGGCGCCGCCCCGCCCGGCGGAAGCCGGAGCGGCGCCGCGCCGACCGGCGCGCCCAACGCGCGATCGACCGTCGGATCCGCGCGCGTGGCTACGCCGTGGTCGGGGTGCTCACCGCCCAGCGGGCGCCCGGCGCCGCGTCCGAGCGCAAAGCGCGGTAGAATCCCCCCGGTACCCCGGCGTCCCCGGCGAGCCGTTAGCTCAGTTGGCAGAGCGCCTGACTTTTAATCAGGGGGTCGGAGGTTCGATCCCTCCACGGCTCACCACCTCCAGGCTCTGCTAAGATACGAGACCGTGCGCAGCTTCTCCGCCGCCCTCCTGGTACTCGTCCTCCTCGCCCCCGGCCCGGCGGCGGCGCAGGCGAGCTTCCGCGTCACCCACAAGGTGGAGCGGACCACCGCGACCCACACGGTCCTCGCGGGCGAGGTCTTCAACGACGTGGCGGCCGACGCGGCGGAGGTCTACGTGACGGCCGAGGCGCTCGACCCCGCGGGCAAGCGCCTCGCCCAGGGCATCGCCTGGGTCGGCGGGGTCCGGGGACGGGGCAGCGAGCCCTACACGGTGCGCGTCCCCTTCGTGCGCGGCGCGACGCGCTTCCGGGTCTACGTGAGCGGCTTCCAGCTCGGCTTCGGCCGCTCCGAAGCTCCCTGAACGACCTCTCGCGCTGATCCCTCGATGACGAGGCTGCCGCTCGGGTGCAGGCGCGCGCGGTCGCCCGTCCTGTAGAACCCGTCGGGCGTGAACGCGCCGCGGCTGTCCTCGGGGGCTCGCCAGTAGCCGCGGATCGTGGACGGGCCGCGGCACTGGAGCTCGCCCACCTGGCCCCGAGGCACCTCGCGGCCGGCCTCGTCCACGATGCGGATTTCGTCGTCCGGGCACACCGGGCGCCCGTGCGTCTCGACGCTCACCTCGGCCGGGTCGCTCCCGCGCGTCGCGCACGTGCACCCCTCGGCCGGCCCGTAGAGCTGCTGGACGACCGGGCCGAAGGCCTCGCGCGCCGCGCTCACGAGGCCGGGGCTCGCGCCCGGGCCGCCGACGTAGAGGCGCCGGAGCGAGCGCCAGTCGTGGCGCCCGCGCCCCGGGTGCTCGAGCCAGGCGGTCAGCGCGGCGGGCGCGGCGGGGATCCACGTGACGCGCTCGGCCTCGACGAGCGGAAAGACCGTCTCGGGGTCGGGCGCGGGCGCGAGCACGACGCGCGCGCCGAGGAGCAGCGCGCCCTGGAGCCCTGGGCATGCGAGCGGGACGTGCTGCGCCGCGGGCTGCGCGACGAGCAGCACGCTCTCGCCGTCGAAGTCGGTCGCGCGCGCGACCTGAAGCGAGCCGTAGAGATAGTCGTCGTGGGTGCGTGGGATCACGCGTGGCCGCCCGGTCGTCCCGCCCGAGAGCTGAAAGACCGCGACGTCGTCCGGGCGCGGGCGCAGGCGGCCGAGCGAGCCCGGCGGCGTGCGCGCCTCGACCGGGTCGGCGAGCAGGTCCGCCAGGCGCGTCACGCCGGCGCCGCGCAGCTCGTCGCCGACGAACCACGCCGCCGCCTCCGTGAGCCTCGCCAGGTCCGCGACCTCCGCGGCGGGCGCGGCGGGCGGGCAGGGGACCGGGATCGCGCCGACCTTGAGGCAGGCGAGGTAGGCGACGACCAGCTCGAGCGTGTTCGGGAGCTGGAGGATCGCCCGCGCGCCGCCGCGCACGCCCCGGAGCGCCAGGTGCACGGCGAGCCGATCGACCAGCGCGGAGAGGGCTCGATAGGTGACCCGGCGCGCGCCGTCCACCACAGCGACCCGGTCGGCGTTGGCCCCGGCGGCGCGGTCCCACGCCTGGCCGATCGTGGTCCCCGCCCAGTAGCCGCGCGCCCGGTACCGGTGCGCGAATTCGGGGGGCCAGCCGACGACCCCGTCCAGCATGGGGCGAGAGTATACTCGCCGCATGGCGGAGGCGGACGAGCAAGCGAAGCTCCGAAGTTACCTGGCGGCGCAGTCGGCGAAGCTCACGGCGGCGGAGATCCGCGCGCGGCTCGACGAGGCCGCCGGGGAGTTTCTCGCCGCCCTCTCGGGCGCGGACGACGCGCGGGCCCACCGCCGGCCCGCGCCGGACGAATGGAGCGTCGCCGAGGTCGTGGACCACGTGACGGTCACGCTCGAGGACGTCCTGCCGATCATGCGCACGCTCGCCGGCGGCCGGCACCCCGCGCAGGGGATGGTCGTCAGTCACGCGCCCGCGCACGCCGCGAGGCCGCTCGCCGTGCTGGTCGAGCGCGTGCGCCGGGGCCAGGCCGCGGTGTCGGACTTCCTGGCCGCGCAGGGGGCCGAGCCCCACACGGACCTGCGCGTCGCCGACGGCGACTTCGGCGACGTCAACTGGAAGGGCTACGCGCTGATCCTGCGCCTCCACTACCGGGACCACGCCCAGCAGGTCGCCAGGACGCTCGCGGCGCCCTGAGGCCCGGCGGCTGATCATCTGGATGGCCGCGAGTCCGGCATAGCGATGGGGGATCCGGCGAGAGCCGCGCGCTTCCGCTGGACCATTCGGCGCAAGCTCCTCGCCCTGGGCGCGGGGACGCTGATCCCGGTCGCGCTCCTGCTCGTGTACTGGGTGTGGGTGGAGGCCCGCGAAGCCACGCGGGACGTCGAGGCTCGCCTGAGGCTCGCGGGCGAGCAGGCCGCGGCCCAGGTCGAGCTGCTCCTCGAGGGCCTGACGGGCCACGTCGAGGCGCTCGCCGCGCACCCGGAGATCCGCGGCGGCGACGCGCGGACGGCCGCGCGGCTCTTGCGGGGCGTCGCCGCCGAGCATCCCGAGCTGGAGGGGCTCCTCGTGGTGGACGCCGAGGGACGCGCGCGCGTGAGCGCCACGCCGGAACCCGTCGGCGCGGGGATCGCGATCGGGGACCGTCCGTGGTTCCGGGCGGTCCGCGCCGGCCGCCGCCCGGTGGTCGGCGACTTCCAGGTCGGCAGGCTCACCGGCTATCCCGTCGCCATCGTCGCGGCGCCGCTCCTCGGCCCGGGCCAGGCCTTCGAGGGCGCGGTCGCCGGAGGCGTGAGCCTGCGCCGGCTCCACACGCTGTTCGCGGGGCTGCCCTTCTGGGGCGGCATCACGGTCACCGTCCTGGACGCCGACGGTCGGATCCTGGCCCACGCGCCCGGAGCCGACGAGAGCTTGCTCGGCCGGCCCCTGCCCTCGCTCGGCGCCCTCGCCGAAGGAGGGCGTAAGGTCAGCCGGCTGGCGTGGCTCGACGGCGAGGAGCGCCTCGCCGGCCTCGCGCACGTGCCGCGCGCGCGCTGGCGGGTCGTGGCCTCCGCCCCGAGCGCCGTCGTGCGGGACCGGGTCGAGCGGGAGGTGCGCGCGATCGGACTGCCGCTGCTCGTGCTCCTGGGCCTGGCCGCGGCGGCCGGTCTCCTGATCGCGCGCAGGGTCTGGCGCCCGCTCGAGGCTCTCACGGCGGCCGTCACGCGGCTCCCGCGCGAGGCGGCTCTCCGCGTCCGGGTCGACTCGACCGACGAGGTCGGCGACCTCGCGCGGGCGTTCGACGAGATGACCGTTCAGGTCGAGACGGCGCGGGCCGATCTCGAGCGCCAGATCGCGGAGCTGGGGGCGCTGTCCGAGGCCGGGCGCCTGCTCACCTCCACGCTCGAGCTCTCGCAAGTCTTGCAGCGGCTCGCCGAGCTGGCCCGCGCGCGGCTCGACGTGGACGTGGTGCGCATCTGGCTGCGGGAGGGCGCCTCCAACGACTACCGCCTCCACGCCCAGGCGGGGGCCACGCGCGACCCCGAGGAGTTCCGGATGCACCTCGAGCCCGGCCAGGGGCTCGTGGGCTGGATCATGGACCATCGTGAGGCGCTCGTGCTCGCCGACGTGCAGGCCGATCCCCGGCTCACGAATCGAGCCTGGGCCACGGCGGAAGACCTCCACGCCTTCCTGGGGATCCCGATCGTGCTGGAGGACACGCCGGTGGGCGTGCTGGCCTGCGTGAGACGGGCGCGGCGCGAGTTCTCGGCCGACGACGTGAGGCTGGCCCGGCTCTTCGCCCCGCCCGCCGCCGTCGCCATCCTGAACGCGCGCCTCTACGACGAGGCCCGTGGTCGGACGCGCCAGCTCGAATTACTCCACGAGGCGGCGCGGACCGTCGCGGGGGAGCGCGAGATCACGCGCCTCCTCCAGCGGCTCGTGGAGACGGCGCGGAGCCTCACCGGGGCGCGCTACGCGGCGCTCGCGCTGTTCGAGAAGGACGGCACCCTCTGCGAGTTCTTCACCGACGGCCTCGACCCGGAGGCGCGCGCGCGGATCGGTCCGCCTCCGCAGGGCCGCGGCCTCCTGGGTCACATCTTCGCGAGCACGCGCTCGCTCAGGCTGGACGATCTCACCGCCCATCCCGACTCCGTCGGCTTCCCCCCGGGGCATCCCACCATGCGCTCCCTCCTCGCGGTTCCCATCGGCCTCAAGGGGGAGACCCTCGGCGCCCTCTATCTCACCGAGAAAGCCGGCGGCTTCAGCGAGGACGACGAAGCGCGGCTCAACACGCTCGGCGCCGACGCCGCCGTGGCGCTCGAGAACGCCGAGCTGGTCTCGAGCCTGCGCCGGGCCCTCGACGGTCTCGAGCAGGCCCAGGGCCGGCTCGTCGAGTCCGAGGCGCTCCGCGCGGTGGGACAGCTCGCGGCCGGCATGGCCCACCACCTGAACAACATCCTGGCGGTCGTCCGCGGCCGCACGTCGCTCCTGCTCCAGGGCGCCCTGGACCCGGCGATCCGCCGCGGCCTGGAGATCGTGGAGCGCGCGGCCGTGGACGGGGCCGACGTGGTGCGCCGACTGCAGGCGTTCAGCCGGCCCCCACGCGCGACGGGGGCGACTCGGGTGGACCTGAATGGCCTCGTGCAGGAGGTGCTCGAGCTGACGCGGCCGCGCTGGCGGGACGAGGCCGAGCGCCGCGGGATCGCCATCGAGGCCCGCGTGGAGGCGGGGGACGTCCCGCACGTGGCCGCGAGCCACGAGCCGCTACGCGAGGCGCTGGTGAACGTGGTCTTCAACGCGATCGACGCGATGCCCTCCGGGGGCAGGCTCGTCGTCCGGACGTGGGCCGCCGACGGGCGGGTCCAGTGCGCCGTGGCCGACACCGGCTTCGGGATGCCCGAGGAGGTCCGCCGGCGGGCACTCGAGCCCTTCTTCACGACCAAGGGGCCCAAGAGCCGCGGGCTCGGGCTCAGCGTCTGCCACGGGGTCGTTCGGCGCTACGGCGGCGAGCTTCGAGTCGAGAGCCGGCCCGGTCAGGGGACGACCGTCACGCTCAGCCTCCCCGAGGCCACCGCGGAGTCGGCGCCCGCGCGCGAGCCCGGACGCCCGGTGGCCCTGCCCGACCGGCTCCGCGTCCTCGTCATCGACGACGACGCGGCGGTGCGGGAGATTCTCGCCGAGAGTCTCGCCGCGCACGGCCACCTGGTCACGCAGGCGAGCGACGGCGCCGAGGGCCTGGCGATGTTCCGGGCCGCGCGGCACGACTTCGTGTTCACGGACCTCGGGATGCCGGGCATGACCGGCGCGCAGGTGGCGGAAGCGATCAAGGCGCAGAGCCGCGCCACGCCCGTCGTGCTCGTCACGGGCTGGGACGAGGAGGAGACGCGCGCGACGCGCGCGGGCGGCGCCTGGGACGCCGTGATCAACAAACCCTTCGATCCCAACACGCTGGCGGAGGTGATCGCTCGGGTGGCGCGCCCCGCCTGAGCTATACTGAGCCGACCCCGTCGTCTAGCCAGGCCCAGGACGCGACCCTTTCAAGGTCGAGATCGCGGGTTCGAATCCCGCCGGGGTCACCACCATCTAAGGTCTGCGGGTCAGGCGCGGTGCGCCGGAATCACCACTTCGAACCCGAGACTTCGCGCGGCCCGCGCTTGAACGGCGTCGTGAGTCATCAGGCGGGCGACGTCGAGCTCGGTCATGGCGGCCAGGTGGAGCCGGTCGAGCGTGCGGCAGTGAATCCGGCCGGCGCCAGCGTGTTGCTGCAGGGCCGTCTCGAACACGCTGCCCGGGAGCGGGCGGAAACGAAACGGCTCGGTGGCCCGGAACTCCGCGAGCTTGGCGCGAAAGCGTTCCAGCCGGACCTTCCCGTATCGGCCCGCGAGCCAGGCGGCGGAGAGCTGGACGTGGGTCTCCAGTTCCGCCAGCGAGGAGACGATGACGAGATCCTCGCTCGCCACGTGGTCACGCACCGCGTCGCTCTCCGGCTCCTGCCAGAGGAGCTTGAGCAGCGCGCTACTGTCGAGGTAGAGCACGGGAAGCGCCGACTTCGCGGGCCTGGCGGTCGGCGAGGAGGAACTCCTCCACCCAGCGGACGGTGCGCCCGCCACTCACCCTGGCCTGCCACCGGGCATGCCCCCGGGGGTCGAAGCGCCGACGGGCTGCCCGGGCCTCGCGGACGCGTACGAGCTTGGCGACCGGCTTCCCATCGCGGGTGACGACGATCTCCTTCTCGCGTTCGAGCATCGCCTCGGCTCTCGGCCAGCGCTGGCGCAGGTCTCGCACGGTGATGGTCTTCATGGCTCGAGACTAACATGTTTCACGGCTTCCGGCCCACGTGTCGGATCTCCTACTCGCCGGTCGCGCGGTAGCGGCTGAGCGTCGTCGTCAGGAGGCGCTCGACCTCCTCCTCGCCGTGTAGATCCGGAGCGTGCCGATGCCGAGGAGCTGGTCGAGGAGCGTCCGCGTCACCTCGAGGTCGGTGATCTTGTGGTAGGGGACGCTCCGGCGCCGCCGCACGAGGAGCCCGCCTCTGAAGAGGGCGCGGTGGCGGGACCACGACGAGGAGCGCGCGGCCGACGGCCGGGAAGGGATTGAAGTCCTTCCCGGCGCCGGCCGCGGCGGCCCACATCCCCCCGACGAACATCACGACCCAGAACGTCAGGAAGGCGCCGAGGAAGGTCCCGGGCACCGCGGGGCGGCGCCCACGGCGCGATTTCCGGATCGGCCCCACGTTACGCGCGGCCGATCGGCGCGTCTCGCGATAAGCTGGAGACGATCCGGGAAGGGGGGGAGCCGGCCGGGGCCGGACATGGCGCTCGCGGGAATTCGGGAAGCCTCACGCCTGATCTTCGTCGACGAGCTGACCGGGCTCTACAACCGGCGGTTCATGCGCCAGTACCTGCGCGACCGCCTGGCGCTGCTCGCCCGGCAGGGCACGCCGCTCGCCGTGATCATGCTCGACGTGGACGGCTTCAAGCAGATCAACGACACGTGCGGCCACCTGGACGGCGACGGCGTCCTGAAGCTCCTGGCCCAGCTGATCCGCGACGCGATCCCCCAGGGTGGCTACGCCATCCGGTTCGCGGGCGACGAGTTCTTCGTGTTCCTCGAGGGTGTGGACACCGCCGGCGGCATGCGCGTGGCCGAGCAGATCCGCGAGCGCGTGAACCACGAGCGCTTCGTCACCGACAAGGCGCCCCACGGCCTCTCCACGACGGTGAGCCTCGGCGTCGCGGCGTATCCCGGCGACGCCGCCTCGCCCTCGGAGCTGATCGAGGCGGCCGACCAGGCGCTCTACCGCTCCAAGCGCGAAGGGAAGAACCGCGTGAACCGCGCCGGCGCGTCGCGGCTGCCCCCCGAGGTGGAGATCCTCAGGCGGTTCCCGTGCCCGCGGCTCGTGGGGCGCGAGGCGGAGCTGGCCGAGCTCGAGGGGCCGCTCGGCGAAGCGGCGGGCAACCGCCTGCTCCTCGTGGAGGCCAGCCGTGGCCTCGGCAAGAGCCGCCTCCTGCTCGAGCTGATGCGCCGCGCGGGGAGCGCGGGCCGCCGCTGGTTCTTCGTGCGGTGCCTGGCGTCGGAGCACGCGCTGCCGTACAGCGCGCTCCGGCCCGTCCTGGCCGCGTGCCTCGAGCGCGAGCCGGAGCGGCTCGGGCTCGCGCAGAGCCGGCTCGACGCGGCCTCGCTGGCGGAATTGGCCACCCTGCTGCCGGCGCTGGCCCCGCCCGGCGGCCGGCGGGAGCCGCGCCCCGCGGAGGAGCGCCGCAGCCTGCTCTTCCACGGCGTGGCGGATCTCTTCTGCCTCCTCTCCGGCGACAGCCCGCTGATGCTCTTCCTCGACGACCTCCAGTACGTGGACGAGGCGAGCCTCGAGGTGCTCTGCCGCCTGCTCGAGCGCGCCGACGGCCGCGTGCTCGTCTACGCGGCCGTGCAGACCGAGGCGCTCGAGCGGGAGAAGGACCCGCCGCTGCCGCTCGCCCGCCTCGCCCCCCTCCTGCGCCAGGCATCGCGCTTCCAGCGCGTGGGCCTCGCCGTGCTGACGGCCTCGCAGGTCGGCCGCATGGTGACGGAGATCCTGCAGCGGCACACGCCGGCCCCGGAGTTCATGGAGCGCCTCTCGGAGGCGAGCCGCGGCATCCCGCTCTTCGTCGAGGAGACGCTGAAGGCGCTGATCAACGAGGGGGCGCTCCGGACGGTCGACGGGACGTGGGACCTCGAGGCCGTGGAGCCCACACTGGCCGCGTCGCTCGAGGAGGTCATCCGCGGCCGGCTGGACGCGCTCGACCAGGAGCTGCACCAGATGATCGCCAAGGCCGCCGTCGTCGGCCCCCACGTGGATCTCGAGCTGCTCGCCGGCGTGCTCGGCAAGGACGCGGGCGAGACGCAGCACCTCGTGGACCGCGGCAAGAAGGAGCGCGTCTTCGAGGAGATGGGCGTGATGAGCGACGAGGACGAGGTCCACTTCCTCTCGCAGTGCTTCCAGCAGATCGTCTACGACGGCCTCGACCCCGGCGACCGGCGGCGCACCCACCGCACGGTGGGCGAGGTGACCGAGCGCCTCGCCGGGGAGCGCGCGGCGGAGGTGCTGGGGCCGCTCGCCTACCACTTCGAGCGCTCGGACGACCCCGCGAAGGCGGAGCTCTACCGCCAGCGGGCGCAGGCGCTCGCGGGGGAGCTCTTCTCCGCCGCCGAGGTCGCGCGCGAGCTGAGCCTCACGGTCGACGCCGCGGAGAGCGGCCCGCGGCTCGATGCCGCGAGCTGGCCGCTCGCCGACCGGGTGCTGCGCGGCGTCGCCGTGGCGGTGAAGAACATGCGCGTCTACCCGGCGGGGAGCCGGCTGGTGGAGGAGGGCGTCGCCGCCGTCGGCGCCGCGCTCCTCGATCTCCTGGCGCGCGTCGAGAGCCTGACGCTCGGCGAGGAGAGCAAGGCGCTCGTGGTCAACGGCCAGCCGATCGAGCAGAAGGGGCTCCTGCCCGCGGCGCAGGACCTCCTCCGGGTCTTCGCCGACCACGGCATCCGCCGGTGCACGTTCGAGCGGGGCCTCGGCCCGGACGACCTCCGCGGCGTGCTCAGGATCCTGAGCGGGGCCGGCCGGACGGGCCAGCAGGACGTCGCCGCCTGGGACCGGCGGCTCCAGGACGAGGGCGTCCGGCGCGTCCGCGTCTTCCCGGTGATCTACCTCGCGTCCGGCGCGGGGATGGCGGCCTGGCGCCGCGAGCACGGCGAGGCGCTCCTGGACGACGCGGCCCAGCTCCTGGCGCGGGATGTCCTGCGCTCGCTGGCGGCCGTCGTGGACAACATCCGCCTCTACCCACCCGAGAGCCAGATCATCGCGCAGACGCTCGACCAGCTCGAGCGCCACGCCGAGGCGATGCTCGCGCGGATCCCCAGCCTTACGGTGGCCCTCGTCGAGGGGACCATCGTCGTCAACGCCATCCGCCCCAGCCCGCGCCTGTTCGGGCTCACGATCGAGGTCCTCCAGCAGCTCATGGACGACAGCGGGCTCACGAGCCTCACGCTCCGCCGCGGCGTCACCCGCGAGCAGCTCCGCACGTTCCTCACCCACCTGGCGCAGCCGCTCGAGGATGCGGCGCGCGATCCGGGCTTCTGGCAGCGCCTCCTGGACAACAGCGGGATCACGACGATCGAGGTGGGGACCCGCGCCTACGCGGCGGCGCGGCGGCTCGCGGCCGAGGAGGTCCCGGGCGCGGAGGCGCCCGCGACGCCGCCTGCGCGCGCGGACGCGCAGACCTCCGAGGCCGAGCAGGCGCTCGCCGAGGCGTCCCGCTGGCTCGCGATGCCGCTGCCCGCGTTCCTCGAGCGCAGCGTCCAGGAGCGGGTCCCGCCCGTGCTCGCGGCGCTCCGCGCGATGGGACAGGAGGACCTCGCCGCGCAGCTCGTGGACCGCGGCGCGGCGGGGCTCGGCGAGCGCGAGGGCGCGCTGCGCGCCCGGGCGGCCGCCGGTCTCGCGCTCGCGCTCGGCCGGGCGGACGCGGAATCGCTCGCGTGGCTCCTCGCCAGGTGCGTGGGCCCGCTGGCGGACGCGGCAGCGCGCGAAGGGCACCTCGAGGCGTTCCGGGCCGAGGCGGAGCTGGCGACGAGCATCCTCGGGCACCTCCTGCCGGGCGGGGACTTCGCGGGCGCCGCGCGGCTCGCCGCGGCCCTCGGCGGCGCCCGCCCGGGCGCGGCCGACGTCGCGCGGCTCGCGGAGGCGGCGCGCGGCGTCGTCGAGGCCCTCGCCGCCTCGAGGGGCCTCGAGCCCCTGCTCGGCCGGCTCGGGGCAGCGGACGCCGCCGGGCGCGAGCAGGCCAGGGCCGTGCTCGCGGGCTTCGGCGCGGCGGCTCACGCCTACCTCGCCGGGCTCGTGCACGACGCGCCGGACGACGCGCTGGCGCGCGCGGCGGCCGAGATCCTCGCGGGCCAGGGAGACCCGGGCGTGCGCCTCGTCACCCAGGGCCTCGAGCACGAGGAGTCGCCGGCGCGCGTCCGGCGCGTGGTCTCGGTCCTGGACGCCCTGGCCCCGGCCCTCGGCCCGGGCCTCGTCTTTCTCCTGGGGCATCAGGACCGGGCGGTGCGGGCGGAGCTCGGGCGCACGCTCACGCGCGTGCCGCGCGAGCACGCGCTCCGGCTCGTCGGCCAGGCCCTGTCCCGGAAGCGGCCCGAGGTCCTGCTCGGCGCCCTGGAGTCGGCGAGCGCGCTCAACGCGGTGGAGCTGCTCGACGTGCTGCTCCGTCTCGTCGAGACGCAGCCGAGCCAGATCGTGCTCCGCGCCGCCTGCGCGAGCCTCGGGCGCCTCGGCGACGCGCGGGGGGTGCCGGCGCTCGTGGCGATCGCCGACCGGCGCCCCCGCTTCCTCGGGCTCGCCAGGGGCCTGCCCCAGGCGACGCGGGCGGCGGCCATCCGCGCGCTCGGCGACATCGCGGCGCCCGAGGCGCAGGCGGGCCTCCAGCGTGCGCTCAAGGACCGGAGCAAGGAGATCCGCGCGGCGGCCCGGTTCGCCCTCGTCAAGCTCCAGCGCGAGTCCGCCGCCAAGAAGGCCCGCTGAGCGCGCGCGCCGCGCCACGCTCCGTCGAGGTCAGTCGACCGCCAGCCGATAGCCCACGCCCGGCTCGGTGAGCAGGTAGCGCGGGCGCGCGGGCTCCGCCTCGAGCTTGTGGCGCAGGTGGGCCATGTAGACGCGCACGTAGTGGGCCTGGTCCGTGTGCACCGGCCCCCACACCTCGCGCAGCAGCTGCTGGTGGGTGACGACCCTGCCGGCGTGGCGGACGAGCGTCGTCAGGAGCTTGTACTCGATCGGCGTCAGGTGCACCTCGGCGCCGCCGAGCGACACGTGGCGCCGCAGAAGATCCACCCGCAGATCGCCCACCGCGAAGGTCGCCTCGCCGTCCTCGTGAGTCGCGCCCGCCGTGTGACGGAGCGCCACGCGGAGGCGCGCGAGCAGCTCGCCCGCGCCGAAGGGCTTGCTCACGTAGTCGTCCGCCCCGGCGTCGAGCGCCTGCACCTTGTCCCCCTCCTGGCCGCGCGCCGAGAGGACGACGATCGGCACCGCGCTCCACTCGCGGAGCCGGCGGATCACCTCGAGGCCGTCCATGTCCGGCAGGCCGAGGTCCAGGATGACGACGTCCGGCTGGCGCGAGCCCACCTCGACGAGGCCGTCCGTGCCCGTCGTCGCCTCGAAGAGCCGGTAGCCCTGGCCCGTCAGCGTCGCGCGCAGGAAGCGCCGGATCTGGGGCTCGTCCTCGATGAGGACGACGACGGGCTCAGGCATCGGCGGGCGGCGTGGCGGGCGGCTCGGCGAGCGGGAGCGTGAAGAGGAACGCGACGCCGCCCTCGGGCAGGTTCTGCGCCCAGATGCGGCCGCCGTGCGCCTCGACGATGCCGCGGCAGATCGCCAGCCCGAGCCCGGCGCCGCCGCGGCCGTCCACCGTCGCGCGGTGGAACTTCTCGAAGACCCGCTCCTCCTCGCCCGGCGGCAGCCCGGGGCCGCAGTCGGCGATCTCCACCGTGACCTTGCGGTCCGTCGCCGTCGCGAGGATGCGGATCCGGCTGTCGGCCGGCGTGTACTTGACGGCGTTCTCCAGGAGATTCAGGAGGACCTGCTCGATCAGGACGTCGTCGATGGCGACGAGCGGGAGGTCGGGCGGGAGGCTGACCGCGACGCGGCGGGCGCCGAGGCGCTTCGCGAGCCGCCCGAGCGCGGCGCCCACGACCTCCTCGAGCGGGTGCCAGTCGCGGCGGAGGCGCAGGGCGCCGGACTCGAGGCGCGTCATCTCGAGCAGGTTCTGGACGAGCCGGTTCAGGCGGTCGGCCTCGTCGCGGATGGACTCGAGGAGCTCGAGCCGCGTCGCCGGGTCCAGGCGCGCGCCGCCCTCCAGCATGGTCGTCGCGGCGCCGGTGATCGCCGCGAGGGGCGTGCGGAGGTCGTGGGAGACCGAGGTCAGCAGCGAGCTGCGCAGCCGCTCGGTCTCGGCGCGCAGGCGCGCCTCCCGCGCCTCGTCGGCCAGGCGCGCGCGCTCCAGGGCCAGCGCCGTCTGGTTGACGAAGGTCTCGAGCTGGCGCCGCGCCTCCGGTGTCGCGAGCGCCTGGCGCTCCCGCCGGGGGCATACGCGCACGACGCCGAGGGGGCTGCGCTGGCCGAGCAGCGGCAGGTGGATCGTGCCCGCCTCCTCGGGGCCCGGGTCGGCGCCGAGGGCCACGCTGACCTCCGCCGCGAACACGTCGCCGATGTGCCGCGCCGCGATCGCGACCAGCTCGTCCGCGGCGCCCGCCTGCGCCAGCTCCCGGCTCATCGCGTAGAGCGCCGCCGTGCGCCGCTCGCGCCCCTCGGCCGCCTCCCGCTGGCGCCGGACCCTCACGGTGAGATTGCCGATGACGAGGCCGACGGCCAGCATCACGGCGAACGTGAGCACGTACTCCGTGTCGGCGACGGCGAACGTGAAGTGCGGCGCGACGAAGAAGAAGTCGAAGGCGGCGACGCTCGCGAGCGCGGCGACGACGGACGGGCCGCGCCCGTACTTGGCCGCGATGGCCGTGACGGCCACGAAGTACGTCATGACGAGGTTCGGCGGCGAGACCAGGGTGAACAGCAGTCGGGAGACCCCGGTGGCCAGCGCGACGGCCCCGAGCGCCTGCGCGTAGCCCGCCCGCAGCCAGGCGGGACCGCGGCGCTCCGGAGGCGAGCCCGGCTGCTCCTCGCTCACGCCGTCAGTGTAGCGCGGGGACGGACGGGGAGCGGGGCGCGGTGCCGGGGACCGCGGCGGGGGGCGCCGGCCGCGAGGCCACCTGGCGCACCGTGACGCGCGGCCACGCGCCCGCGCACCAGTCGAGCTGGTCCAGCGCCACGCGCTGCCGCCGCGCCCATCCGGCGAGGGCGGCGTAGGTGAGCGCGACCACCGCGCACTCCAGCCCCACGCGGGGCGCCCGCGCGGTCACCAGGAGGTCCACGGCCGCGAGCGCGGCGATGCCGAGCGCCGTGAGCACCGAGAGCCAGCCCCAGCGCGGGCGGGGTGGCGTGCCGCGTGCGTCCCCATCGTCACACATCGATCCCTCGCCCCATGGCCCCAGCGTGACAGGCGCGCGGATCAAGGCGGCGTCAAGAAGCGGCCGCGGGCCGTAAAGACGGCGTAAAAATCCGGCGCGGCGGTACCGCGCCGGCGGCGGGGCGGGTAGCATGCGAGCCGTATGCGCCTCACGCTGCTCAAGCGCGCGCTGGTCGGGCCGCCGATGCCGCTCGCCGAGGCCCGGCACGAGAGGCTCGGGAAGTCGGTGGCGCTCGCGGTATTCGCCTCCGACCCGTTGTCGTCCAACGCGTACGCGACCGAGGAGATCCTCCTCGTCCTGATCCTCGCCGGCAGCGCGGCGCTGAGCTACTCGCTCCCCATCGCGCTCGGGATCGCCACGCTCCTGGCGATCGTCCTCGTCTCCTACCGCCAGACCGTGCAGGCCTACCAGCAGGGCGGCGGCGCCTACCTCGTCGCCCGGGACAACCTCGGCGTCCTGCCCGCGCTCACCGCGGCGGCGGCGCTGCTGACGGACTACGTGCTCACCGTGGCGGTGTCGGTCGCGGCGGGGATCGCGGCGGTGACCTCGGCGTTCCCGCCGCTCCATCCCTACCGCGTGATCCTGGGCGCCCTGTTCATCGCCGGGATCGCGCTGGCGAACCTGCGCGGGGTCCGCGAGTCGGGAAGGCTGTTCGCCGCGCCGACCTACTTCTTCATCGCGAGCATCCTCGGCGTGGTCGGATGGGGGCTGCTCGCGGTGACGCTCGACCTGCTCCCCGAGGCCCCCTACGAGCCCCATCCGCCCGGGCTCGAGGGCATCGGGCTGTTCCTCCTGCTGCGCGCGTTCTCCGCCGGCTGCACGGCGCTGACCGGCGTGGAAGCCGTCTCCAACGGTGTCCCGGCGCTCAAGCCGCCCGAGGGCCGGAACGCGGCGGCCGTGATGAGCTGGCTCGGCGTCATCACGATCACGATGTTCCTCGGGCTCACGTACCTGGCCTACGACCTCGGGATCGTCCCGGGCGGCGGCGAGACCGTCGTGTCGAAGATCGCGCGCCGCGTGTTCGGGGGCGGCGCGCCGTATTACGCCGTGCAGGCCGCGACCGCGCTCATCCTGCTGCTCGCCGCCAACACGTCGTACGCCGGCTTCCCCCGGCTGTCGTCCATCCTCGCCCGCGACCGGTACGTGCCACGCCAGTTCGCCAACCAGGGCGACCGGCTCGTGTTCTCGAACGGCATCCTGATCCTGAGCGGCTTCGCGATCCTCCTGCTCGTGATCTTCCAGGGCGACACCCACGCGCTCCTGCCCCTCTACGCCATCGGCGTGTTCCTGTCGTTCACCCTCTCCCAGAGCGGCATGGTCCGGCGGTGGCTTCGCCTCCGGGAGAAGGGCTGGCGCTGGCGCATGTGGATCAACGGCCTCGGCGCCGTCGCGACGGGCGTCGTGATGTTGACGCTCACGGTCACCAAGTTCGTCGAGGGCGCCTGGATCGTCGTCGTCGTGATCCCGCTCCTGGTGCTCACCTTCATGACCATGCACCGCCACTACGCCGCGGTGGCCGCCGAGCTGTCGCTCGAGGGGTTCGCGCCGCCCCCGGTGTTCCAGCACACGGTGCTGGTCCTGATCGGCGACGTGCACCGGGGCGTCGTGCGGGCGGTGCAGTACGCGCGGACGCTCGCGCCGGCGGCGGCCGTCCGCGCGGTCTACGTCGAGACCGACCCGGCGAACACGCGGAGGCTCGAGGAGAAGTGGGGCCGGTGGGGGCTCGAGGTGCCGCTCGTGGTGCTGACCTCGCCCTACCGCTCGCTCCTGCGCCCGCTGCTCGAGTACCTCGACCAGATCCAGGGCCGCGGCGACGACCAGATGGTGACGATCGTGCTGCCCGAGTTCCTGCCGCGGCACTGGTGGCAGCACCTGCTGCACAACCAGACCGCGCTGCTCGTCAAGGGCGCGCTCCTCTTCCGCCGCAACACGGTCGTCGCCGACGTCCCGTACCTGCTGGGCCGCTGACGGCCGCGGCGCGCCGGCTCCGTGGGCGCGCCGGGGCGCGCGCGCCTCACTGGAGCACGCGGTCCGCCTCGAGGAGCAGCGCCGACGGGATCGGCAGCTTGAGCGCGCGCGCGGCCGCGAGGTTCACGACCAGCTCCATGCGGCGCGGCCGCTCGACCGGCAGGTCGCCCGGGCGCGCGCCGCGCAGGATCTTGTCCACGAAGATCGCGACGCGCCGGAACGTCTCCGTCCAGCCCGGGCCGTAGGCGACGAGGCCGCCGGCGTCCACGAACTCGGCCAGCGGGTACATCGCCGGCAGCCGCTGGCGCTCGGCGAAGCTCACGAGGCGGCGCCGCTGCGCCAGGAGCAGCGGATCGGCGAGCACGAGCAGGGCACCCGCCCGCCGCTGCTCGACGGCGGCGAGCGCGGGGCGGACGTCGCTGTCCACGCGCGCCTCCACGGGCGCCACCTCGACGCCGAGGGCGCGCGCCGCCGCCTGCGTGTGGTGCAGGTCGAGCGCCGCGCTCGGGTTGGCCGGGTTCCAGAGCACGGCGACGCGCGCGAGCGCGGGGACCAGCCGCTTCAGCAGCTCCACGCGCCGCGCGCTCGCCTCGACGGCGAACGTCGTGATCCCGGTGACCTGGCCGCCCGGCGCGGCGAGGCTCGCGACGAAGCCGCGGGCCACCGGGTCGTCGGTCGAGACCATCACGATGGGCACGTGCGGCGCGGCCTGCCGGGCCGCTTCCACGGCGGGCGGAGCCGCGGCGACGATCAGCGCGACGCCGAGGCTCGCCAGGGCCTCGGCGTGCTGCGGGTAGGTCGCGGGCCGGCCCTGCGCGTACCGGTACCAGATCCGGAGCGTGCGCCCCTCGTGCCAGCCGAGGTCGGCGAGCGCCTGCCGCAGGACGGGGACCGACTCGGGCGTCGGCTCGTTCGCCAGGTAGCCGATCGCCGGCACGCGCGCGCCCGGCTCCGCCGCGAGCGCCCCGGGCGGCGCCGGCGCCGCGAGCGCGAGCAGCGCCAGGGCCAGCGCGCGCGCCCGCGCCCTCACGCCCGGAGCCGTCGCGGCCGGAGGCGAGGGTTCCCGGAACCTCGTCGCCGTCGGCGGAGGCCCTCGAGCATGCGGCGAGCCTATCAAACCGCCGGGGAAATTGGTATGATCCCCGGCGATGGCGCAAGGATTGAAGGAGCTGGTGGGACGGGTCATGATCGATCCGGAGTTCCTCGCCGAGCTCCAGCGCTCGCCCGACGCCCTCCTCGCCCAGTACCAGCTCACCGACGCCGAGCGCGCGACGATCCAGCAGGCGCTCGACCGGCTCGCGAAGACGCCGGCGGGCCTGCGCCGGCACGAATTCCACAACGCGCTCATCCGTCGCGTGGCCACCTAGGCCGGGGCCGGCCCCGTGGCCCCGTCGCCCGAGACGCTCGCGTTCCTGCGCGAGGTGCGCCTCTTCGCCGCCTTCGCCGACGCCGACCTGCTCGCGGTCGCCGAGCTGCTGCGCACGCGCACGCTCCGCCGGCGCCAGGTCCTCTTCCGCGAGGGCGACCGCGGCGACGAGATGTTCATCGTCCGGCGCGGCACGATGCTCGTCTCCAAGGAGATCACCGGCAAGGTCGAGCAGGTCCTGGTGCGTGTCGAGGCGGGCGACTTCTTCGGCGAGATGAGCCTGCTCGACGGCTCGCCGCGCTCGGCGTCGGTCCAGGCCGACACCGACGCGACGCTGCTCGTGCTCGGCCGCGAGAGCCTCCAGGTGCTCACCGACCACGCGCCGCACGCGGCGGCCGTGTTCTTCTACTCGATGGTGCAGGTGTTCATCGAGCGGCTCCGGCGCTCGACGCTCCAGGTGGCCGAGGCCACGCGCTGGGGCCTCGAGGCGACGGGGCTCGACGTCGACTCGCGGTGACCGAGCGGCCGGCGCCCGCCAGGCTCGAGCTGCTCGTCCGCCGCGAGGACGACGAGGGCTTCGAGCTGCGCGAGGTCGCGAGCGTCGTCGGCTTCATCAACTCGCGGCCGCAGCGGGTGCCCGCGGAGTCGTTCGAGCTGGCCGAGGTGCGGTCCCGGGTCGGCGAGTGGCGCTACATCCTCAAGAACACGGCGACCGACCGCTTCCTCCTGCTCACCGAGCGCGAGAAGTTCCTCTGGGAGCGGATGGACGGGCACACGGCGCTGCAGGAGCTGGCGACGGCGTACGTGCTCCAGTACGGCGAGTTCGACTTCGAGATCATCCCGAACCTGATCCGGAAGCTCCAGCGCGCCGAGCTCCTCACGCTGCGGCCCGCCTCGCGCCTGCGCCGCATCCTCGCGCGGAACCGCGGGCGACGCATCGCGAAGGCGGTCGAGACCACGCTGTTCGGGCTCGAGCGCGTCATGATCGCGAGCCGCGACGTGCAGCCGTTCTTCCAGCGCCTCTATCGCTGGGGCGGGTTCCTGCTGTTCACGCGCGCCGCGGCCGTCGCGTGCGTCGCGCTGGCCGTCGCCGGGGCGTTCGCGGTCGTGGGGCTCTGGCGCGAGCTCGACGCGGTGATGGCCGGCTTCGGCGGCAGCCCGGTGCGGGCGATCGTCACGGTGAAGCTCCTCTTCTTCGCGAGCGTCGCCGCGCACCAGCTCGTGCACGGGCTCGCGTGCGTCCACTACCGCCGGCGCGTCCGCGAGTTCGGCTTCACCTTCCTGCACGGCTTCGTGCCGACGTTCTTCGTCGACGTCACCGACATCTTCATGACGAGCCGGCGGGCACGCGTGGTCACGGCGGTGTCGGGCGCGCTCGTCCACCTCGTGCTCGGCGCGGTCTGGTTCCTCGCGGCGGCGCGCGCGCCCGCGGGCTTCGTCCAGGCGTTCGCGGCGGCGTCGGGGATCATCCAGTGGCAGGCGCTGGTCGTGTCGCTCTACCCGTTCTGCTTCATCGAGATGGACGGCTACCACGTCCTCGTCGACGCGCTGGGCGTGCCGACCCTCAAGCACGACGCGATGACGTACACGAGGCGGCTGCTCACGGGGCGCGCGCGCATCCGGCGCGGCCGCGAGGCGGCGCTCTGGCTCGGCTACGTCGTGCTCTCCGCGCTCTCGATCGCCGCCTTCGTCGTCTTCAACATCTGGGTGATCCTCAAGGCGACCTCATAACGCGCCGCTGCCCTTCGTGGACGATGCGGGCCGAGGTCACGCCGCGGCGCCCGCCTCCGCGAGGAGCGCCTCCACCGCCGCGACGATCTCCCGCGCCCCGCCCGCCGCCGCGGGCGCCGCGAGCGCCGCCGCCTGGGCGGCGGCGGGGAGGGCGGCGAGCGCGGCGTGCGCCCGCGCGCGCAGCGCGTCGCCCACGAGCGCGGCGATCTCGGCCAGGGCGACGAGCGCCGCGGCGACGCGCTCGGTCCGGCCGGGCGCCGCGGCGAGCGCATCGCCGAGGGCCGCGGGGACCCGGTCGTCCACCCGCGCGCGGCCGGCGGCGAGGCGCGCGAGGTCGCCGCCGACGGGCCCCCACTCGAGGGCGAGCGCGGCGGCGGCCCGGAGGATGAACGGCGCGAGCGGCGGCGCGCTCTGCGCGGCGACGACGGCGGCGACGCCCGCCCACACGCCCGGCGCCGCCGCGCGCGCGGCGCCCGGCCGCGCCGGCGGCTCGAGCGCCGCCCGGAGCGTCCCGTCGGGAGCGAGCCGCAGGTGGTCCTCGAGGTCCCGGCCGAGCGCCCACAGGCCGCAGCGCACGCCGTCGGGGGCGTCGCGCACACGGCGCGGCGCGTGGCGCAGGACGCCCTGCCAGTCGGGCCGGTAGTAGGCAACGTCGCGCCAGACCACCTTCTCGATCCGCCCGCGCCACTGGACGTAGAGGCCCTCGCCGACGAAGCGCGGCTCGAAGGGCGCGGGCGCCCACGCGAGCGCGCCGGCCCCGAACGCGGCGAGGGGATCGTCGACGGTCGCGGGCACGTAGCGGAACGACTCGAGCAGCGTCAGGAAGAGCTGCTCGCCCGGGTAGGGGCCGCGATAGCAGAGCGGCGGCACACCCTGGCGCGCCGCGAGCGTCGCGAGCAGGTTCAGGACCGCGGCGCCGCCGCCCGGCGGAAGGCGCCCGGGCTCCGCGAGCACGGGGATGCGGTCGATGCGCGACCAGTCGAGCGCCTCGAGCACGGTGAGGGCGACGGCCCCCGCGGGGATGGACGCGCCGGCGCCGGGGGCCGCGCGCGCGTGCCAGAGGCGATCCGAGAGGCCCCACGGCGCCTCGCGCGTCGCGGCCGGCTCGACGCCGAGCCAGGAGCCGTCCGGGATGCGCACCCAGGCGCGCTCGAGCGCGCCGTCCGGGCGCCAGCGGAGGTCGAGGACGGACGCCCCCACGACGCGGAATGATACAATGCGCGCGATGAGCGACGCCGAGCTGATCTGGCGGTCCGCGCTCGAGCTCCGCGATCTCGTCCGGAAAAAGGACGTGTCGCCGGTCGAGGTCACCGACGCCGTCCTGGCGCGGCTCGAGGCGGTCGATCCCGCGCTGAACGCGTTCTGCCTCGTCGCCGCCGACGCCGCGCGGGCCGCCGCGCGGGAGGCGGAGATCGCCGTCGTGAAGGGCGAGCCGCTCGGGGCGCTCCACGGCGTGCCCCTGTCGATCAAGGACCTGCTCGCGACGCGCGGCCTCACGACGACCGGCGGCTCGCGCCTGTTCGCCGAGCACGTGCCCGCGGAGGACGCGCTCCCGGTCGCGCGCCTCCGGGCCGCGGGCGCGGTGATCCTCGGCAAGACGAACACGTCCGAGTTCGGCCACAAGGCCGTGACCGAGAACCCGCTCTTCGGCGTCACGCGCAACCCCTGGGATCCGGCCCTCACGCCCGGCGGCTCGAGCGGCGGCGGCGCCGCCGCGGTCGCCAGCGGCGTCGGCCCGCTCGCGCTCGGCTCGGACGGGGGCGGCTCGGTGCGGATCCCGGCCTCGTTCTGCGGCATCTACGGCTTCAAGCCCTCGTACGGACGCGTGCCGTACGCCGGCGGCTTCCCCGGCTGGGCGCACGTCTCCCACGTCGGCCCGCTCGCGCGCAGCGTGCGCGACGCCGCCCTCATGCTCGACGTGCTCGCGGGGGCCGACGACCGCGACCGCCACTCGCTGCCGCGCGAGGCGGGCTCCTACCTCGAGGCGTGCGACGCCGACGTCCGCGGCCTGCACGTGGCCTGGACGCCCGACCTCGGCTACGCCGCCGTAGACCCGCGCGTGCGCGTGGCGTGCGAGAGCGCGGCGGCGGCGTTCGAGGCGCTCGGCTGCCACGTCGAGGTCGTGAGCCCGGGCTGGGGGAACCCCGAGGATTTCTTCGGCACGCTGATCGCGGCGCAGCTCCACGCGGCGTGGGCCGAGCGCCTGCCCGAGGCGGAGCCGCTCATGGACCCGACGCTCGTCAAGCTGATCCGCCGCGGCGCGCCGATCACGGCGTCCGCGTACATCCGCGCGGTCGAGCGCATCGACGCCTACTGGGAGGAGGTCCGGGTGTTCCTCGAGCGCTTCGACCTGCTGCTGATGCCGACGGTGGCCGTGCCGCCCTTCGCCGCAGGGGCGCCGCCGCCGCGCGAGGTCGCGGGCGCGCGCGTCTCCGTGCTGGGCTGGATGCCGTTCACCTACCCGTTCAACCTCACGGGTCAGCCGGCCGCGAGCGTCCCCGCCGGGTGGACCGACGAGGGGCTGCCGGTCGGATTGCAGATTGTGGGCCGCCGGCACGCCGATGGCACGGTCCTGGCCGCGTGCGCGGCGTTCGAGGCGGCGCATCCCTGGAGCGAGCGCCGTCCGGCCCGCTGAGCCCGCTCCCCGCGGGCGCGCCCTGAACGACCGGGCGCGCTGGGCGCTCATCAGCGGCTT
This sequence comes from Candidatus Rokubacteria bacterium GWA2_73_35, assembly GCA_001790205.1. GTDB lineage: Bacteria > Methylomirabilota > Methylomirabilia > Rokubacteriales > CSP1-6 > GWA2-73-35. Next base: position 1,962 of record MGBU01000110.1, on the reverse strand, counting down.
CCTCTTCGCCCTGCTCGCGCTCGTGGTCTGGCTCGCCGTCACCGAGGCCCCGTTCCTCGACTGGCTGATCCGCCTCTACCGTGACAAGAAGTTCCTCAAGGAGACGGTGCGGTCGTGGGGCTTCATGGCGCCGCTCGTGTTCATCGTCATCCAGGCGCTGCAGGTCGTGATCTCGCCGATCCCCGGCGAGATCACGGGGCCCGTCGGCGGCGCGCTCTTCGGGACGTGGCTCGGCCTCCTCTACTCCACGATCGGCCTCACGGCCGGCACGCTGTTCGCCTTCTGGATCGGGCGCAGGTGGGGCGAGCCGCTCGTGCGCCCGTTCCTCAGCGAGCACCACTGGAACCGGATGAGCTTCGTCCTGGAGGCCGAGGGCGTGATCCTCTGCTTCATCCTCTACCTGATCCCGGGCTTCCCCAAGGACATCATCTCGTACCTGTTCGGGATCAGCCCGATGCCGTTCTGGGTGTTCGCGGTCGTCTCGACGGTGGGGCGCCTGCCCGGGACGCTGATCTCGTCCTACTTCGGCGCCCACGTGGCCGAGCAGCAGTACATCTACGCGATCGCGCTCATGGCGATCGTCGTCGCGCTCTGCCTGCCCATCTACTACTACCGCGAGCGGATCGTCCGGCGCTTCCACAAGCCCGGGCCGCGCAAGGACGCCGCCTGATTACGTGGGGGGCCCCGACCTGGCCCCCCCACCCCCCGACGCTCGGAGCGCCCCGGGGAACCCGTGGCGCTCCTCGATCCCGCGCTGGCGCCCGGGCCCCGACAAGGCGCTTGACGGGAGGCGGCCCGCGCCGGTAGAGTAAGCGGCACGCGTATGGGCACCCCGACGACCGGCTTCTGGCGCTTTTTTTATTTCGCCGAGGTCTGCCCAGGCGCTCTGTTCCTGAGCTGAGCGAGCGCCGCGGGCGGACCGACGCCCGCGGCGCCGACCCCCCTCGAGGCCGCGGGCACCCCCCGCGGCCTTCGTGTTTTCCGGAGGGCTCGAGTCGGATCGGACACGAGGGGGAGGAAAGGGCGTGCGGAGCCACGCGCATCTCGCTCAGGCACCCACGGTCTGGGCCGGGCACGCGGTCCCCGCTACAAAGGAGACGGCGATGATCATCGTGCTGAGGGCGGGCGCGTCGGAGGACGAAGTCGAGGACGTCTGTCGGCGGATCGTGGCGATGGGGTACGCCGCGCACACGATCCGCGGCACGCTCAGGACGGTCGTCGGCGCGATCGGCGACGACCGGGGCAAGGAGGGGCTGCGTGCGCTCGAGTCCCTCGAGTGCGTCGAGGCCGTCACGCCGATCCTGCAGCCGTACAAGCTCGCGAGCCGCGAGGTGCGTCACGACGCGACCGAGGTGCGTGTCGGCGACGTGACGATCGGCGGCCGGACCCTCGTGGTGATGGCGGGGCCCTGCTCGGTGGAGTCGCGCCTGCAGCTCCTCGAGACCGCCGAGCGCGTGAAGGCGGCGGGCGCCCACGTCCTCCGCGGCGGCGCCTTCAAGCCCCGGACCTCGCCCTACGCCTTCCAGGGCCTCGAGGACGAGGGCCTCAAGCTCCTCGCCGAGGCCCGGCGGGAGACCGGCCTGCCGGTGGTCACCGAGGTGATGACGGCGGACAAGGTGGACGCGGTCGCCGAGCACGCCGACATCCTCCAGATCGGCGCCCGCAACGTCCAGAACTTCCCCCTGCTGCGGAAGGTCGGCGAGGCCGGCAAGCCCGTGCTCCTCAAGCGCGGGATGGCCACGTCGATCCAGGAGTGGCTCCTCTCCGCGGAGTACGTCCTCTCGCGCGGCAACCCGAACGTGATCCTGTGCGAGCGGGGCATCCGCACCTTCGAGACCGCGACGCGCTTCACGCTCGACCTGAACGCCGTGCCGGTCGTGAAGCGGCTCTCGCACCTGCCCGTGGTCGTGGACCCGAGCCACGGCACCGGCCACTGGGAGTACGTCGAGGCGATGGCGATGG
>MGBU01000109.1 GCA_001790205.1 Candidatus Rokubacteria bacterium GWA2_73_35 | reverse complement strand
ATCGTCCTGACCTGGTGCGCGAGGACCAGCGAGGCCTCCGGCAGCCCCGCGGTTCCGGAGGGCAGCAGCACTTCGGTGGGGTAGACGCGGCGGCCCGTCCTCCACGTGGTGAGGGGCAGCACGGTGACGAGGCCGATCGGGCCGGCGATGACGTCGTTGCAGAAGACGAGCACGGGCCGGCGCCCGGCCTGTTCGTGTCCGACGGTGGGATCGAGAAAGGCCCAGGCGAGATCCCACTTCCGGACGCTCACCGGAGCGCCTTGCCCGCCTCGCGGTCGAGCGCCGCGAAGTCCTGCTGGACGGCGTCGTTGTCGGCCTGGAACTGGGGGTCCTGGGCGGCCTCGGCGTAGAGCAGCGCCAGGGCGCGCCGGTCCTGGGCCGCGAAATAGAACGCCAGGGCCTCGGCGACGAGTCGGCTCTTGCCGCGCTCGGACCCGGCGCAGCGCCGATCGACCTCGTGGGCCACCGCCGCGGGGAGGCTGTAGGTGACCTTCCGGCTCGACGCCCTGGCCCGCTTCGGGGCGGTATCCTTCGCCACCGTTCTGCCCATACTTTCTTATGGCACGACAGCCGGCTCCTCGTCAACAGGCGATCCCGGCGCCGTTGCGGGGCGAGGCCCCGGCCCCTGCGGGCCCTCAGAGGATCGCCGCGTGCACCACCTGGCCCTCGGCGACGAGCGCGGCGCCGCGCGCGCCCGCCACGCGGAACTCGAAGAGCCGGCCGACCCCCGCGCTCTGCCGCAGCACGCCCTCGGCCGCGCCCGCCGCGCGCAGGAGCTGCGCGACGCGGGCGCCCAGCGCGTCGGCGTCGGCCGGCTTCGCGCCGCGCCGGGCGTACGCCTCGACCGCGTGGGCGCGCAGGAGCTTCGGCCACTCGCGGGCGAAGAGGCCGGGGTCGGCGAAGAGGTCGAGCCCCGCGAAGCCCCCGCCGACGAACGCCGCCGCGCCGAGCGTCCCCGGCGGGACCCCGGCGCCCAGCGCGCGCTCGGCGTCCTGCCGGTGGGCGCGCACCCCGGGCGCGTCCTGCATCGCCTGGTAGCTCGACGTCGCCGAGGGCGCGGCGAGCCGCGCCGCGTAGCGGTCCACCTCGCGCCACACCTCGTCCTGCCCGCGGCGCTCGAGCACCTTCGCGCGCAGCCCCGGCGCGGCGACGGTGTCGCCGCCGCCGAACCCGCGCGCGGCGCCGCTCCAGCGCCCCTGCTCGACGCAGTAGACCTGGAGGTCCACGGGCCCGCTCCGTGGCGGCAGCAGGACGTCCTCGACGACGACGCGGTTCTGCTTGCCGCCGAGCAGGATCTCGCCCGCGAGCAGGAGCACGTGGGTCGTGCCACGGTTCTCCACGAGGAGCGCGGGCACCGTCGCCCGCTCGCGCTCGACGACGGTGAGCGTGCCGGCCGCGCGCGCCTCGTCGAGCGTGGCCGCCGCGAGCGGCGACGCGACCACCGCCCCCCGGAGCCAGAGCACCTCGAGCGCGCCGTACGCGCGCCGCCCGCCCGGCGTCACGCCCGTGACGAGCGTCCGGAACTCGGCGCTCGACCGCCCCTCCACCAGCAGCGTCTCGGCCCCGGGCGCGCCGCCGAGAATCCGGAACCGCTCGGCCCGCGCGGCGCCCGGCCGGACCGCCGCGACCACCGCGCCCGCCACCAGCCCGCGCACGAACTCCCGCTTGGTCATCGCCGTGCCTCCTCCCGGCGCCCGCGGCGTCGCGGGTCCGCCTGCCCCGTGAGACCGGCCCCGCGCGCGGGAGTTCCCGGCTGCGGGCGGGCCCGCGCCGGTGGTAAGCTGGCCGCCTCATGAAGTGCGCCGGCTGCCAACACGACAACCCCCCGGGCGCCAGGTTTTGCAACGACTGCGGCGCGCGGCTCCAGGCAGCCGGCCCGGGCCCTGGCCCAGGCGCGTACACGCCCCGCCACCTCGCCGAGAAGATCCTCACGTCGAAGGGCGCGCTCGAGGGCGAGCGCAAGCAGGTGACCGTCCTCTTCGCCGACCTCAAGGGCTCGATGGAGCTGCTCGCCGACCGCGACCCGGAGGAGGCGCGCGAGCTGCTCGACGGCGTGCTCGAGCGGATGATGGAGGCGGTGCACCGCTACGAGGGCACCGTCAACCAGGTCATGGGCGACGGGATCATGGCGCTCTTCGGCGCGCCGCTCGCGCACGAGGACCACGCGGTGCGCGCCTGCTACGCGGCGCTCCGCATGAAGGAGACGCTCCGCTGCTGGGCGGAGGAGATCGAGCGCGCGCGCGGCGTGCCGCTCCGGTTCCGCATCGGCCTCAACTCCGGCGAGGTCGTCGTGCGCTCGATCGGCAGCGACCTCGACATGGATTACACCGCTGTCGGCCAGACGACCCACCTCGCGGCGCGGATGGAGCAGATGGCCGACCCCGGTGCCGTGTTCGTCACGCCGTACACGCTCCGGCTCGCGGGCGACGCGGTGCGCACGCGCCCGCTGGGAGCCCGCCCCGTCAAGGGGCTCGACGCGCCGCTCGAGATCCACGAGCTGGTCGGCGCCGCGCCCACGCGCTCCCTCCGCCGCGCCGCCGCCGAGCGCTGGAGCCGCTTCGTCGGGCGCGACGCGGAGCTCGAGCGCCTGCACCGGATGCTCGCCGACGCGCGCGAGGGGCACGGCCGGGTCGCGGCGCTCACGGCCGAGCCGGGCGTGGGCAAGTCGCGGCTGGTCTACGAGTTCGTCACCTCGCCGCTCGCGCGCGAGTGGAAGGTCCTCGAGTCCAGCTCGCTGTCCTACGACAAGGCCGGCGCGTGGCAGCCGATCATCGACGTCCTGCGCCGGCACTTCGCGATCGACGAGCGCGACGGGGCCGAGACGATCCGGACCCGGGTGACGGACCGGACGCAGGCGCTCGGTGGCGATCTCGAGAGCGCGCTGCCGCCCATCCTGGCGCTGCTCGACGCGCTGCCGGACGACGATCCATTCTGGGCGCTCGAGCCGCACGAGCGGCGGGACGAAACGCTCGGCGCGCTCACGCGGCTCGTCCTCAAGGAGACCGACCACCAGCCGCTGCTGCTCGTGTTCGAGAACCTCCAGTGGGTCGACCCCGAGACCCAGGCCTTCCTCGACGCGCTCCTGACACGCGTGCACGCCGCACGGCTCCTGCTGCTCGTGGACTACCGGCCCGAGTACGAGCACCACTGGGCGGACGAGCCCGGCTTCACGGAGCTCTCGATCGAGCCCCTCACGCCGGCCGCCGCGAGCGAGCTGCTCGACGCGCTGATCGGGCGCGACCGCTCGCTCGGGCCGCTCCGCGAGCTCCTGGTCCAGCGGAGCAGCGGCAACCCGTTCTTCCTCGAGGAGCTCGTGCGCACCCTCGTCGAGACCGGGGTGCTCGTCGGCGAGCGCGGCGCCCACCGGCTCGCGACCGAGGCGGGGGGCCTGCAGGTGCCCGCGACGGTGCAGGCCGTGCTCGCCGCGCGCATCGACCGGCTCCCACACGACGAGAAGCTCCTGCTGCAGTCGGCGGCCGTGATCGGGACCGAGGTGCCGTTCGCGCTGCTCGAGGTGGTCACCGACCTGCCGGCCGACTCGCTGCGCGGCGCGCTCCAGCACCTGCAGGCCGCGGGGTTCCTGCACGAGGCCGGCCTCTTCCCGGACCTCGAGTACCGCTTCCGGAACGCGCTCACGCGCGACGTCGCCTACGCCAGCCTGCTGAGGGAGCCGCGCCGCACCCTCCACGCGCGCATCGTCGAGGCGATCGAGCAGCTCTACCGCGACCGGCTCACGAGCTACGTGGACCAGCTCGCCCACCACGCCTCGCGCGGCGAGGTATGGGCCACGGCGGCGATCTACAACCGGCAGGCCGGCGCCCGCGCGGTGACGCGCGCGGCCAACGTGGATGCGGTGCGGGCCTTCGAGGCCGCGCTCGCCGCGCTCCGCCACCTGCCGCCGGGCCCCGAGACCATGGAGCAGGCGATCGACCTCCGGCTCGACCTGCGCCCGCCGCTCCTCCAGCTCGGCCGCCTCGACGAGGTCCTCGCGGTCTCCCGGGAGGCCGAGGAGATGGCGCAGAAGATCGGCGACGAGCAGCGGCTCGCGCGGATCTACGCCTACCTCATCAACTACCACTACCTGAAGGGCGAGACGCGGCTCGCGATCGAGTACGGCGCGCGGTGCGCGCGCGTCGGCGAGGCGTGCGATGACATCGCGCTCCAGGGGCTCGCGCGCCAGTACGTGGGGCAGAGCTACCACGTGCTCGGCGACTACGGGCGCGCCGAGCAGACGCTGCGCGAGAACCTCGACCTCCTCGGCGAGCGGTACCAGGGCGGCACGCCCTACGTCGCCTCGTGCGCGTGGCTCGCCCTGACGCTCGCCGACCTCGGCGAGTTCGAGGCCGCCTACGCCTGCCTCGACATGGCCCACCGCGCCGCGGAGGCCTCGCGCCACGCGTGGAGCCAGGTGATCGCCTGGACCATGGCGGGGCTGGTCTCGCTCCGGCGCGGCCATCTGGCGCGCGCGGTGCTGCCCCTCGAGCGCAGCGTCGAGACGTGCCGGCGCAAGCGCCTCACGCTCTGGCAGCCGATCCCGTCGTCGCTCCTCGGGCTCACCTTCGTCCGCCTGGGCCACATCGGCGAGGGCCTCGGGCTGCTCGAGGAGGGCGTGGCGCAGAGCCGGCGGCTCGGCGTGCGCGCGTACCTCGCGGCGTGGACGGCCAACCTCGCCGAGGGGCTCCTGGCCGACGGCCAGATCGCGCGCGCGCGCGCGACGGCGCAGGAGGCGCTCGACCTCGCGCTCGCCGCCGGCGAGCGCGGCCACGAGGCGGCGGCGCTCGAGCTGCTCGGCCGCGTCGCCGCCCGGAGCGGCGCGCCCGGCGCCGCCGAGGCGCTCCAGCACCTGGACGCCGCGCGGGCCCTCGCCGAGACGCTCGGCCTGCGGCCGCTCGCCGCCTCGATCCACCTCGAGATCGCCGACCTCCTGGGGCGCGCCGGCGACGAGCGCCGGGCCGCGGACCACCGCGCCAGGGCCGACCGGCTGGCGGGCGCGCTCGGCCTGCGCCGCTGGCGGGACCGCTCGGAGAGCGAGGTGGCGGAGCTGGGCCACCTGTTCATCGTCGCCCGCTCGAGCCCCGAGCTGTACGACTTCCTCGCGCAGGAGCTCTCCGGGGCCCAGCGGATCCGCGTCCTCCTCGACCGGCGGCAGGGCGGCCGCGCGGAGCCCGTGGACCAGGACCTCCAGACCTGGGGGCTCGCGCTGGCGCCCCGACAGCACGAATGAGCGCGGCGCACCTGTCTCAGGCCACCCACGGTTGGAGCCGGACTGGCGGGCCCCGCTACAAATGACCGACGACCTCCTGCTCGAGCGCGACGGGCGCGTCGCGCTCGTCACGGTCAACCGCCCGGACGCGCGCAACGCGATAACCTTCGCGATGTACGACGCGCTCCACGACCTCTGCGAGCGGTTCGACGCGGACCCCGAGGTGCGCGTGCTCGTCCTGCGAGGCGCGGGCGAGCGCGCGTTCGTGAGCGGCACCGACATCCGCCAGTTCCTCGAGTTCCGGACGCGCGAGGACGCGCTCGCCTACGAGGCGCGGATCACGCGGGTGCTCGCGCGCCTGCACGGCATGCGGAAACCGACGCTCGCGATGGTGCAGGGCGACGCCGTCGGCGGGGGCCTCTTCCTGTCGCTCGCGTGCGACCTCAGAGTCGCGGCGGCGCACGCGCGCTTCGGCGCCCCGGTCGCGCGGACGCTCGGCAACTGCATGGCGCCGCTGGCGTTCTCGCTGCTCGCGGCCACGGTGGGGCCGGTGCGCGCCCGCAACCTGCTCCTGACCGCCCGGCTCCTCGACGCCCCCGAGGCGCACGCGATCGGCCTCGTGGACGAGGTCCACCCGGCGGCGGCCCTCGAGGCGCGCGTGCGCGAGCTGGCCCAGCACCTGACCGAGCTCGCGCCGCTGACGCTCGCCGCGGTCAAGGAGGCCACGCGCCGGGTCACCGCGCCCGCGGCGCTCCGCGACGCCGAGGATCTCGTCCTCTCGTGCTACCTGAGCGACGACTTCCACGAGGGCGTGCGCGCCTTCCTCGCCAAGCGCACGCCCGAGTGGCGCGGGCGCTGAGCCCGGTGGCGCCCGCGCGGGCGCTCGCCGCCGCCGCGCTCGTCCTCTCCGCCGCCGGCGCGGCCGCCGCGGCGCCGAAGCTGACGCTGCCGCAAGGCTTCGTGATCCAGGAGTTCGCCGCCGGCCTCGCCGGCCCGCGCCTGCTCGCCGTGGACCCGGCCGGCACGCTCCTGGTCTCCCTGCCGCGCGCCGGGCGCGTCGTCGCGCTGCCCGATGGGGACGGCGACGGCCGCGCCGACCGCGCCCTCACCGTCGCCGACGGGCTCGATCTCCCGCACGGCCTCGGATTCCACGCGGGCCGGCTCTACGTCGCCGAGACGGGCCGCGTCCGCCGCTTCCGCTACGACCCGACGACCCGGACGGCGAGCGATCCGGTCGTCGTCGTCGCCGGCATCCCCCGGGGCGGGGGCCACTGGACCCGGACGCTCGCCTTCGGCCCGGACGGCGCGCTCTACCTCTCGGTCGGCTCCTCGTGCAACGTCTGCCGCGAGGCGGACCCGCGCCGCGCGGCGATCACGCGCTACCGCGCCGACGGCGCCGACGAGCGGCGCTTCGCGACCGGCCTGCGCAACGCGGTGGGGCTCGCGATCCACCCGGCGACCGGCGCGCTCTGGGCGACGGTCAACGAGCGCGACTGGCGGGGCGACGAGCTGCCGCCCGACTACGTCACCGAGGTGCGCGAGGGCGGCTTCTACGGCTGGCCCGACTGCTTCGCGGCGGGGGGCCGCGCCGTGCCCGACGACGAGGCCGGCGGCGACGCCGGGCGCTGCCGCGGGATGGCGCTGCCGACCCTCGAGATCCCGGCGCACTCCGCGCCGCTCGGCCTCGCCTTCTACACCGGCACGGCGTTCCCGCCCGAGTACCGCGGCAGCCTCTTCGTCGCGCTCCACGGCTCGTGGAACCGGTCGGTGCCGACCGGCTACAAGGTCGTCCGCGTGCCGTTCCGGGACGGCCGCCCGGGCGCGCCCGAGGACTTCGTCACGGGGTGGCTCGCGGGCGGCGCCGTGACGGGCCGGCCGGTCGGGCTCGCGGTGGGCGCCGACGGCGCGCTCTTCGTGTCGGACGACGGCGCCGGCCGCGTCTGGCGGATCACCTACCGCCCCCCGGGCCGCTAGCCCGAGGTGTTCGTGAACGATGAGCTCGGGAGATGATCGGGCGACGGCGGGATCGGTGGGTCGCCCGAGAGGCGACGCCGGGGAGGGGTCAACGAGGACCCGTTCCCTCCATGCGCCAATGCGGGCCTCACCCGTCGGGATGGAGTGAAGCCGCAACACGGGGATGCGATCGCGTGCCGCGTGGTCGAGCGACCCCTCCCCGGCGCCGCCTCTCGGGCGACTCACCCGCCCTTCGGGCGGATCGCGTCGCCCACCCGGATCACGCCGTCGCTCAGGATCCGCGCGCGCAGGCCGCCGCGGTGGATGAGCCCGGCCATGACGCCGGGCTGCGTCAGCTCGTCGAGGTGCTTGCACGGCTCGCAGAGCCGCGTGCCGACCAGCAGGACCGGCCCCACCCAGAACTCGCGCTCCACCAGGTGGTTGAGCGGGACCCCGACCGTCGCGATGTTGCGCCGGGTCTCGGCCGGCCCGAGCGTGATCCCGAGCCGGTGGCCCTCGGCGTTCTGCACGCCGCCGAGGAGCGCCGCCACGGCCTCGGTCTCGATCAGCGTGACCTCGCGCCCGCCCCAGCTCGGCCTGGCCGAGTAGAAGCCGGTGCCCAGGAAGTAGCGGTCGCCCTCGAGGCCGTGGCCGGGCACCGCGCGCACGGACGGGACGGAGTCCATGGGCGCGGAGGCCTCGCGGGCGATGTGGAGCGAGACGACGCTCCCCTCCCACATGGAGGGGATTCTACTACTGCTTTTCGCGGACCTGCTTCACCAGCTGCTGGAAGGAGGCGCGGCGGATGATCTTGTCGAACTGGCTCCGGTAGTTGGCGACGAGGCTCACGCCCTCGATCGTGACGTCGTACGCGCGCCAGCCGTCGCCCCGCCGGAGCATGCGGTAGTCCACCGGGATCTCGGTGCCCTGCCGGGTGACGACGCGCGTCCGCACGGTGACGAGGTCGCCGTCCACGGAGTCGCCGAGGAGCGCGATCCGCTCGCCGCTATACAGCTCGAGCTTGCCGAGGTAGGCCCGCTCGAGGAGGTGGCCGAGGAGCCGCACGAACTCGTCGCGCTCCTCGGGCGTGCGCGCCTGCCAGTGGCGGCCGAGGCTGCGCCGGGCGAGCTCCTCGAAGTCGAAGATGTCGTGGGCGACGCGGCGGATGGCGGCCCGGCGCTCCTCGGCCCGCTCGGCCGGCTTGAGCGCGGGGTCCTCGAGGATCCTGAGCACCTGGTCGATGCGCGCGGAGAGTTGCTCGGCGGGCTCGCCGGCCCACGCGCGGGGGGCCGCGGCGAGCGCCAGCGCAAGCGCCAGGGCGGTGAGCGCCGCGCGCCGGATCGGCATCAGTTGAGGCTGGTCAGGTTGAGGATCCGGCCTTCGAGCTGATGCAGGAGCGGCACGTACTCGTCGCTCCCGCAGGACGGGCACGTCGAGACGCCCAGCTCGAAGCACTCCTCGCACGCGACGCACACGGCGAGGCTCCGGAGCTGGACCGGGACCCGCGAGAGCGATCTGACCACTGTGCTGATCATTGTCGACGTCCTCCTGCCAGGGCTCTCTCGCAAAGCGGATACCAAACCGGAAGTGAGCCAGAACAGACCGGATTCATGGGAGTTTTCCGGATGGGCTGAGCGCCCTCGAGCCGCCGCCGGCCGGTTTCTTACCATCGGGCGCCAGGGGCGGGTGGCCAGGGCCTGAGCAGCCGGCCACCCGGGGAGCGACGACGCCTAACGGCGCGTGATGGCGACGATGCGGCCGCGGTCGCTGACGAACGCGTTCAGGACGAAGCTCACGGCGCTGATCAGGAGGGCGCCGAAGAGCGCTGCCCAGGCGCCCTGGATCTCGAAGCCCCGGACGAGCTGGGACGTGAGCCAGAGGCAGAACGCGTTCAGCACGAAGAGGAAGAGGCCGAGCGTCAGGAGCGTGGCCGGCAGGGTCAGGACGACCAGGATCGGGCGCACGATCGCGTTGATCAGCCCGAGCACGAGCCCGGCGCCGAGCGCGGTCAGGACGCCGCTGACGGCGATGCCCGGCACGACCTGCGCGATCAGGTAGATCGCGAGCCCGTTGACGAGCACGCGGACGAGGAAGCCCACGGAGCCCATGCTCGCGCGCCGCCGCCGGCGCCGCAACCCCGGGCCCGTGGCGCGGCCGACGCTGGTATGCTGGGCGCGCCCATGACGACGCCGGGGAGCCAGCGGTGGGCGGAGCTCGCGGGCACCGCGCTCATCATCGGCGCGGCGCTGCTCGTGCTGCGGCCGTTCCTCGTCCCGATCGGGTGGGCGGTGATCCTCGCCTTCGCGAGCTGGCCGGCGTTCACGTGGATCGAGCGCCGGCTCGGCGGGCGCACGGGCTGGGCCGCGGCGCTCACGACCATGCTGGTCGTGCTCGTCGTCATGGTGCCCGCCGTGCTCGTCTCGCTCGCGCTCGCCGCCGAGCTGCAGCGCGCCTTCGCGGATTTCAAGGTCTGGGTGCGCAGCGGCCCCGGCGAGCTGCTCGCGGTGGCGCGGCGCCTGCCCGTGCTCGGCCCCGAGCTCGCCGACCGGCTCGCGGGCATCCTGGCCGACCCGCTCCGGCTCCAGGAGTGGGCGACGGCGCGGGCGGGCCCCGTGGTCGTCGCGGTCACGAGCGCCGCCGGCGACCTCGGCCGGTTCGCGATCGAGGCTGTGCTCGCCGTCTTCACGCTCTTCTTCGTCTACCGCGACGGCGGGGCGCTCGCCCCCGCGATCGACCGCGCGGCGCGGCGGCTGGGCGGTCCGCGCACGGTGGTGCTGTTCCGCCCGATGGGCCGGACGGTGCGCGCCGTGATGTACGGGACCCTCTTCACCGCGCTCACCCAGGGCGCGCTCGTGATGATCGGGACCTGGGCCGCGGGCCTCCGGGCGCCCGTCCTGCTCGGCGCCCTCACCGTCCTCCTCGCGCTCCTGCCGGTCGGCGCGCCGCTCGTGTACGGGCCGGTGGGCGCGTGGCTTCTCCTCCAGGGACGCCTCCTGGCGGGCGCGCTGCTGCTGCTCTGGGGCGTCCTCGTCGTGAGCATGGTCGACAACGTGATCCGCTCGTGGTTCCTCGCCGGCGCCGGGCGCATCCCGTTCCTCCTGGGCTTCTTCGGCGTCCTCGGCGGCCTGGCGGCCTTCGGCTCGATCGGCCTCTTCCTCGGCCCCGCCGCGGTCGCGCTGCTGCTCGCGCTCTGGCGCGAGTGGTCGCGCGAGGACGGGACCGCGCCGTGAGCCGGCCCGGCGGCGCGACCCGCGCGGCGCGCGCGCTCTGCCTCGCGGCGCCCGCGCTCGCGGCCGCCGCGGTCCTGCTCGGGCTCCCGCGGATCGCCCAGGACTCCGCCTACCACGCCTTCGCCGACGGCCGCACGCTCCTCGGCGTGCCGAACCTCCTCAACGTCGCCTCGAACGCGCCCTTCGTCGTCGTCGGCGCCCTCGGCCTCCTGGCACTCCTCCGCGGTCGGCCGGCGCCGGTCTTCAGGGAGCCGTGGGAGCGCACGGCGTTCCTCGTGGTGTTTGCGGGAACGGCGCTGACCGGTGTCGGCTCGGCCTGGTACCACCTGGCGCCGGCGAACGCGGCCCTCGTGTGGGACCGGCTGCCGATCACGCTCGTGCTCATGGCGCTCCTGGCCGCGGTCGTCGGCGAGCGCGTGGGCGCGCGCGCGGGCCGCCGGCTCTTGCCCGTGCTCCTGGCGACGGGCGTGGCGAGCGTCGTCTACTGGTACGCCTCCGAGGCGGCCGGCGCGGGTGATCTCCGGCCCTACGCCCTCGTGCAGTTCGTGCCGCTCGTCCTGATCCCGCTCCTGCTCGCCCTGTGCCCGCCCGCGTACACGCGCGGCGGCGACCTCCTCGTCGCGCTCGGCTGGTACGTCGCCGCCAAGCTCCTCGAGCAGGCCGACGCCGCCGTCTTCGCCGCGGGCCGGCTGGTCAGCGGGCACACGCTCAAGCACCTTGCCGCCGCGGCCGGGGCGTGGTGGCTCCTCCGGATGGTGCGGAGCCGGCGCCCGGCGTGAAGGACGCCCTTGCGCGCGCGGTCGAGCTGGCGTACTTCATGGCGCCCGCGTACGTGGCGAACATGGCGCCGCCCTTCGTCAGGTACTGGCGGG